>NZ_JAJSPB010000002.1:0-260913 GCF_021282325.1 Marinobacter sp. G11
CGCCGAATCCGAGTGTTGATGAGTGACAGCTATCCCTACAAAGACGAACTCACGGATCTGGTACGCCGGCTTGCTCCGGGTTAGATGCCCGGGCTCCCCCGGCCCGACGCAATGGGGGAAAGGGGGCAGTGCGTCCAAGCAATAGAAACTGATCAATTATTAGGCGTTCATGACCGCATCTGAGCGGCCATGGCGGTAACCCGCTCAGTCTGCGAGACTTGCTGGGTAACTATGAGAAATCCGGGCTAGAGGGTAAGAACGCACTAACGGGTTGGTCACTGATTTATCCCTCGCGGGTGTTGGCTGCAGAGACATTAGTCCGTGGTGATACGACGCTGGAAGAGCTTCTGGCCCAGAGGAGTGCGCAATTTGGGGATAGGCTGAAAAGCCTCCGCCCATATGAGTCTGAGGGCCCTGAGGATCATAATTGGTATGCGTATGCCGGTATGTTGCTGGATCATGTCAGTGGTTACAGCGATGCACTGGAAGACTGGCAGAATTGGCTGCAGACCGAGCAGGCAAACTCAAAGGATGTAGGGCGGCGGAAGCATCTGGATGAAATCGAGGACAGCCTGGAGCAGCTTCTTAGCGGGCGAAAAACGCTGGGCAAGATGCCAAACGACCTCGCTAATTATCTGGCTCTGCTTTCCGTCGCAGGGCCTGGGGTATGCGCGCTTCGTATGTTCTCGGGGCTTTACGATATAGGGCCATCGATCGAATTAAAAGCGGCGGTTCGAGTCGCTTTTGGGGTACTTACCCTATTCAATAAGCCCGAGTCGATTGCCGTCCTCGAAAAGCAATCAGGAACGCGGCTAAGGAACGCCTCACATCTAAGCAGTATCTGGAAGTCACAACAAATCCTGAACTACTGCGCCGAAGGTGACTTCCAGGCCATGATCGAGGAATACGGCCATCTATTGAAGGGCGCCGGTCTGTCAGCTACGGAGGCCGCAGAGAGGTTTGCGGATGTGATGGGTTTTCAAACGTCATCCGTGACCTTTCAGTACTTGGGCCATGCAGATGGCCAGCGTCATTTAACCCCCCTGAACGCCTCTCTACGTTGTCATTTCGCGGTGCCACTGGGCATACAGAGCTCGACTGATGACAAGCAGCAAGTTCGCGTTGAGCACATTCGAGACGGTTTTAATTCACCGTTTAAGCCGTTCATGCTGAATTCCACATCCATCGGTCAGGAGGGCTTGGACTTTCACTGGTATTGCAACCGAGTGGTTCATTGGAATTTGCCGTCCAATCCGATCGATATTGAGCAAAGGGAGGGGCGGGTTAATCGATATAAGTCATTGGTGGTTCGTCGCCGGGCGACTGAGTACGCAAAATCTCACGGCTTATGCTTGGACCAGCTAAGTGACCGCGGCGATTATTGGGAACAGCTGTTTTCAGCAATCGACCACGTCTCTCAAAATCGGACAAGCGATTTGATGCCGTATTGGCATATTCCTTCAGGGACCGCGCAAATTGAACGACTGGTTCCTATGATGCCTATGAGTCGCGAGGAGGCGCGGCTGGACGAGGCGCTAAAAATACTTTCGCTCTATCGTTTGGCCTTTGGGCAACCCAGACAAGAGGAGTTGTTGGGTAACTTGGTAAAACGAAACTTTTCCGAGGATGAATGGGGAAAGATTCGAAATGCGTTAGTAATTAATCTTGCTCCTTTAAACAAAAATAGAGTTCCTTCATGCGCCGCTTCAGCTTAGAACCTCGTAAATGGTATGCCATGGAGCTGATCAGCTCCGAGTTTGGCCCCAACATCCGGCGATTTTCACCAATTCAGGTGTACTCCGTCACTCCGGCTGGTGGTGGCAAGCGCCGGTTAGAGCTTTCGTTTTACCATGCAGCCTATCCTGCCGGGGTGCGAGACAAGTTATATACGTTGCAGACGATCGAGCGAACTGAGCATTTTTTATTGGCCTTGGTTGTAGGAACAGAGCGAACTGCATTGTTCATGGAACTCACGGATGACTGGAAAATGAAACATGCGCCAGAAACAGTAACCTCGACTGTGCAGAGCATGCCGGGTCCTGGTAGCGAAGCCAAGCTGAAAGATAAATACACCGCCTGCCTCCTCGGTGGCGCCATAGGCGATGCCCTCGGTGCCGCCGTTGAGTTCATGTCCCGCGCTGAAATCCTGAGCCGCTTTGGCCCTGCCGGCATAACCGACTACGCCCCGGCCTACGGTGGCAAAGGCAAGATAACCGATGACACCCAAATGACCCTGTTCACCGCAGAAGGCCTGTTGCGGGGGCGAATGCGGGGAGTCAGTAAAGGCATTGCAGGTTTCAACCACACAGTTGCCAATGCTTATCTACGATGGTTGGCAACACAGGGCCACGAGTGTCGTGCGGTAACCGCAGAGAAAGACGGCTGGTTGTTTCAGCAGCCAGAGTTGCACAGCCAGCGAGCACCGGGCATGACGTGTTTGAGTGCGCTGCGGGATTACCCGGGTGTTCCAGAGACCGCCGACAATAACAGTAAGGGGTGTGGCGGGGTAATGCGGGTGGCTCCGGTAGGGCTTTACTGGCGCACCTTCAACGGCAACTCCGGCTTGGAAAGGGTATTTGAAGATGGGTGTATGTGCGCCGGCCTCACCCACGGCCATCCCAGCGGTTATCTGACCGGTGGCGTGTTGGCCGTTTTGATCTTTGAGTTATTGAATGATCAAACACTGCTAAATGCCCTGGGTGCCGCCAAGATATTACTGGTTGCAGAGCGCGGTCACGAGGAGACGTTGGCGGCCCTGGATAAGGCGGTAGAACTGAGCCAGTCCGGTACGCCACACCATATCGCTATCCAGGAACTCGGCGAAGGCTGGGTCGCAGAGGAAGCGCTGGCGATTTCTGTTTATTGCGCCCTGGTGGCTGAAAGTTTCGAGCAGGGTATTTTGGTGGCAGTGAATCACGATGGGGATTCAGACTCCACAGGGGCCATCACCGGGAATATTCTTGGCGCCATGCTTGGCACCGGGGTGATTCCGCAGCGGTGGCTGGAGCCGTTGGAGCTTCGGGAGGTTATTGAGGCCGTTGCGTCGGATTTGTGGACGTGCCAGGAGTGGCATTCTTTTATGGATGACGATGGGCTTTGGGAGCGGTATCCGGGGTACTGAGGCGGTCACTTAGCCTTTGAGCTTTCGTGTGAATTCAAAGATGAAGCTGTCAAGTGGAGTCATCAGTCTCATCGCAGCACCAATATCGCCGCCGAAGCGCAAGCTCCTTATATCCGAGAACAGCTTAACTTAGATATCAGGATGACATTCAGGTTCAGTCTGTAGACGCTAGGCCTTTTAGAACCTGCGGCCAACAAGCCTTGCAGCGGCTGCGCAGTAGGTCACTGTGGCCAATTTCTTTCAGTCCAAAACTGGATGGTTCCAGAAACTGTTTTTCTATCCTGGCGTTGGGCAGAAGGCGCAGAAAATCTTCCACGTTTGCAGGCACGGCGATGTGGTCATCTGTCGCGGTTAGTGACAGCACGGGCGCTTTTATATCCGAATAGTGATGCCGCCGTATTTCCCTTCCAAAACTGTTTTCTACATAGCCAGGTGAGCTGCACCACCGTCGCCATTGCCTGGCGACGCCGGCGGGCAAGTCTTCGCCAAAACCGATGAGTTTGGTGGGCCAGTATCCTTTCACCGCAACGGAAACGGGTTGCCAGCCATGGAACAGCAGCTTGGCTGCCAGCCTGGTTTTGGGTTTCAGGTTGTCGAAATGCCCCGACGATGCGGCAATCAGAACATAGCGGTCAATTTGGGCGAAATTGGGCATCAATCCGATCAACTGCGCACCGGCACTGTGGCCCACCAGGGTCACCGGCAGGTTCGGAGCCAGGGCGATCAGCTGGTCCAGCGCTGCCGGCAAATCCAGGGTCCCCCAGTCCACCAGGTCGGCAGAGAGTTCCGCGAGGGGGGTATTGTTGCGGGAGTCCCCGATGCCCCTGTTGGAAAACGCCAGCACGGCAAAGCCCTGTTCGCTCAAACTGGTGGCAAAATTGAAATAGACCTGGTGCCGAAACCCAGTGGCCGGGGAGAGCAGGACGGCACCGCGAGGTGACTCTGTGGCTGGCCTGAAAAAGTGCCCGGTGAGCCTATAGCCGTCTTCACAGGTTATTAGGGTTTTTTCCATTGTCGATCCATTTAATCATCAGCTAAAAATAGATAGCGCAGTAATTGCGGCAAACAGGCTGTATTGGTCAAGATGCCGGTAACCCTCAGCCCGGAATCCTGAGGTATCTGTTCAGTTTCACGTTCATGGTGATTTCTTTTCGTGAAGGTGTGGCACAAAAAACAGAACAATATTCTTTAAAAGAAGGATATTCTGTTTCGGCCAAAGCTGTCAAACGGTAGAATGCAGGCCATGGCGAGTTCAATCAGGCGAATATCCATTTAATGAACCAATCCAATATTTTAGAGAATCGGTTTCCGGGCCGCAGAGCTGCGCTGAAAAGAGAGATTCTGGAACAGGCGCTGCATTGCTTTAACGATCTGGGGGTGGAAGCGACAACTATCGATGCCATCAAAGCCCGATGCGACACCAGTGTGGGGGCGATTTACCATCACTTCGGGAACAAAGAGGGCATCCTGAGTGCGCTCTTTTTTGCGGCCATGGATGATCAGCGACAGCAACTGGAGCGAGAGTTGGCCGGGGCAAACAATCTGCGCGAGGCGGTGTTTTGCATTATCGAGAGCTATCTGGACTGGGTGGCGGCCAACCGCGAATGGGCCAGATTCCTTTATCAGGCACGTTCCCCATTGGCTAAGGGACCATTTCAGCAGGAACTGAAGGATCGAAATATCCAGAATTACCAGAAGCTGAAAGAGCAGTTAATTGGTTTGGGCAAGGGCGATATCAAAATTGTCCAGCCCTTCGAGATGCTCTTCTCTCTCATCATAGGTCCGTCGGAAAACTATTGCAGAGCTTGGCTATCTGGTCGGGTAAAGACATCACCGCAGGAGTACCGAAAAGAATTTGCGGAATCTGCATGGCGCTCGCTAAAGAGGTGATCGGCCTGGTCATATCTAACCAAGCGTTAGTGCGGTATCGTTTTATTCTGATACTCAAGCGATATGGTTAAACGCTCCGGGTTCTGAAGTGCGAACGTTACAACGAAACCGACTCACCGGAAGTCAGAACCCTTCCGCAGCGATGGCTGGGTCCTTGAGCAGTTTGCCTGGATAGGAGTAATCTACTTAAAGGCGAAACCGCAGATCTAACAAGCTCCTCTTTGTACCCCGGGCCTGGTAAAACAACAATGAGTTCAAACGAACTAAAGCTCAAACGCCGGCGCTCAGCCCTTCGTGGCCGTCAACTGGAACCGGCTGTAATGTCGGAGTTGCGGGGCCTGCTCGGTGACGAAGGTGTCGATCCGTCATTGCGACACCGCGATCGCCTGATCGAGCACCTTCATGCACTGCAGGACACCTACGGTTACCTGACCATGCCCCGTCTCCGGGCCCTTGCGACCTTCATGAATCTGCCCATGGCCGCCATTTATGAGACGGCCACTTTCTATGCCCATTTTGATGTCATTCACGGCGAACAAACGCCACCGCCCGGGATAACTCTGCGGGTGTGTGACTCGCTTTCCTGTCGTTTGGCAGGAGCGGAAGCTTTGCATCGAGCGCTATCTGATGGAGCTGATCCCGCCACGGTGAGGGTACAGCGAGCGCCCTGCATGGGGCGCTGCGACACCGCGCCGGTTGTAGCTGTAGGGCATTATCATGTGCTGAATGCCAACATCCAGACCGTTCAGGCTACGTTAGCGCAGGGGCGGGTGCAGCCAGAGGAGGTCTCCTGGCAACGTCTGTCGGATTACCGTTCAGCCGGTGGTTATCAGTTGCTCACCGAGTGCCGCGAAGGCCGGGTGAGCATCGAATCGCTGGAGAAGGAACTTGAGCATGCGGGCCTTCGCGGCCTCGGCGGCGCCGGATTTCCTACGTTCCGCAAATGGCAGGCCGTGCGGGCGGAACCGGGGCCACGCTATGCGGTGATCAACGCCGACGAAGGTGAACCGGGCACGTTCAAAGATCGCTATTACCTGGAACGTGAACCCCACGGATTCCTCGAGGGTGCGCTGGTTAGCGCCTGGGGGGTTGAGGCGAAGGCCCTGTACATATATCTGCGGGACGAGTATCCCGGACTGCACCGTGTGCTGAAAGATGCCATTGCCGAGCTGGAAGCAGCCGCCATCGTCGAGCAGGGCTTCATAATCCTGCGCCGTGGTGCGGGCGCCTACATCTGCGGCGAGGAATCCGCCCTGATCGAGTCCCTGGAGGGCAAGCCCGGCAAGCCCCGCCATCGCCCGCCGTTTGTTGCCCAGAAAGGGCTGTTTGGTCAGCCCACGCTGGTGAATAACGTCGAGACGGTTTACTGGATTCCTCGCATCCATGCCCAGGGCGCCGACTGGTTTGCCAGCCAGGGGCGGCATGGTCGTCGCGGCCTTCGGAGCTTTTCGGTCTCCGGACGGGTCGCGAGGCCCGGGGTTCATCTTGCCCCTGCGGGCATCACCCTCAACGAGTTGATCGAGGAATACTGCGGCGGCATGGCGGAAGGGCACCGGCTCCGGGCCTATCTGCCTGGCGGGGCTTCCGGCGGCATACTGCCGGCCAGCAAAGCCGACATACCCCTGGATTTCGACACGCTGCAGGAGCATGGCTGTTTTATCGGCTCTGCAGCTGTGATCGTGCTGTCGGATCAGGACAATTTGGCCGACACGGCTTCCAACCTTCTGGGCTTTTTCGCCGATGAGTCCTGCGGGCAGTGTACGCCCTGCCGGGTGGGCACAGAGAAAATGCTCACGCTGCTTGAACGCGATACCTGGGATGAGGATACGCTCCAGCAGGTGGCCAGGGTGATGGCGGATGCTTCTATCTGCGGTCTGGGCCAGGCGGCCCCTAATCCGGTGCTGAGCCTGCTGCGGGACTTCCGCAGCGAACTGGCCAGCCGCAACCTGATAGCCAAAGGTTAGGGGAGGCAGCCATGAGCGAATTGAAAACAGCCATGAGCAATGCAACGACAAGCTTTACCCTGACACTGGACGGCGTGGATGTTCAGGCCTACCCCGGCGAAACCCTGTGGCAGGTGGCCCGGCGCGCCGGCGAGACCATCCCGCATCTGTGCTTCAAAGACGTCCCGGGTTACCGCGCGGATGGCAATTGCCGCGCCTGCATGGTGGAAGTGGAAGGCGAACGGGTACTTGCCGCAAGCTGCATCCGCGAGGCCGCGCCCGGCATGGTGGTGCGAAGTGCGGCCTCCGTCCGTGCCCAGGATGCCAGGAAAGCGGTGCTGGAATTGGTGCTGGCCGATCAACCTGAGCGAGATAGCAGCCCCGATCGTTCAAGCCATCTATGGGAAATGGCAGATCAGCTGGCCATTGATGCCGGTGCTGTGCGTCAACGTCTCCCGGCCCGTTCAGAGCGCAACGAGCCCACGGTTCACCATGTGGCCCCGCGATCGGAATCTCTGGCCCACGCCCGGGGCCATGACACCACTCACTCTGCCATGAATGTCAATCTGGACGCCTGTATCACCTGTGGCTTGTGCGAGCGTGCCTGCCGCGAAGTGCAGGGCAACGATGTCATAGGTCTGGCGCACCGTGGTGCTGCGTCCAAAGTGGTGTTTGATTTTGATGACCCCATGGGCGACAGCACCTGCGTTGCCTGCGGCGAATGTGTGCAGGCTTGCCCGACCGGGGCCCTGATGCCCGCCACCCTGATTGATGCCCAGGGCCGCGGAGACTCTGCCACCGCTGACCGCACTGTGGATTCCGTTTGCCCCTATTGCGGTGTGGGCTGCCAACTGACCTATCACGTGAAGGACGAACCTGCGCCTGCCGAAGCAGAAACAGGCGAGCATCGGGGCCGCATCCTTTTTGTTGAAGGCAAAGATGGGCCGTCAAACCAGGGCCGGCTCTGCGTTAAGGGGCGTTTCGGCTTTGATTATCCGTCGCACCCGGCGCGGCTCACCCGGCCGCTGATCCGTCGGGCAGGTGTGGCCAAAGGGCTCGACCCTGACTTTGATCCCGCCAGTCCGTTAACCCACTTTCGTGAGGCGAGCTGGGAAGAGGCACTGGATCTGGCGGCAAGCGGATTAACCCAACTTAAAGCACAACACGGGCCGGATGCGCTGGCAGGCTTCGGCAGCGCCAAGTGCTCCAACGAAGAAGCCTGGTTGTTCCAGAAACTGGTGCGCACCGGTTTTGGCTCCAACCACGTTGATCACTGCACGCGGCTCTGCCACGCCAGTTCCGTGGCGGCTTTGATGGAGTGCTTGGGTTCTGGTGCAGTCACTGCCTCTTTCATGCAGGCGCTTCAGGCCGATGTGGTGATCCTCACCGGCTGCAACCCGGCGGTGAACCACCCGGTGGCGGCCACCTACTTCAAGCAGGCAGCACGCAATGGCACTAAGCTGATCATCATAGACCCCCGAGGGCAGGCCCTGGATGCCTATGCCTGGCGCAGCGTGCGGTTTTCACCCGGAGGCGACGTGGCGTTGTTCAACGCCATGCTCCACGTGATCATCCACGAGGCACTCTTTGACCAGGCCTACATTGATGCCCACACCGAGGGCTTCGGGGCACTGGCGTCAAGTGTTGCCGATATGACACCTGAGGTGATGAGCCCGCTCTGCGGTGTTGAACCAGAGGTTATTCGCGAAGTGGCCCGCGCCTACGCGGGGGCCGACAGAGCGATGATCTTCTGGGGCATGGGCATTTCCCAACACGTGCACGGCACCGATAACGCTCGCTGCCTGATCTCAATGGCCCTGGCTTGCGGCCATACGGGCCGGCCGGGTACGGGCCTGCATCCGTTGCGTGGCCAGAACAACGTGCAGGGTGCCTCCGATGCCGGGCTGATCCCCATGGTATTGCCCGACTACCAACCGGTAGGAGATGCCCAGCTACGGGCCGCTTTCGAAGAACTCTGGGGCACTGAACTTGACCCGGAGCCCGGGCTCACGGTGGTAGAGATCATGGATGCCATCACGGCAGGCACCATAAAGGGCATGTACATCCTCGGCGAGAACCCCGCCATGTCAGATCCGGATCTGACCCACGCCAGGGCCGCGCTGGCTGCGCTTGAGCATCTGGTGGTACAGGATCTGTTCGTCACCGAGACCGCCCAGTTCGCCGACGTTATTCTGCCTGCGGCCGCCTGGTCGGAAAAATCAGGTACCGTCACCAACACCAACCGGCAGGTGCAAATGGGCCGTGCTGCGCTGTCGCCGCCAGGGGAGGCAAGACCTGACTGGTGGATTATTCAGGAAATGGCCCGGCGTTTCGGACTGGGTTGGGACTATCACGGCCCGGAGCAAGTGTTCGCTGAGATGAAGCAGGGCATGCATTCATTGGATCACATCTCCTGGTCCCGACTGGAACGCGAAGGTTCTGTGACCTATCCCTGCTCCGCCGATGATGCGCCAGGGCAGGACGTTGTCTTCTCGGATGCCTTCCCGCGGGCCGGGGGCCGGGGCAGATTTTCGCCGGCCTGGCCACTGCCGCCGGACGAGCCGGTGGATGAAGCCTATCCCATCGTGTTGACCACAGGGCGATTGCTTGAACACTGGCATACCGGCGCCATGACCCGTCGCAGCCGGGTACTGGATGAGCGGGAGCCCGAAGCGGCCGCTTTTCTGGCATCAGAGGAATTGGATCGCCTGGGCGTAACACCGGGTGATGCAATCAAGATTGCCACCCGGCGTGGCAGCATCACCCTGACGGCACGGGCCGATCAGGCTATGCCCGAGGGCATGGTGTTTGTGCCCTTCGCGTTTGTTGAAGCGGCCGCCAACCTGCTCACCAACCCGGCCCTGGACCCGGACGGGAAGATTCCGGAGTTCAAGTATGCTGCATGTCGGCTGAGCGCCATTGCACCCGATTCCGGCCAGCCTCTTTAGCGGCATAAAGCGCTTTATCCGCGCGCTTGATGGCCGGCTTCAATGAGCTTTCATCCGAACGCACCAGAGTCACCCCCAAAGAAGTTGTGTAAGCCAAACTGCCATCCTCCGATGTATCAATGCCAACCTCTGCCGGGTTAGTCTCGACGGCTGCCCGAAGCCGCTCTGCCACCATCAAGGCTTGTTCTTTACTGGTGTTGGGCAGTAGAACGGTGAATTCCTCACCGCCCATACGGCAAAGGATATCGCCATCACGTAATTCGGTTTGAGCCGTCTTTGCGAACTCCTGGAGTACCCGGTCACCCACATCGTGGCCATAGTCATCGTTGATTCGCTTGAACCGGTCCAGGTCTACGGCAATCAGGGTAAGAGGCTCGCCATTTCTGCGGGCCCGGGGTATTTCCAGTTCGGCCTGGGTTTCCAGGAATCGCCGGTTGCCCAGACCTGTCAGGGGATCTGTCATGGCCTGCGTGGTCAGCAGGTCTTCCAGTTGTTTACGATCGGTAAGATCGAACACCATGGCCCGGCTGTACTGGAAACCGTTGGCGTTTGTTTGGGCCGTGGCTTCGATGGCGACGGGGAGTTTCTCGCCGTTTTTGCACATCAGTTCAATCTCGGCGGAGCCTTCATGGCCGTCAGCCAGCACCGCCTTGAAGGCCTCGTCGAAAGCGTCCCGGGTTTCCGGGCTGACCAGGTCCCGGTAGTAGCGCTTTCCAACCAACTCGTCCCGGGAATAACCCAGCCACTGAAGTTCCTTGCGGTTGATCTTCTGTATGACGCCCTGTTCATCCAGGGAGTGGTAGCCACAGGGGGCGTTCTCGTAGAGGTCGGTCAGTTCACGGGCGTAGGATCTCGCGTTTTGAGACAGGTTCTGCGCCTTTTCTTTCAAAGAGCGCTGGTGGTGGTTGCTCAGTACCCAGAACACACTGAACCCGATGGCTAATCCGTAGGTCAGAACCACCAGGCTCGTTTTCCATGGACTTTCTGCTATCAGGAACGCCACGTCCGGGCGGGGTACGCTTATCGCGATGCGCCAGGGCTGGCTGCCCGGCACACTGAGAACCTGCATGGCCGCAGTACGGAAATGATGGATACGAAGGTCATGGGTCTGGAAAACCACAAGTTGGTCATCCAGTAGTAATTCACCCCGGTTACGGGGCTCCATTTCGCGCCAGATTCCGGGCGTATGGTCCTTCAGAGAGTCTCCAAAGGCGATTGGGCCATGGTTGCCGGGTAGCAGGGAATGCCCTTTTCTATCAACAAGAAGGGCAGACGCGTTTGTATGTGCGCCCATTGCATGGGGAAGGGTGCTCAGCAGGTAGTTCCAGTTCAGGGTCAGCAACAAGACACCCAGCTGCTCGCCCTCTGAGCTTACAATCGGCGTCGAAATATCTATAACGTAAACCTCCTGCCCACTCCGGGAAGGATCCGGATAGGGCGCCGAGAGATAGAGGCTGCGTGGGTTCATTGTCATGGCTTCTCTAAAATAAAGCTGATTCTGGTGCAGGATCTCAGCCTCCGGAGTGTCTTCGGTAGACAGGCGTTCCTGCCCTTCGGTATCCATCACCACCAGTCGGGTGTAGCGCCCGAAGTGAGTCAGCAGGGTACTGAGCATGCCGCGTATCTGATCTTCGTTTTTCTCAGTCCAGGCTTCCTGATATGGGTTCTGTGGCTGCCGTATGCGCTGGAGATGCCGACGGATACTGGGGAACTCGCCAATCGCAAGGGCATGGTTGAGGCTCTCATTCATGCTCTGAAGCAAGGCATCGTATTCGGCTTCAAGGAGTGTCTCCGCCGTCAGGCGTGCGTTCTCGAACCGGGTAGTCGTGTTCGACCAGGTAATCGGGATGAGCACCAGAGTAACCAAGGCAACGGCTATAACGCCCGCAATGATAAGGCGGCGGGTGACAAGGCTGAGTTTTATCATTCGTTGGAATCGGCCGACAAACAAAATGTGAAATGGGTCACATTCTGTATCTGATCTTGAGCATCATCAATAGCCACAGTGCGTAGTTCATGTGAAAACTTGTAAATGGCACATATCGATTTTCGTCGTCGGGGTTCAGGGGGGCAGCTCGCAACAGGGCAATCCAGGCCTCTAACTGTTAGTATTGGCGCCACCGGAACCGCATCATCAGAGTGTAACCCCATGACAACCAAAGCCTTCGAAGCCCTGGCCTGCCCGTTAGACGGCGAGCCGCTATATCGAGAATCTTCTTCCTGGCGTTGCGCCAATGGCCATAACTTTGATGTCGCCCGGCAGGGGTATGTGCACTTATTACCGGTACAGAAAAAGCGCTCGAAAGACCCCGGCGACAGCAAGGAGATGGTTGCGGCCCGCCAGCGTTTTCTTGGGGCCGGTTATTACCAGCCGATAGCCGAGGCGGTTTCAGCAGCGGTTTTGAAGGATGTATCGGAAGGCAGTCACCTTGATTGCCTGGATGCTGGCTGCGGTGAAGGTTATTACCTGCGCCAGCTGGCGTCTGCAGCGGGTGGTAGGGTGTCACTGGCGGTGCTTGGGCTGGATATTTCCAAGTGGGCGGTTCTCGCTGCAGCCAGGAAGGATCGCGCTCCGAGTTGGGTGGTTGGCAGCAATGCCAATCTGCCGGTGCAGCCTGCGTCTCTGGACCGGGTGCTTTGTATGTTCGGCTTTCCGGTATATGCCGAGTTTGCCCGGGGCCTGAAACCGGGAGGCAAGCTGATTCAGGTGGATGCCGGGCAGGATCATTTGCGGGAGCTGCGGGAGATAATTTATCCGCAGGTGCGTGCAGAGTCGAAAAAGGTGGATGAGGTGCCGGAAGGTTTCCGTCGAGTGGAAACGCAGGATTTGCGCTTCACCCTTCATCTGGAAGGTGCGGAGCCGATTGCTGACCTGCTGGCCATGACTCCCCACCTGTACCGCGCCAGTGCCGAGGGCAGGGCGCGGGCGGCACAACTGGACAGCATCTCCCTGACGGTCGATGTGTGCCTGCAAACCTTCGAGCGTTACGCCCCGGCAGGCTGATTGGCGCCGTCCATTCCCACACGGGTGCCACGGGCTTTCAGCCGGTAAAACTCTTCAACAATGCCGGCCATGGCTTCCGGGCAGTATTCCCGCAAGCCGCCCAGCATCAGGCGCTTGGATACTTCGCCGGCGGTTTTGCCGGATGATATCAGCTGATAGTCCAGGGTTACGTTGCCCCGTTTGCCCGCCACTTCCAGGTCGGCCTTGCTTAATTCCAGGTCCGGTTGCTGGAGTTCCAGCTGGTTCAGGGCCAGGCTCATGCTTTCGTACATCACCATCGGGCGATCCGGGTTAAACATCACCCCGTGGGATTCCATCAACGGCTTGAGGGTGTGAGGAAAGTTTTTGCCGGAAGCCGCCACGTAGCAGCGGGTAAATTCCGCGATGACCCGTTCATCGCGGGTAATGTCGCCGCTGCGGGTTACCTCCAGGTACACCTTGCCACCCTCATCGACCACTTCGATGGTGCCGCCGTTGTCGCTCTCGCGGAATTCCAGTGGAACCTCGGCGCCCAGGAGGTTGCGAAACCGGAAGGTCATGTTTTCAGACAGCCCGAAGCGGGACACCACAAGCGCGAACAGGAGGTCTCCGGGCACACAGAAACGCCGGGCATCCGGATCGTGGATGGGGTTGAAGTCGCCGGCCACTTCCTTCGCAAAGAAACTGGCCTGGGGTGCGGTAATAACGATGCGTCCGTCCTGGACGGAAAAGAACTGTTCTGAAAACATGCTTTGCCTTTTCTGATTTGCAGCAGCCGGGGGAATCTGGCCGATAGTACAATCCGCGGCCATTCTATGCCTCGCATGGCCAGACCGGTAGCCCGACCATGGTACTACGCAGGAACCGAGGGCACGAACCCCGGGAATCGGCGTCAGGCAATGTGCTCCATCAGTGTTTCCATTTCATGGGACAGCTGGTCGCTCAGTACATCCAGTGCGTTCATCAGGGTAGGGATCTGCTCGCGCTGGTTGGTCCGGTGCAGTTTGTCGATTTCCACGGCAATCTCGTGAATTTCCTTATGCAGTTTCCGGATGCCCTCCAGCCCGGGAAGTTCGGCGGACTGCTTGTCCAGCCAGCCAGCAAAGCCGCAATGATTATGATCGAGCTCCACACTTTTGTCGTTGCCTTCAAGATAGCTGCGGAAACGCTCGACCCAGGCCCGATGGTCGACCCCGGCATACAGGCTCGGCAAGGCCCGGCGTGAAACCGTGCGCAGGTTACGCCAGTTGGCTGGTGCACGCCATTGCGCGCGCCAGGGCAGGAAGTCATCTCCTTGGGCTGGTAATACAGGCATAGCTCATTGTTTTTGAGGGCCTGGTGCATGCGCTCGATGGTTTCGTGCTGGCTGCGCAGGCTTCTGTCCTGCTCGGTATCGAACAGGTGGAACCGGCTTTTGCCGGACAACTTGGCCTGGTACATGGCCTGGTCAGCCTGGCGGATCAGCTGGTCGCCACCGGAGATATCGGGTTGGGGATAGAACGTGACCCCCAGGCTGGCGCCGACCGTAACCGCCTTGTCTTTAAGCAGGATTGGCCTGGAAACGGCTTTCAGGAGTCGTTCCAGGTGGGTTTCGAAGTCTGAATCCGCAGACATGTCCATCAACACGGCCACGAACTCGTCGCCACCAAGCCGTGACAGAGTGTCTTCCTCCCGGAGTTCGTGACGCATCCGGCTGGCCACGGTGATCAGCACCTGGTCGCCGGCGGAGTGGCCATGGCTGTCATTCACGGCCTTGAAGCCGTCCAGGTCGAGGTACACCACTGCCAGGGAGCTTTGCCGTCTATCCACCATGGCCATAGCCTGGTTTAGCCGGTCGGCCAGCAGGGTGCGGTTGGGCAACCCGGTCAGCGCATCGTAATGGGCAAGGCGTTCGATTTCCTGCGCCTGCTGCTTGGCCTTGGTGATATCGGTGCTGATGCCAATCAGGCCGACAATGTGTTCGCTGCCGCCGTCTTCGTAGATCGGGGTTTTGATCTGCAGGAGTACAGCGCGCTCTCCCCGGATGTTGATTTCAACTTCTTCGGTAACCTTGGCGCCTCTTAACACCCTTTCATCGAGTGCCCTGATGCGTTCGATGCTCATGTTGTCGAACACTGGCTCGCCGTGGGTGCCCAAAAGCTCGTTACGGGACAACCCGAAGCGCGTTAAAGTTGCGCTGTTGGCGTAGGTGTAGCGAAGGTCCATATCCTTCATGAATACAAGGGTGTCCATCCGGTCCAGCGCATCCCGGAAGCGGCTGGCTTCAGTGAGCGCCTGCCTGAGCCTCAGCTCGGCTTCCTTTCTTTCAGTAATGCGGGTCAGGCTTCCGTACCAGATCACCGAGCCATCCTCGGCTTTATGAGGCAGGGCGTTACCCAGTACCCAATGCACGGATCCATCGGGGTGGATAACCCGGTATTCGTCTTGCCATACGGTCAGATTGGTTGCCGACTCCATGATGCTGTCACGCACTCTTTCTGCATCGTCCGGGTGCAGGGTTCTTAAAACCGGCTCACCATCGTGCTTGACTGTTGCCGGATCCAGCCCGTAAACGTCCTGCATGGCGCGGCTGGCGTAGGGGAAGCAGGAGCGGCCATCCGGAAACAGCTGATAGGTGTACACCATCCCCGGCACCCGGCCGGCAATGGTATCGAACTGGTTTGCCAGCTCCCGGAGGTCTTTGGTCAGCCGTTCGGCAATAGTGTTGGCTTTATGCTGGGTACGAACCAGGCTGAGATACAGGAAGAACACCAGAAGGCCCAGGGCAAGTACGCCCAAAGCTACGAGTATGACGGTCAGAAGGTAGGGTGCAGCCAGGTAATCGATCGGCGCAAACTGCAAAACCCAGGTTCTGTCGTTGAATCTGATCTCGTGTTGTAAGGATTTGTTGGTTTCAATCGCGGCTGGGAGGTTGCTGAACAGCAGGTTGTCCGGGCTGCTCTGTTCGTCGTAGATGCTCACGCCGATGGCTCGCCGTACGCCGGCCGGCGTTGCCCAGTCTTCCAGGATGCCTTCAAGCAGCTCGGTTACCCGGAATGCTCCGTAAACCCAGCCTGCAATCGCCTCGCGTCGCTGCTCCACGGAATCAATGTGCATATCATTCTTGTATACCGGCACATAGACAATAATGCCGGGGACGCCCTGATTTCCGGTTTCCTGAACCAGGATCAGTTTTCCGGTGAGCGCGGCCTGTCCGCTATCCCTGGCCTGTACCATAGCGGCCTGCCTGGTCGGTTCGGAAAACATATCGTAGCCCAGTACCAATCGGTTCTGTGGATCCATGGGCTCAAGGAAAACAATGCCGGTATAGAGGTCGCGGGGGCCGGAAGGATAGATCCGGTAATCAGGAAAGCCTTCTTCTCTAAGGCGTTGTTCATGCTGTAGGCGTGACTCTGGTGAAACAACAATAGCGAAGCCAAATCCGCGTACACCGGTTATTGACTCCGCAACACCCAGTTTGTCGACAAAGCTGTACCAGTCTTCCCGGTTAACTCGGTTTGTACCGGCGAACAGGCCTGCACCGGCACGCAGCACCAGGGCATAGGCTTTCAGTCGTTCATTGATTTTTTCGGTGAGCTGGGAGGCGGCAAATTCCAGCTGTTGCTGGTCGCGCTGGATCAGGAAGTCCCGCATCCAGAGCCCGCTGAGTGTCGTTGCGGCGAGCGTGATAACCAGAATAACCCAACCAGTGACCGGTATCTTGGATAGAAGGCGCGGTGAGGGCATTCAGGTTCCTGCCATTGGTTGTCGATGCAACCGGTATCATAGCCTGCCCGAATGCTTTGTGAGTAGGGGCCAGAACGCAAAAAAGGCAGCCGAAGCTGCCTTTTTCATATCGTATTGGGCTGTTATTTACAGACCAACTACGTTTTCCGCCTGAGGACCTTTCTGGCCCTGAGATACGGTAAATTCAACCTGCTGGCCTTCTGCCAGAGTCTTGAAGCCGCCGCCCTGAATGGAGCTGTAGTGAACAAAAACGTCCGGGCCGCCTTCACGAGTGATAAAACCAAAACCTTTAGCTTCGTTGAAGAACTTAACAGTACCGGTAACAGTAGACATATTTAACTATCCTGAATTCAATCATTTTATGTGCTGTCCAACATCGTTGTGAGGCGGGATCAGCGGTGTGCGGAAACAAAAAACTGGCGTGATCAAAAACAGGACGAGAACTACTTGCTACAACAGCGGTACGTCTTATTGATGAATGCTTTGCTAAATCTTTCCAACGACCGCCACTTTACTCTTGCCAGCCCGGAATGCAAAGCTATTTTTTATAAGCAATAGCACTCATTAGAAAAAGTAACGGTTTCGGGAATTGTACTCATCGCCATTGCAAGGAACACAGTACAATACTGTAAGCCTTTATAACCGGAGCCCAACGCTGATGCCGATGGACCCAAACGAAGAACGCCGCCTTGCCGCCCTGACCAGGCTGGGCATCCTGGATACGCCACCCGAGGAGCGGTTTGACCGCCTGGTGCGTATTGCCCGGAAGGTATACAACGTAAAAATTGCCCTGTTCTCGATTGTGGACGAGGAGCGCCAGTGGTTTAAGGCGAAAGACGGGCTGGAACCCCGGGAAACCCACCGTTCTTTTGCCTTTTGTGACCACGCCATCAGGCAGGAAAAGCCCTTTATTGTTGAAGATGCCAGCAAAGATCCGCGTTTTCGCAATAACCCGCTGGTAACAGGAGGGCCGCAAATCCGCTTCTATGCCGGTATTCCGGTCAGGGAGCCCGGGGGCTACAAGCTTGGCACTGTCTGCATTATTGACGACAAACCCAGGGACATCCGGGAAGTTGACCTGGATGTGCTTCGAACACTGGCCAGCCTGATTGAAGATGAACTGGAACGGGCCTATGCGGCAGTTAGTGGTGACGACGAGGTGCGTTTTACCCACATTACCCGGGCTATCCAGCGGGCGCAGAATGCCTTCCTGACCAATGACAGCGACCGGGCTGCCTTTGAATTGATGTTGTCGGATTTGCTGGCCATCACCGGCAGCCAGTTCGGCTTTATTGGTGAGGTGTTGCGAAAGGAAGACGACACGCCCTACCTGAAGGTTGAAGCCATCACCAATATTGCCTGGAGCCCGGAAACCCAGGGGCTATTCCAGCAGGTGGAGCGCAGAGGCATGTTGTTTGAGCGGCTCGACAACCTGTTGGGTGCGCCCATGGTGTCCGGTGCCGTGGTGGTGGCTCACGATTACAGCAGCGATCCCCGCAAAGGCGGCCTGCCTCCGGGGCACCCCCCGATCCGTTGCTACATTGGCATGCCGGTGTATTCCAAGAGTGAGATGATTGGCCTGGTGGGCCTGGCCAACCGCGATGCCGGTTATACCGAAGAAATGTCTGACCGGCTTGCACCCTTGTTGCAGACCGTGGGCACCTTGCTGGAGCGCAAGCGCCTGTACCGCGAGCGCCAGGAACATCAGACCAGCCTTGAGAAAGCCGCCAACTACGACGCACTGACCGGGCTGCCGAACCGCCGCAGGCTGACAGAGCTGTTTACCCAGGAACTGTACGAGGCGGACCAGCGTAAAGGCACGGTGTCGGTTTGTTTCCTGGACCTGGACGGGTTCAAGGAAATCAACGACGAGCACGGCCACTCTGTGGGCGATGCCGTGCTGCGGGCGGTAGCCGAACGCCTGAAAACCATTGTTCGCAGCCACGATGTGATTGCCCGGCTCGGTGGCGACGAGTTTGTGGCCATTTTGCGGGATGTGAATGACAGCCGCGTCTATTCCCGGATTCTGGAAGCCATCCGCCAGCCGGTGAATTACCGCCATTACGTGCTGCAGTTGTCCTGCAGTATGGGCATTACCGTATACCCGGATGACGATGTGGAACCGGACATGCTGCTCCGGCACGCAGACCAGGCTATGTATGCTGCCAAGGAGGCCGGTAAGAATGCCTTCAAGATGTTTGACCTTGAGTCACACTTTACCCGCAAGGAGCGGGTGAGGGTGCTCGAACAGATCGGGCCGGCGCTGGCCCGGGATGAGCTGGAGCTCTATTTCCAGCCCAAGGTGGACTTCAACCGCTGCACGGTTGAGGGATTCGAGGCATTGATCCGCTGGAACCATCCGGACGACGGCCTGCTGTTGCCATGTCGCTTTCTGGACCACATCGAGTACACAGAGTATGCCAGCCAGGTTGGTCGGTTTGTGCTCGGCGAGGCCATCAAGCGGTTATTGTATTTTGACGAGCAGGGTTTGCCGTATTCGATCAGCGTCAACCTGAGTCCGTCCTATTTTCTGGGGCAGGCTTTCCTGCCTGACCTGAAAGCAGGGCTGGAGCGGCTGCCGGACGGTATCAGGCACCGGTTGATACTGGAGGTCCTGGAAACCACGGCGCTGGATGATACCCGCAAAGTGATCGATATCCTGAAAGTCTGCCAGGCCATGGGCGTTGAGGTTTCCATGGATGATTTCGGCACCGGGTATTCGTCGCTCGATTATTTCCGCCGGTTGCCGGTGCAGGAAATCAAGATCGACCGCACGTTCGTTGGCGATATGGTGAGCGACCGGGATGACGAAATGGTGGTTAAAGCCATTCTTGGCCTGTCGAAAAGCTTTGGCCGCCGGGTGATTGCTGAAGGGGTTGAATCCCGCGAAGTTCACGAACGGCTGGTGCGGCTTGGCTGCGATCTCGGGCAGGGCTATTTCTATGCCGAGCCTATGCCTTTTGACAAAGCGTTGGAATGGGCCCGGAATTTCAGCTGGCCGGCAATGTAAAGGTTTGGCAAAAGCCTGACTTCGCTCTTTTTTTCGATGCGCGGCTTCTCTATGGTTGCCTCTGGTTGTTCATCCACGGAGAAGGTCAATGGCGTCTGGTTCCCCTAAGCGCGGAGTCAAATGGTTTGCAGTATTGGTGGTGGTTGCCGCTGCCGGGTTTGCTGCCTGGTGGTTTTCCGGCGATGCCCGAAAAGCCCCGGAGCCGCTGAATACGGTTGAAGTCACCCGCGGGGACATCCAGCTGCTGGTCAGCGCCACCGGGGTGCTGGAGCCCAGTAACTATGTGGATGTGGGTGCCCAGGTGTCGGGCCAGCTGGAGACCATCCATGTTCGTGTCGGCCAGAACGTCAAGGAAGGGGACTTGCTGGCGGAGATTGATCCTACCGTCTACACCGCCAAGGTAGACGCCACGCGGGCTCAGCTGAAGAATCAGCAGGCCCAGATTGCCGACCGCAAGGCCCAGTTACGGCTCGCCGAAATCCAGTTCCAGCGCCAGCAGAACCTCTACCGGGAGGAGGCAACCACCCGGGAATCCCTGCAAACCGCCGAGGCAACACTGGCCTCCGCAAAGGCCCAGCTGGCGATGCTGGAAGCCCAGATTGAACAGATCTCCTCAACCCTGCGTGCCGAAGAAGCCAATCTTGGCTACGCCCGAATCTATGCCCCCATGGACGGCACCGTGGTATCCATCGAAGCCCGCCAGGGCCAGACCCTCAATGCCAGCCAGACCGCACCCGTGCTCATGCGCATCGCCAACCTGGCCACCATGCGTGTGCGGGCCCAGGTTTCGGAAGCGGATATCAGCAAACTTGAGCCGGGCATGCGGGTGTACTTCACCACCCTGGGGGATCCGGATTCCAGGTTATACGGCGAACTCGACTACATCGAACCGACACCGGAAGTGACCAATAACGTGGTGCTTTACAACGCCCTGTTTGAGGCAGAGAACCCGCAGGGCAAGTTATTGCCCAACATGACTGCGCAGGTGTTCTTTATCCAGAAAGAGGCCCTGAATGTATTGCGGGTGCCTGCCAGTGCGGTACAGGGCAATACGGTGCAGGTTCTTGATGCTGCCGGCAATCCGCAAACACAGACAGTCACCACCGGCATATCTAACCGGGTGCAGACGGAAATTCTGAGCGGACTGGAAGAGGGGCAGGAAGTGGTCATGGTATCCCGCGATCCCCGCAGCGGTGCCAGTGGTAACCCGTCTTTCCGGGGCATGCTGAGATGACCGGCAATACCCCGCTGATTGAACTGAAAGGCATCACCCGCTCGTTCGGGCAAGGGGACCTGGCGGTACCTGTGCTGAAGGGGATCGACCTGAAGATCTATCCGGGCGAATTCGTGGCCATCATGGGCCCGTCCGGTTCCGGCAAGTCGACCCTGATGAACATTCTCGGATGCCTGGACCAGCCGAGTTCCGGTGAATACTGGTTTGACGGCCGGGATGTCTCGGCCCTCAGCAGGGATGAACTGGCCTTGCTACGACGGGAAGCCTTCGGCTTTGTGTTCCAGAGTTACAACCTGTTGCCGGGTATGACGGCCCGGGAAAACGTGGAAATCCCGGCAATCTACGCGGGCATGGCCCCGGCAAGGCGCCACCAGCGGGCGGATGAGCTGCTGACCGGGTTGGGGCTGGGTGGACGGCTGACCCATCGGCCGTCTGAGTTGTCCGGGGGCCAGCAACAGCGGGTATCTATTGCCCGGGCGTTGATGAACGGCGGCCAGATTATCTTTGCCGATGAGCCCACCGGCGCCCTGGACAGCAAAAGCAGCCAGGAAGTGATCCGGTTGCTGACTGACCTGTCCGCCCAGGGCCACACGGTTATCCTGATTACCCATGACCAGGACGTAGCGGATGTGGCCCGGCGCCAGATCCACATTGCCGACGGCGAGGTGGTGCGGGATACCGGCGTGGAAACCACGGCCAGAACGGCGCCGGTTAAGGCAGCCGATATTCGTAATGGCGCCGTGCTGAGCGATTGGCAGGAAGCCCTGAAAAGCGCCCTGCGGTCGCTTCGCAGCAACCTGTTCCGTACTGCGCTCACCTTGCTTGGTATTGTCATCGGCGTGGCGTCGGTCATCACCATGCTGGCCATCGGTGAAGGTGCCAAGAAAGATGTGGTCGATCGAATCAGTACCATGGGCAGCGATCTGTTGCTGGTTCGCCCCGGCGGCCCGGACCAGCGGGGAGGGCGCTGGTCTGTTACCACGCTGGTGGCAGATGACTATCGTGCAATCAACGAGATAGAAGGTGTTCTTGCCGCAATACCTGAACTGACGGGCGGCCAGACCTTACGCTACTCAAACCGGGATCACCAGGCGGAAATCAACGCCACCTCGTTCCAGTTCCCGGTGGCACGGCAGTGGCCGGTGGCGGAAGGCACCTTCTTCAGCGCACAGGATGAAGCCAACTATGCCGCCGTTGCGGTGCTGGGGACATCCACCGCACAGGTGTTGTTTCCGGATGAAAGTCCGTTGGGCAAGCACCTGATGGTGAACAACGTGTTGTTCCAGGTGATTGGCGTGATGGAGGAGAAAGGAGCATCCCCCATGGGCCAGGACCAGGACGAAGTGGTGTTTGTGCCCTATACCACCGGCAGCTTGCGGATTTTCGGGCAAACCCATCTCCGGAATATTACCGTAGCGGTGGCGGATATCGACCGCATGGCGGAGATTGAGGCCATCATCCACGATACCTTGCTGGCCCGCCATGGCGGTGTTGAAGACTTCACCATCCGCAACATGGCGTCGCTGATTGACACCATTTCCGAAACCCAGAATACGCTGACCTGGCTGCTGGGCTCCATTGCCGCTATCTCGTTGCTGGTGGGCGGCATTGGCGTGATGAACATCATGCTGGTAAGCGTGACCGAACGCACCCGGGAAATCGGCATCCGCATGGCCACCGGTGCCCGGGCCTGGAACATTCTGCAACAGTTTTTGACGGAAGCCTGGCTGGTGTCGGCGATTGGCGGGCTGATCGGCGTGGGGCTGGGCATTGCCGCTACCCAGCTGATCGGCTCATTCGGTACGCCGATGCATATGACGGTTCTGCCCATGGTGCTGGCTTTCAGTTGTGCCTTCGCCACCGGCCTGATTTTCGGTTTTCTGCCGGCCAGAAAGGCTGCGCGGCTCGATCCTGTTCATGCGCTGGCTTCGGAGTAATGCCATGATCTTTCGCACTAGCCCTTTGTGGTCCGTTTTATTGCTGGCAGGCTGCGCCGGTTTCCAGCCCCAGCCGGTTGAGCAGCCGCTAACGCCACCCGCTCAATGGCACCAGGAAACAAATGCCGGCGAAACGGTGGATGCTGACTGGTGGCAGGCCTTTGGTGACGAACAGCTGAACCGGTTGGTCAACCGTGCCTATGCCAACAATCCAGGCCTTGCGGCAACGGCACAGGCCGTTATCCAGGCGGACCTTCAGCTGCGTAATGCCGGGGCAGCACTGTTGCCAACAGTCGGCGCATCCGGCAGCGCCGGTAAGCAGGCCAGCCAGGCATCGGGGCAGGACAGGGCAACCGGTGGCTCAACCAGCCTGGGTGTGTCTGTAGATTATGAGGTGGACCTTTGGGGCCGCTTGTCGGCTGCAGAATCCGCCGCCCTGGCCGATTTTGAGGCTACCCGTTACGACTACGATGCTGCCAGGATAACCCTTGCCGCGTCTGTGGCCAGCACCTGGTTCGAATGGCAGGAGTTACAGCAGCGGGTTGAGGTAGCCCGAAAGAACCTGGAACTGGGTGAGCAGACCCTGAAACTGGTTGAGGCCCGCTACCGAAACGGTGTGGCGGACCGTTCCGAGCTGTCACGGCAGCAAACGGCCGTGCTGAACCTCAAAAATGCCGTGCCTCCGCTGGAATACCAGGCCCGGCAGCGCCTGGCGGCGCTTCGCTTATTGACCGGTGACTATCCGTTTACCGAAGCTGAGCCCAGAGCTGCACTTCTGGATGTGTCTGTGCCGGCGATCGACCCTCAAACCCCCGCCAGCATCGTTACCCGCCGGCCGGACCTGGCTGCCGGGGAAGCGCGTTTAGCCGCCGCCAGTGCCAACATCGAGCAGGCCAGGGCCGCACTGCTACCCTCACTATCCCTGAGTGGTGCAGTGCGTGCGTCGACCGACGGCTTTTTCAGCCTGTCGGACCCGCTGCGAACGGCAAGCGCCGTGCTGGGGTTGAGCCAGACCCTGTTTGATGGCGGACAGCGCCGCAATACCGTGGAGATTTCCGAATCCCGCCGGGTTGCCTTGCTGGAAACCTACCGGGCCAGCTTATTGACGGCTTTCCAGGAAGTGGGCGATGCCCTGGATCGGGAGGCACTGTACAAAGGGCAGGAAACACGGCTGCAAAGCATTCTGGAGCAGGCGGAAGAAACGTTGCGGTTAACGGAAATCCGCTACCGGGAAGGGGCGGATGACTTACTCACCCTGCTCGAGAGCCAGCGCAGCGTATTCGATGCCCGCCAGCAACTGAGCCAGGTTCGGCTGAACCGGCTGATTGCCGCAGTGGATCTGTACAAGGCGCTGGGTGGCGGTTGGGAGCCTGAGGCATCCGGCCCTAAGGCCTGAGTTGCTGTTCGAGCCTTTCGTTCAGTTTGCGCCAGTGTTCAAGCTTTTCCGCATCACCGACACGCTTGCGCACCCCGGACTGCTGGTTCAGCCATAAGCCCTCACCGTTAAAACTGTAAACCGGTTCCAGGTCAGGGCGTTGCGACGCAGGCTTAATGTGATTTATCAGGTTGTCGAGAACCAGCGGCTCGGCATCCGGCGTCTTGTACCAGGCCAGCACCATGTGGGCCTGGTTAAGTTCCAGGGCTTTAACATAGACAATGCGCAGCTGTTCGTCGGGCACCCCCATGGCACGCAGGGTCAGGTACTTGGCGATGGAGAAATCCTCGCAGTCGCCGCCGTTAGTGGTCAGCAGTTCCACCGGGGTCGCCCAGTAGTCTTCCTCGCCCCAGTGGCTTTGGTCACTGACAAACTCCGCCCGGTTGAAGAAGGAATTAACCAGATGCAGCTTGCGATCGATGGGGGCGTTGATAGCCAGGCCATGCAGCCGTTGCCAGTTTTGTAACCGTTGCTGCGCTTCCAGGCCAAACTCCTGAAGCACGTAGTCCATCAGGCGATCGCTCAGATTAATGGCGCTTGCGAGGGAAATGCCGAGAATCACCGGCAACAGCAACGGGACCAGAAGGGAGCGGCGAACACGGTGAACGATGACCGCTGCCATGGCCGGCCTCAGTTGTTGTTCTGCAGGCGTTGTCGTAATTGCTCCAGCCGCTGGCGGATTTCCTCACGGCGCTGCTGGTCACTGGCGGAGCTGCTGTTATTGGCGGCGGGGCGGGGAGCTGCCTGGCGAACCGGCTGGGTCTCCATGGCGGGCCCCGGTTGGTTGGAACTGGCGACTTCAAAGCGGGTGCGGTCTTCGTTTTCCGGGAAGTAGAGGTTTTCCAGCTTGCCGGCCCGTTCGATAACAACCCGGTTAGCGAATACGGTACGGAGCCTGGCGTTGCCGGGTAATTCGTCACCCACCAGGTAGGCTTCGGTGTCGTTTTTGTCGTCTTCAATCAGGGCGCTGCCCGGGAAATCGCCATCTGCGGCCAGCACACCGCGCAGAGACAGCCGCAGGTTGGTTTCCGGCAGGTTTTCAGTATCGGTTACCGCCGGGCCATCGCCGCTGGTGCGGGTGCCAAACAGCGAAAGGTTTGCCAGGTCAACGGCTGGCACTTCCGGACCACTGCTTTCCGGGCCATTTGCAGCCGTTGCTACCGGCGCAGCCTGGCTGGTTTCAGACTGCCAGAACCGGTAGCCTTGCCAGCCGGTGAGGGCGACCATGGCCAGTGCGGCTGCCAGCGCAAGTAACAGTGGAATCCTTCGGTCAAGTGCAAACATCGGCGTTCCTGATTGCGATAAAAGTCGAAAATCCTAAAAAGCCCACAGGTTATCAGACTGCAATGAATTAGTGGCAGTATAGTGTACAGAGTTGTTCAGTGGTTCCCATTCCTGTGGTACCTTTTCGGGCATTGCTGCCAGCGCCAGGAACCTGGCCTATAACAACAATCGTGACCTGACGGATTTAAACGAGGAAGAGCTTGACCACCGAGACCGAAATTCAGCCGCAGGATGCTCCGCTGGGCCGACTTCCCTTTACCTTTGCCAAGCGCAACGGGGTGATCCTTACCCGCAACGACGATGGCGAGGCGGTCATTCTGGTAAAACCGGGGGCATCCCACACTGCGCTGGCCGAGGCCAACCGGATCAGTGGTGGCCGGGCCCGTTTTACCACCATTGAAGCCGACCGCTTTGACCAGGCGCTGAACGCTGCCTACCAGAACGATTCCGCCGAAGCCATGCAGATGGTCGAAGGTATCGGCGATGATATGGACCTGGCCTCGCTGGCCGATTCCGTGCCGGAAACCGAAGACCTGCTGGAGCAGGAAGACGACGCGCCGATTATCCGGCTGATCAACGCCATCCTTACCGAGGCGGTGAAAACCAATGCCTCGGACGTGCACATCGAAACCTACGAAAAGCAGCTGGTTGTGCGGTTCCGTATCGATGGCGTGTTACGGGAAGTGGTGCAGCCCAAGCGGGCCCTGGCGCCGTTGCTGGTGTCTCGTATCAAGGTTATGGCGAAGCTGGATATTGCCGAAAAGCGGGTGCCCCAGGATGGCCGTATTGCCCTTCGGGTAGCGGGCCGGGAAGTGGATATCCGGGTATCTACCATGCCGTCGTCCAGTGGCGAGCGGGTTGTGCTGCGTCTGCTCGACAAGCAGGCAGGCACCATTCGCCTGGAATCCCTCGGCATGGCCGGGCAGGATCTCAAGGTTCTGCGCAAGCTGATTCACCGGCCCTACGGCATCATGCTGGTCACCGGCCCGACGGGTTCCGGTAAATCCACTACGCTGTACGCCTCGCTGCAGGAAATTAACGACCGCACCCGCAATATTCTGACGGTTGAAGACCCCATCGAATACAATTTGCCGGGCATTGGCCAGACCCAGGTAAACCCCAAGGTTGATATGACCTTTGCCCGTGGCCTGCGTGCCATTCTCCGGCAAGATCCGGATGTGGTGATGATTGGTGAAATCCGGGACCTGGAAACCGCCGAGATCGCAGTGCAGGCGAGTTTGACCGGCCACCTGGTGCTGTCCACCCTGCACACCAACACCGCTGTAGGCGCCATTACCCGTTTGATGGACATGGGCATCGAGCCGTTCCTGATTTCCTCCAGCCTGGTGGGTATTGTCGCCCAGCGGCTGGTGCGGGTGCTGTGTACCCACTGCCGGGAGCCCTATATCCCCACCGAAGAGCATTGCCAGTTCCTGCAGCAGGACCCGGCCAATCCGCCAACGATTTTCCGCGCCAAGGGTTGCGAGCATTGCAACCAACTGGGCTACCGCGGGCGTATCGGTATCTATGAGGTGGTGGAAATAACGGAAGAGATCAGCAGCCTGATCCATAAACGGGCAGGGGAGCTCGACCTGGAGCGGGAAGCACGGCTGCACAGCCCCAGCATTCATGCCGACGGCGTTCAGAAAATCCTGAATGGCGTAACCACCGTGGAAGAAGTTCTGCGCGTAACCCACCGGAGCCAGTAATCCATGCCAGCGTACGAATACAAGGCACTGGACCCCAGGGGCAAGCAGAAGCAAGGGGTATTGGAAGCGGACGCGCCCAGGGCGGTACGTCAGCAACTTCGGGAAAAGGGCTTTACGCCACTGGCGGTAACGCCGGCGGTCGAAAAGCAGGCCCGCAACAACCCGCTGAGCAGTCGTGGTTCCCTGAGCGCGGCAGACCTTGCCCTGGTAACCCGGCAGCTGGCAACGCTGATCCAGTCGGGTATCCCCATCGAACAGGCCTTGAGTGCTGCCGCCCAGCAGTCCAACAAGCCTCGCATTCGCAGTATGCTCATCGCCATCCGGGCCAAGGTCATGGAAGGCTACACACTGGCGGACAGTTTCGGGGAGTTTCCCAAAGCCTTTCCCCGTTTGTACCGATCAACAGTAGCTGCCGGTGAGCACGCCGGGCACCTGGACCTGGTTCTGAACCGGCTTGCGGACTACACCGAAAGCCGCCAGGAAGCGCGACAGAAAATCCAGCTGGCAGCCATCTATCCGATCATTCTTAGTGTGGTGGCCATCGCCATTGTGGTATTTCTGCTCACCTACGTGGTGCCGGATATCATCGAAGTATTCCTCAAGCAGGGCCAGGACCTGCCGGGGCTGACGGTAGCGATGCTGTCGGTTTCGGAATTTCTCGGCTCTTACGGTGTCTATCTTCTGATACTGCTGGTGATTGCCATCATCGGCTTCCGGGTGGCGCTCACCAAACCGGCATTCCGGATGAAATTCCACAAGCAGCTGCTGCACTTGCCGCTGTTTGCCGGCATGGTTCGGGGCGTTAACACGGCGCGCTATGCCAGCACACTCAGCATTCTGACGACCAGTGGCGTGCCCCTGGTCGAAGCCATGAAAATCGCCGGCGAGGTGTTATCCAACGATTACCTGCGCCGGGAACTGCGGGAAGCCGCGCGAAAGGTCAGTGAAGGTGGCTCGTTACACCGCTCGCTGGACCAGACCGGCTATTTCCCGCCCATGATGTTGCACATGATTGCCAGTGGCGAGGCCAGTGGTGAGCTCGACAGCATGCTCGAGCGCACCGCGCGCATGCAGGAGAACACGCTGCAGTCCAAGATTGCCGCGATTGTCGGGTTATTCGAGCCACTGATGCTGCTGGTGATGGGCGTGGTGGTACTGATTATCGTACTGGCCATCATGCTGCCGATTCTTAACATGAGTAACCTGGTGGGCTGACAGCCCCACCGCACAGAAGTAAAACAGGGAAAACACAGGTCTGACATGAGTGAAACTATGAAAAACATCGACAACGCCAACATTGCGCGCAGCCGGGGCTTCACCCTGATTGAAATCATGGTGGTTATGGTCATCCTGGGCTTGCTGGTGGCCATCGTGGCGCCGAACATCATGGGCCGCAGTGACCAGGCCAAGGTAACCGTTGCCGAAACCCAGTTGAGCAACATTGCCAACGCACTCGACCTGTACCGCCTGGATAACAGCCATTACCCGTCTACCCAGCAGGGCCTGGAAGCGCTGGTGAGCAAGCCCAGTGGTAGCCCGGAACCGAAAAACTGGAATGCCGACGGTTACCTGAAGGGCGTGCCGGAAGATCCCTGGGGCAACCAGTACCAGTACGTGAGCCCGGGCCGGGAAGGCCCCTATGATCTGTACTCCTACGGTTCTGACGGCAACGAAGGCGGTGAAGGCGATGCAGCCGATATCAGCGCCTGGAACACCGGGAAGTAAGCGATTGTGCGCAACAGGGCGAACCAAGCCGGCTTTACGCTGATCGAAATACTGGTTGTCCTGATTATTGTCGGGCTGCTGGCAGCCCTTGCCGTGTTCAATATGGCCGGCAGCTCCCAGCAGCGCGAACTGGAAAGCCAGGTAAGGGACCTTTACCTGTTGATGCAGACCGCCTCGGAGCAGGCGGTTCTGAACAACCTGGAGCTGGGTTTGTTGTTTGAGGAAGACGGCTACCGCTTTGTCGCCTTCCAGGACGAATCCGGGGAATGGAAACCACCTGCCGAGCGCATGTACCGCAAACGAACCCTGCCGGAATGGCTGACGGTTACCCAATACGTCGAGAACGACGCCCCGCGCCTGACCAGTGCCGAAGATGAACTCCGGCCAGACCTTGTGTTCTTCTCCAGTGGCGAAACCACGCCGTTCGAAATCGAATTTACCATGGGCCGTGAGACCGACAGCATGCACGTGCTTGCCTCAGACGGCATTTCGCCTATGGAATGGCGACAGCCGGGTGCCGGGGAAGACGAATGGTAAACCGGAATCGTGGCTTTACCTTGCTGGAAGTTCTTGTGGCACTGCTGGTGTTTGGCCTGATTGCCACGGCGGCAGCGGAGGTGGGCAGCAATTATATTTCCAGTTTCGAGCGGGTGCGGGACAAAACCCTGGCCGGCTGGCTGGCCGAGAACCGCGTGAATGAACTGCGCCTGCAGGAACAGCTACCGGATATCTCGGATAACTCTGAGGATACCGACTACGGCAACTACCGCTGGCGGGTAACTACCGTGGTGCTGGGTACCGCCGAGCCGACCATGCGCCGGGTGGAAGTGACCGTGGCCAAGTACCCGGATGGCCAGAGCGAGCCGTTTTCTGTGCATACACTCTCTGCCTTTCTGGGGGAGAAATGACGCCGCTTAAAGAACCGGTTCTGCCGCACCAGCAGGGCTTCACCCTGATGGAAGTGCTGATTGCCGTGACCATTACGGCGGTCATCGGCCTGGGCGTGTGGCAGGTGGTTAACGGCGTAGTCAATTCCCGGGACCGGGTGAACGAGCTTGCCGAGCAGTTCGATGGTTTGCAGAAGGCCATGTTACTGCTGGAACGGGATATCACCCAGGTTGTTAACCGGCCGGTACGGGATGTGTACGGCGACTTTTCACCCGCGCTGACCACCCGGGACGATGCCTTTGCCCTGATGATTACCCGGCAGGGCTGGCGCAATCCCCTGGGGCTGCGGCGCAGTGGTCTGCAGCGGTCGGCCTGGGAGTTTACCGGTAGCGAACTGCGCCGGCGTTACTGGCCGGTGGTGGATGAAGGCCAGGAGGATTCCAGCCGGGACCTGCTGCTGCTTGAGAACGTGACCGAATTCGAAATCCGTTTTATCGATGCCGATGGTAACCGCCATGAACAATGGCCCGATGACGAAGCCCTGGCGGGTTTGTCTCCGGGTGCCCGGCCCGATATCGCCTTGCCCCGGGGCATGGAAGTTACCCTGGAGCACGAGCGCTTTGGTGAACTGGTGAGAACTTTTACCCTGCCGGATTTTGACCCCCGGCAAGCCCAGGGCGTGATCAACCAGCAACTTGAAGCCGCAGAGTCCGACACGGAAGAAGAGGAAGCGGAAGAGCAGGCCGCCACCCAACCCGGAGGAAGTAGCTGATGCTTTTCCGGAACCAGAAAGGCGTGGCGCTGATCATGGTGCTGCTGGCCATGGCCCTGGTGGTCATGCTGGCCTCCGGTATGACCCGTCAGCAGAGCCTTCGGGTCTTCAAGGCCGGCCACTACCTGGCCCAGCAGCAAGGTTACAACATTGCCCTTGGCGCCGAGGAATTCGCCCGCCGGATCCTGGTGAGGGATTTCGAGGAAGACCGGGAAAACAGCCTGATGGTCGACAGCCCCGACGAGTTCTGGGCCATGAACGCTGCCATACTGCCGCTGGATGAAAACGGTGTGGCCGAAGTACAGATTGACGACCTGGGTGGGCGGATAAACCTGAACGACCTGGTGACCACCAACGGGCAGGTGGATACACTCACCAAAGACCGCCTGACCCGGCTGTTCGTAGCCCTGGGGATTACCGGGCTGAACGTGGATGCGCTGATTGACTGGATCGATTCGGACGACCAGACCGTGAGCGCCTACGGTGCCGAAGATGGCCAGTACCTGATGGCCGATCAACCGTTCCGAACCGCGAACCAGCCCTTTGTCTCTATCACCGAATTGCGGCTGATCGAGGGCATGACCGAAGAAATCTATGTGGCATTAAGGCCCCATGTGACAGCGGTTCCGGTCAGTGGAATTGGTATCAATGTAAACTCGGCTACGGTGCCGGTGCTGATGTCGCTGCATAATGAGCTGAACGAGGCCCAGGCGCAGTCTATCGTGGCCCAGCGCGAAGAGGAGCGATTCGAGGATCTCCAGGATTTTCTCGCACTGTCCGAGTTTTCCGGCCTCGGCCTGAAGCCCGCCGGCCTTACGCTGCAAACGCGGTTTTTTGAAGTTGTATCACGGATTACCTACGATAATCGTGTCGTTAATATGGTCAGTACGGTGTTTCGCAATCCCGAGGGTGAAGTCCGGACAGTTCACAGGGATACTGGACAGAAAAACCGGATCACAAAAGAACCCTTTACGTTCTCAGAAGGATAACCATGTCTTACCGCCTGTATGCACGGCCGTTGCCGCCGTTTGCGGATCCGGAGCAGAATCCGGACGCCCAGCTGTTTGACTGGGTTCTGCAGGATGCCAGTGGTGATACCCAGGCCCATGGCGAGGCCAGCACCCGCGAACACATCGAGCAGACCCTGGCGCAGAACGCGCTGGAAAAAGTCATTCTCATCGGGCTAATTCCCGGTGATGAAACCACCTTCTGTGTGGCCGATATCCCCGCCAGGCAGAGCCGTTTTATCCAGCAGGCCTTGCCGTTTGCGGTAGAAGAACAGGTGGCGCAGGACATCGAAACGGTGCACCTGGCCCTTGGCCGCCACACGCCGGACGGCTATCAGGTAGCGGCTATCGACAACCTGCAAATGGCGCGCTGGCAGCAACTGTTCAGCGGTTGGCAACACGTCCGCCTCGATGCCATCTATCCGGATGCGGCACTGCTGCCAGCCACCGACGGAGGCTGGAGCCTGTGCCTGGATGGCGAGTCTGTGATGCTGCTGAGCCAGCGTGGCGAATGGCTGCGCATGCAGGCCGACAACCTGCCACTGTTCGCCATGACCATGGCGACGCCGTCGGAAGACGAGGTAGTGGCGGAAATTCCGGTACAGGTGTTTGGTACTGAAACAGACCTGGACAGCTGGCAGGGCGCAATCAGTGAATTCTCCGGCAGCAGTGGCCGGTTGCAGGTACAAACCAGGCCATTGGAATTCTCGGTGCTGGAACTGCTGGCCTGGGCTCACCATCAACACCTGTCCCAGCCGGTCAACCTTTGCCAGGGAGCGTTTTCTGTAAAAACCTCCGGTGCCAGCCCGCTCAAGCCCTGGAAGCCGCTCATTGCGGTTGCCGCCGTCTGGTTTGTGGTTCAGGTCGCACTCGAGGTGGGGATGGGCTTCTATCACCAGCAAAAGGCTGAGGAACTGCAGGGTCAGGCCATGGCGGTCTACCGGGAAGCCTTTCCTGGCGACCGTCGAACCCATGCCGGCAATGTGCGCCGGGTGATTGAAGGCCAGTTGCGGGTTGCGGGGTCGGGTAGCCAGGATGTTGATTTCATCACGCTGATGAAATTTACCGGTGACCAGTACAGCCGTGTACCGAATGCCAGCGCCATCACCTTTAACTCCATCAACTACAGCCGAACCCGTGGCGAGTTGGTGGTGGATGTGCGGGCCGACAACTACGACCGCCTGAGCCGTTTACGTAACGGCCTGGCCAATCAGGGGTTGCAGGCCCAGATTGGCTCGGTGGTGAATGAAGCAACAGGCGCCCGTGGCCGGCTGACTGTTTCCGGAGGTTAAGAGCATGTGGGCAAGAATCAAGGATCAGCCGGCGGTCGGTAAACTGATTGCAAAGTACGACCAGCTGCCTTCCCGGGACCGCCAGGCACTGGTCGTGCTAGTGGTGGCTTTGCTGCTGGCCGTGCTGTATTTCGCAGTTTGGGCGCCGGCGTCTGCGTTCAACGAAAAAGCCCAGGCCAGCCGTGAGAATGCCGGCGAATTGTTGGCCTGGATGCAGGCGAATGAAGCCACAATCAAACGGCTGGGCTCCAGCGGGGCACCGGCGAGTGGCTCGGCTAACGCAGACAAGCCTGAAAGCGGCCGTGAGCTGATGGCCCTGGTTACCCGGTCTGCCGGTGAAGCGGGGCTGGCGCTTCAGCGCTTTGAGCCCAGTGGCGATAGTGCAATCCGAGTGTGGCTGGAAGGCGTACCGTTTGCCGAAGTCGCTGCCTGGCTCGAGAGAATGAACGGAAATCATGGTGTGATTATTGACCAGGCTTCCATGGACCGTGGTAATGAACCGGGAACGGTGTCCGTACGACTGACTCTTGCGATATGATTGGCTGGTAACTGATAGTATCCGATACAGATTCATCATGTAGAACGGGAGATGCAGTGTCTGACAGCCACGATTTTGACCTGATAGTAATTGGCGCCGGCTCTGGTGGAGTGCGGCTGGCAAGAATGTCTGCCCAACGGGGCGCGCGGGTAGCGGTTGTGGAATCCCGCCACCTGGGCGGTACCTGTGTGAATATTGGTTGTGTTCCGAAAAAACTGTTTGTTTACGGGGCGCACGTCAGGGAAGAGCTGGAAGACGCCGCCGGCTATGGCTGGAACATCCCCACAGACGACGTAAGCTTCGACTGGCCCACGCTGGTGGCCAACAAGAATGCCGAAATCGAGCGCCTGAACGGCATCTATGGCCGGCTGCTGGAAAACGCCGGTGTTGAAATTATCAACGGCACGGCCAGCCTTCAGGGCCCCAACACCGTTGCCGTCGGTGACAAGACCTACAGCGCAAAACACATTACCGTAGCCACCGGTAGCTGGCCGGTAGTGCCGGATATCCCCGGCAAGGAATGCCTGCTCACCTCCAATGACATGTTCTACCTGCCTCAGTTGCCACGTCACGCGGTGATCTGGGGTGGCGGCTATATTGCCGTTGAATTCGCCGGCATTCTGGCGGGGCTGGGTGTGGAAACCACCTTGCTGTACCGGGGTGACCTGTTCCTGCGCGGTTTCGATGGCGACGTTCGCCGCTTTACCGAAACGGAAATGCGCAAGAAAGGCGTGGATCTGCGCTTTGGCGTAACCATCAACTCGGTGGAATCCAGAGACGACCACTACCAGGTCAACCTCAGTAATGGCGACACCCTTGAAACCGGATTGGTTATGGCGGCAACGGGCCGTCGTGCGCTGGTGGACGGGCTGGGTCTGACCGATCTCGGTGTGGAGCTGACGGCGTCGGGCCATGTGAAGGTCGATGACCACTTCCAGACTGCTGTACCGTCCGTGTATGCACTGGGTGATGTGATCGGAACGCCGCAGCTGACCCCGGTCGCCCTGGCGCAGGCCATGGTGCTGTCACGCCGTTTGTTTGGCGATGGTCAGGGCGACATGGATTACAGCGCTATCCCGACGGCAGTGTTCTGCCAGCCGAATATCGGTACCGTGGGCCTGACTGAAGAAGAGGCGAGGGAAGCCGGCCATCAGGTGAGTGTTTTCCGGTCAGAATTCCGGCCTATGAAATACACCCTGAGTGGCCGTGAAGAGCGCTGCCTGATGAAGCTCGTGGTCGATAAAGAGACTGATAAGGTGCTGGGCGCCCACATGGTCGGCCCGGATGCCGGTGAAATCACCCAGGGCCTGGCGGTGGCCATCAAGGCCGGAGCCACCAAGGCCCAGTTCGATTCCACCATCGGCATTCACCCCACCTCGGCGGAGGAGTTTGTCACCATGCGGGAGCCGGTGGCTTAATCCTCACCGGATAGCTGGAAGGGCAGGTCAAAGCGGAAATAGGCTCCCTGTCCAAGGTCGGTATCGACCTGGACGTGGCCTCCCATCAGCTCTACCAGCCGCTGCACCATGGATAAACCCAGCCCGCTGCTGACCTGCATGCGGGTTGCGGTTCCTGCCAGCGACTGTTCATAGTGCGGCAACAGGTTGTCGAGCCTCTGGCCCGCATTATTCGAGCCGGAATCACTGACTGTGCAGTTGAGCACCGCTTGCTTGCCATCAGCGGATGACCAGCTCGCCCTGACGCTGATATAGCCGTCTGTGGTGTATTTGAGTGAGTTCCCCAGCAAGCCCGCCAGAACCTGCCGAACCCGGGCAGAATCCCCAAGAACCAGGGCCTTTTCCGGCCAGCTTCCCTGAAAGTGCAGCTCCAGCATCAGCCCTTGTTGCTCGGCCGCAAGGCGGTACGAAGCCGCACAGTTACTGATCAGGTTGCGCAGGTCGAACTCCTGGTGCGCCAGTTCAAAGTGACCGTTTTCCATCTGCGCGAAGTCCAGCATGTCGGAAATAACCGTCATCAAATCCTGGGTAGACTTGCGGGCAGTTTCCAGATAATCCATCTGCTGTTTGCTCAACGGTTCCTCGTGCACCAGGTCAATCATACCCAGCACACCTTTCAGGGGTGTTCGCAGTTCCTGGCTCATGCCGGCCAGGAACTCGGACTTGGCCTGGCTGGCATATTCAGCCTTTTCCCTGGCCGTTTCCGAGAGGGCGAGGGTCTTTTCCCGGGATTCCCGGGCCTGTCCCAGATGCAGGGCCAGTTGGTTCAGCTGCTGCTGGATACTGGCAATTTCGCGGCCTCCGCCGTGAGTTTCAATGGGCTGTTCTTCGTAATCCCCCTGCATCAACAGGTTTACCCGGCCGGATAACTGGCTGATGGCACGGAAAATAGCGCTGAGGAAATGATTCACCAACAGCATGGTGAATAACAGCATGGCAATGCCCACCGACAACGACGACCACAGCACTTCCTGCTGTCTTTCTTCCAGGATCCGGGGGCTGACAGCCACCTCAAGGGTGCCCACACGCAGTGAGCCGGTGCTGAAGTTCCACTGGCCCGCCAGCCAGTCCGCGCCTGAGGAAAGCTCGACCGGTTCCTGCAGTATCTCTGCGGAATAGATCATTGGTGAGCCCGCGGTGCGATCACCAGATTCGGTGCTATTGCCAACAAATCCGATTTCTTCGCCAACCACATCCGTTACCCGGAGCCATTCCGCCTTGCTGCGCCTGAGCGACTGCCGCAGAACCTGTTCCAGGGCCCCGCGGTTACCGGAAACCACGGCGTATTCCAGGGCCGGTGCCAGGCTGTCCGCGAACAGCTGGCTGCTTTCAGCCAGGTCACGGCGCGAATCTTCCAGCCGGGCGGAGGTAAAGAACGCCATCAGCACCACAAACATCACGGCAGCGGGCAACACTCCGATCAATAACCGGCGGGACAGCGACATGCCGGACTTATGCTCCGGGCGACTCATTCTCCGGCCTCCTGCTGTTCCTGGATGAAGCGGTCAACCGCCTGTGCAATCCATTCCCGGTCGGGCAGGGGAATGTTCAGAGAGCGTGCGACCTGCTGGTTGACCTCTACGCGATATTCATCCGGATAGGCGGGTGCCGGCAGCTTTCCGGTTTCAAAGAATGCCAGCAAATAATCCGCGGTCTGTTTTGCCATGGTTGTAAAAGGTGCGTAGCTGGAGGCCAGGGCGCCGGCCTTGACGTAGGCCTGGCTGGGGCCGATCAGGATTCGGTTACGGCGGTAGGCGGTCAGCAGGATATGTTTGATGTTCCGGGGGTTGTAGATCTTGTCATCCAGCCCCGCCAGTACAAAGTCACCGTAGGTCAGGGCGCGGTTAAGGCTTGGAATCAGCTGGTCGTCGCTGCTGACGATAAACATTCGGCCTTCCAGCCCGTATGCCGGCAACTGTTCGATCAAAGGCTCATACATGTCTGCTGAATCAAGCGTGGCCAGCACGCTGACGCGGGTAGCCTGGGGGAGGATAGCCTTGCCTGTCAGCGCCTGGCGCAGTAGCGGGACGTCGTAGAACACCGCGGTCAGCTGCTCCCCGGTCTTGTCCAGGTAATTCGATATCGCCCGCTTTTCCACCAGTAAGGCGATAATCGGTGCCGTGATTTCCTTATCCAGGAGCCCCGAAAAGGCTGCGGGCCCTATGGCTATAACCGGTCTGCCCGAGGCTACGGGCAAATGCTTTGCTTCAAGGGGCACCAGGTCAACCCGGCCATCCAGTTCCTTGCTGACCAGGTTGGTCATGTGCCGGTCCAGCGCGGCATTGCCTGAGCCTTCAATATAGGCCACCGGTTGGGTAACGGTGGCCGCCTGGACAACCGAAGCCGTCCACAAGGAACAGAGCAACAGCCATAAGGCCATGCCAAGCGAATGTCGTAAAGTTTTATGCACGGTTATTGTCATACCTTCCTGGCTGGTGTCGACATGCATCATGGGTGCGTTCTGTTTCCATCAGAACCGGAGGCCGGCTTCGACAAAGAACTGGTTATGGTCTTCGATATTATTGTCCGAGCTCAGCTCCGGATCCCTATTCAGGTAGTGCTGCACGGTGAAAGCCAGTTCGGCGCTGTATCGCGGGCCGAAAAAGCTCTTGCTGACCCGGGTGTCTATGCGTTCAAACTGGGTATTGAACTCGTCTGCCCAGTAAAACGCCGAGGCAAACCGGAACCCCAGTGGCAAATTCTGGATGGCGGCAAGGCTGCCTGAATGGCGCACAGACATGCGGGTGAGCAGGGCTGCTGCCTTGTCCTGGGTATCGGTGTCGACATTGCCGTCCGCCCCGATAATCGGAGTGCCCGAGTACCATGTGTCCTGGTCCAGGTAGCCGTAGCTGGCCCGGAGGGTGGTGCCCGGGAAGTCCAGCGATGCCTCGACCTCGAAACCTTTCTGGTCGACCGCCACGTTGTTGTCGATGGTCCATTCTTTGAGCTGAATGACTCCGCTGATCATATCCCTGAGCTCGTCCTTGAAGCCGCGGACCTCAAGTGAAAACAATGCGGAATCCATCGGGAACTGGCCAAAATAACTTATTTCACGGGAGGTTATGCGTTCTTCCTGCAAGTCTTTGCCAAGAGTTAAAACATCCAGGTCTTCCGCAGCTGCATAGGTATCCACCCGAAAACCCTCGAGGTCTGAATAGATCGCCGGCCGCACATTCGACAGTGTGTAACCCCAGTCGGGGTTCTGTTCGAATTCATCCGGTGTACGCACGGCTTCGGAATAGACCAGTCGCAGCGCATGGCGGTTGCTCAACGTGAAGTTGGCGGCAACGCGAGGTGAGAAATAGCCTTCGTCGGTGGTGCTGGTGTGTTCCCAGTTGCCGCCGGCGTTCAGGGTCATAAAGGAGATTGGCGTGTATTCCAGGTTGCCGAAGTAGCGGGACTGATAGCTGTTGCCACGGCCGTTGAAATAGGTTTCCGAGCGATAGGTGTCTTTGCGGAAGCCAGCGCCAGAAACAAGCTTCAGGTTGTCGCTGAACAGCAGGGTGTCCTGAAGCTCAAATTCCAGGCGGGTGTCTTCGGAGTTGGCGTTTACCGTAGTAAAGGCCATTTCTCCGCCGCTGCTGGTAAAGCACAGTCGTTCACGGTCATCTCCATTGTCGAAGTATGTATATTGGTAAAGCGGAGTTCCGTCGCGCAGGCACTGGGCAGTATTGTCGGGGAAGGAAACGGCGTAGGCCTGCCGGCGATCAAAGTTCTCGACAGCGGCCTGGATGTGGAAAAAGTGCCGGTCTGACGTGGCATAGTTAAACCGGGTTTGCAGGTAGAAATCCCTGACCTCGATATCCGGGTTTTCCAGCGGCTCCAGATCGCCGCTTTTGAAGCGATCCTGGTAATTGGTGCCATCGACCACACCACCGCGAAGCTCCAGGTTTGCCTGGCTGTTCAATTGCAGGCGGGAGTCGTAGGTAAACGAGTTGATGTCGTGGCCGTCGTCAAACGGTTCCTTTTCGCCCCCTTCGATCTGATAGTCGAAGCCGTCAAACTTGCGCTTTTCGTAAGTCAGGCGCCAGTCATAGTCAGACCCCGTATGACCGACAGACCCGAAGGTTCTCAGGTGCCCCCGCGAGCCCCGGGTAACCTTGAACTCGGCGCCACCGGTGTCAGCCGGGTCCCGGGTAATGATATTGATGGTACCGAGAAACGCATTAATGCCGTAGGCGGCCGAGTTTGGACCCCTGGCCACTTCGATACGCTCAATCATCTCCAGCGGCACCGGCATGGTTTCCCAGTCCATATCCGACAGGGTAGCCCGGTGAGCGGTGCGGCCATCCACCAGAACCTGCATGCGGCGCTGCTCGTAGTGAACGGTACCGTGGTAGGTGGTTACCGGTGTGTGGCTGCCAACAAAATTGACCACCATGCCGGGCACCAGGCGGAACACTTCGTACAGGTTAACAATGCCCAGGTTGCGAATCAGGTCGCCATCGATCACGGTGGTGCTGCCGGGCACCCGGGTTTTGGGCTGGCGTAACCGGGTAGTGGTGAGAACTTCCGGGATGTCTTCATTGAACCCGGCATAGAACCCATTTGAAAAGCCGTTCTCGATTTGGGCCAGGGCGCACGGTGCGCTCAAAGCCGCAATCGTGACAGCTAAAAATCCACACGTGAATCGGGCCGCGGGAGCCGGTTTTCGGGGCAGGGTTGCTGCCAGGTAATTCGTAATGGGCATGGGTGTCGTTCTATAATTTACCGAGCAGGCAGATTAGTTGCGTTTATTGCCTAATCGTAGGGTAGATCGGGCGATTTGTCTCGAGAAACATTACAAATCTTCCATGACCGGAGTTGCGAATTTATGAATTGTTGGGACATTCTGGGTATCGAGCCAACCGATAACTGGGAGCGGATACGGCAGGCATACGAACAACAGATGAAGTTCGCCTCTGACCACGAAGCCGAAGCCCTCAGGCAGGCCTACCAGGAAGCAACGGGCCATGCCCCCTCGGCGGCAAAGGCACCGTCTGAACCTGAACCACGGCCTGAGCCTCGGGTTGCTGCCGCGGACACCCGGGAACCGACAGCCCCAATGGATGGTAACGACGCCCAGATCGTCCGTGAGGTGATTATCCAGGTTCGTGCACTGCTGAACGACAACTACCGACAGCAGGATGTCAATATCTGGAAGGCGATACTGTGTGAACCGCCAGCAGATCAGATGCCGTTACGGCGCGAGATTGCCAGCCAGCTGGAGCACCAGGTGCGGCCCATGGCCGAAAACGGCAGCTTCCCGGCACCGGTTGCCCGCTTTCTGGGGGACTGGTTTGAATGGTTCAGCGTGCAGGATGCCAATCCGGAACCGGATGAGAGAAACTATCCGGAATCCGGAATGGCCGATGACCAGGGTTTTGACAACCAGGCCGAACAGCCGCCGCAGATGATGAATTTCTGGCCGGCGGTGATCGGCTGGATTGTCGGGCTGGCTATTCTGGCCGCATTATTCGGTGGTATGGGCGGCGGCTGAGGCCTGCTCGATCTTTACCCGGTACCTCTGGGCCAGGATGGCCCCTACAATCACCTGGATCTGGTTGTAGCACATAATGGGCAGCACGATCATGCCAAACCCGGGGTGGCCGGAGAACAGCACCTTGGCCATCGGCAGTCCTGACGCCAGGCTCTTCTTGGAGCCACAGAACACCACCGCGGCTTCGTCTTCCAGGCTGAAGCCCAGTTTTCTCACCATCAGTCGTGCAATCAGCATAAACAGCGCCAGCAACCCGAAGCAGAGGACAATCGCCAGCACAATGGCCTGAACCGGCAGGTTCTGCCAGAGCCCGCTGACCACAGAGTGGGAGAAGGCGGAATAGACGATAATCCAGATAACGCACTGATCGTAGCGTGCCATCAGCTTCTCGTTCCTGCCCAGGAACCCGCCCAGCCAGGGCCGCAGGGCGTGCCCCCCCGCAAACGGCAACAGCAACTGAAGGATAATGTCCTTGAGTGCTTCAAGCACCGCAAATTCGCCGGTGCCAGACGTGGAAACCAGCAACAGCAACAGAAACGGTGTCAGCATCATGCCGAACACATTGGAGGCGGCCGCACTGCAGATGGCTGCCGGCACATTGCCCCGGGCCATAGCGGTGTAGGCAATGGAAGAGGACACCGCTGAAGGCAGTACCCCCAGATAGAGGAATCCCAGCCCCAGGTCTTTCGGCATCCAGTCCGGTGCTATGCCGCTAAGTGCGTTGACCGGAAGTACTGCCAGCGGAAAGAACACGAAGGTGAGGGAAGTGATCAGGATGTGCAGCCGCCAGTGGGTGGCGCCATCAATAATCTGTTGCCGTGACAGTGCCGCACCGTGAAAAAAGAACAGCAGCGCAACCGCAATGGTGCCAGTGGTGGCCAGGGCATCGGCCGCACTTCCCGTTACCGGCAGGAAAGACGCCAGGACAATGGCGCCCAGCAACAACAATGTGAAGGTGTCTATCCGGAACTTCACGGCTTAATCCTCCCCGGTCAGGGCTTTCAGGCTTGGGGTGAGCAGGGCGCGGGACAGCGCCTCGGCCTTGGCTGCATCTTTTCGGCGGATAGCCGCCAGCAGCAGCTCATGGTCTTCCTGGGTGGGTTCCGGAAGCTCCGAGTCGGTTTCTGTCTGCTCAATAGTCTGACTGACGGCGTGGGAAAAGTAGTCGTAGAGCTCGATCAGTGCCGAATTGCCGGACGCCCGTACCAGCGCGTGGTGAAAGTGCTCGTCGTGCTGTATGCGCTCGGGAACCCGCTCTCCGGCGGCAGCCCGTGCGTCCAGGGCGCTGGTCATGGCCTTCAGGTCCTGCTCGGTTCTCCGCCCGGCGGCGAGCCTGGCCGCTTCGGTTTCCAGCATGATCCGAACCTCTATCTGCTCCGCCAGTTTGCTGCGGGCAATGCGCCGGAGCGTCTCTCCGGCATCCCGATTGGCCCTTACGTAGGTACCGTCGCCCTGGCGGGTTTCCAGCATGCCAACGTGAACAAGTACCCGGACCGCTTCCCGGATGGTGTTACGGCTGATACCCAGAGCCTCCGAAAGCTCTGCTTCTACAGGTAAGCGAGTACCTACTGGCCATTCACCGCTTTCAATATTCTGACGAAGGCTTTCAATGGCCGTTTCCACCAGAGAGCCTTTTCGGATCGGTTTGAGCATTGTGGATCATCCCTCAATATGATGAACCAATCATCCTATGAATTTACGATAAGTTCAAGCCGTGCAGGGCATCGGCTTGAACGGGAGTCAGGTGTTTTCGGAACGGGGTTTCAGGAACTGATAGTCAGCTGTATCGACAAACCGCGTGGCAAAGCGGTAACTGAAGGTAAAGCCTGGCCAGTTCACAGTGTTGCGACCGTGCTCATCCAGATACCAGGAGGTACAGCCGGCCTCCCACACGCTGCCATCCAGCCCTCTTTGGACCACCTGGCTGTAACGGCTCTGGCGGTCTTCCCGCACATCCATTGCCTGCCCCGGATAACGGGACAGCGCCCTGAGCGCGCTCAGCACGTAGCGGAACTGGGATTCCAGCATGTACAGAATAGAGTTATGGGCCAGGTTAGTATTGGGGCCATACAACATGAACAGGTTCGGAAATCCGCTTACGGTGATGCCTTTGAATGCCTTGCTGCCATTGGCCCAGGCCTCGTTCAGGGACACGCCGTTGCGACCGGTGATGTGGATGGGCGAAAGGAATTCGGTGGCCCGGAAGCCGGTGCCGAAAATGATCACATCCGCAGGCCGGTGTTCACCGGTTTCTGACACCACGCCCGTTTCGTCAAACCGGGTGATGCCACCGGTGATCAGGTTCACGTGGGGCTCGTTTACGGCCCGGTACCAGTCGTTGGAAATCAGGATGCGCTTGCAGCCAATCCGGTATTCCGGAATCAATTCGGCGAGTTTATCCGGGTCAGTTACCCAGCGGCGCGCTTCGTTGCGGGCGCGATTGGCAAAGAACTCGAGTAATCCCGAGAACCGGGTGAACGCCAGGGCGCGCACTTCGTTCTTCAGGTAGATCATCCCGCGATACAGCCGGTCCCACAGAGGCAACTTGGCGAACAGTGTTTGTTCCAGCGGGGTGAAGGTTTTGTCCGGTTTGGGCAGCACCCACGCGGCAGAGCGCTGGTAAAGGTCCAGATGGGCCGCCTTCGCGGTGATTTCCGGCACAAACTGGATGGCACTGGCGCCGGTGCCAATGACTGCAACCCGTTTGCCCTCCAGGTTGATGTCGTGATTCCAGCGGGCGGAATGGAAACTCTCACCGCCGAAATCCTCCAGGCCTGGAATATCCGGCATGGCAGGGCGGTTAAGCTGACCGGTTGCGGTAATCAGTACATCGGACCGGAAAGTGTCGCCGGCGCCGGTGGTTATCTGCCATTGGTTGGTCTGTTCATCAAACTCGGCGGATTCCACCGTCTGATTAAAGCGGATCAGGGGCTCGAGGTTGTGTTTGCGAACGCAGGATTCGATGTAATCCAGAATCTCGGGCTGGGTGCCGAATTTCCGGGTCCAGTCGTGTTTAGGCTCGAACGAGTAGGAATACAGGTGCGATTGCACGTCGCAGGCAGCGCCAGGGTAGGTGTTGTCCCGCCAGGTTCCGCCCACGGCCCCCGCTTTTTCCAGCATCGTGATGTCGCGGATACCCGCTTTCTGCAGCTGGATGGCCATGCCAATGCCACCAAAACCGGTGCCAATGATAATAACCGAAGGGGATTTGTGCTGCTGTTTCCGGCGTCGTGTCATGGATACTGCTTCCTGGACGTTTGTTTTTATATGACACGACTATAACCGGCTAACGCCGGAACCAAAAGACTGCTTCAATCAGATCCGATGGCCGGAACGCTCACATATTGGCAGCGCTGGCGTGGGCCGTGCTGTGCCAGTCTACGGTTTCCGGCTGGGCGCTGTCTCCGGCAAACAGGTGACCCACCGCAGGGATGGCGTACCATAATTCGCCCCGGGTGGGGTTATGGCGGGCAAACTCGCCATGGCTCATACCCACTTCCCAGATTTCATTGCTTTCCCAGCCTTCAGGAGCCAGCTCGATGCGCACCTCCGAACCAATCAGGCTGATGGCTTCGATCCGCAGCGGCAGGCGGGCGTGGGCGGCCGGAGCCTTGGCCAGCTGCACTTCGTGGGGGCGAAGGTACAACTGGGCTTCCTGGTTATTCATCACACCGGGCAGGGCTACCCGCGCGTTGCCCTGCACCAGGCTCTGGCCCTTCACCACACCGGACAGCACGTTTACATGGCCCAGGAAGTCGAACACAAAGCGGCTTTCCGGGCGGGCATACAGACCAGTCGGGCTATTCACCTGCTCAACCTTGCCCTGGCTCATTACGACCACCTGGTCAGACAGTTCCAGTGCTTCTTCCTGATCGTGGGTTACAAAGATACTGGTGAAGTGGAATTCATCGTGCAAGGCACGCAGCCAGCGGCGTAGATCCTTACGCACCTTGGCGTCCAGTGCGCCGAACGGTTCGTCCAGCAGCAGGATGCGTGGCTTGGTAGCTAGGGCCCGCGCCAGCGCGACACGCTGCTTCTGGCCACCGGACAACTGGGCCGGATAGCGGTCTGCCAGCTGTGGCAGCTGAATCATTTCCAGCAGTTTCGCTACCCGTTCGTTGATTTCCTGCTTCGAGGGCCGGCTCCTGCGGGGCAGGGATTCCAGGCCGAAGGCGATGTTCTGGGCGACCGTAAGGTGCTTGAACAGGGCGTAGTGCTGGAAAACGAAACCGATGTTTCTGTCCCGAACGTGCAGGTTACTGACATCGTCGCCACCAAACAGCACCCGGCCGGAATCCGACGATTCCAGCCCGGCAATAATCCGCAGCAAGGTGGTCTTGCCGGAACCGGATGGCCCGAGCAGGGCGGTCAGCTTGCCTTCCGGTATATCCAGAGAGACATCGTTCAGGGCCTGGAACTTGCCGAAAGATTTCTTGATGCGGTCGATTGTGATGCTCATATCATGCACCTCCTGTTTTCGGCGCCGGGTGTTCAAGTCGGGACTGTCGCCATTCCACAATGGCCTTGGCGATCAGTGTCAGTATGGCGATAGCCGCCAGCAGCGAGGCCGCGGCAAACGCGCCGGCCACGTTGTAATCCTGATAAAGCAGTTCAACATGCAGCGGTAAGGTATTGGTTTGTCCGCGAACATTGCCGGACACCACAGACACCGCACCGAACTCGCCCACGGCCCGGGCGTTGGTGAGCACCACGCCGTAAATCAGTGCCCATTTGATGTTGGGCAGGGTGATCTTGCGGAAAATCCGCCAGCCGGATGCGCCCAGAACCACGCCGGCTTCTTCCTCTTCACTGCCTTGTTGCTGCATCAGAGGAATCAGTTCCCGGGCCACGAAGGGGCAGGTTACAAACACCGTAACCATGACAATGCCGGGCCAGGCAAACATCAGCTGAACATCGTGGCTGCTCAGCCAGCCACCCAGCCAGCCATTGCGTCCATACAGCAGCAGGTAAAGCAAACCGGCCACCACCGGAGACACGGCAAACGGAATATCAATCAGGGTGATCAGCAGTTTGCGGCCGGGAAAGCGGAACCGGGTAACGGCCCAGGCCAGTGCCGTACCGAACACCAGGTTCAGCGGCACCGTCAGCAGGGCCACCAGCAGCGTCAGCCCGATGGCGTGCAGGCTGTATTCGTCCAGAATGTTATCGCTGAAGGTGCTCCAGCCGGCACTCAGCGCTTCGGTAAAGATCACCACCTCCGGAATGACCAGCAGGATCACGGTCAGGCTCACCGCCAGGCCGATCAGGCTGCGGCGAACCCAGGGCTGGTCACCGACTCTGTGCTGTTCCGTCGACATCTATCGACCCTCCAGCCGGCGCAGATACCGGCCTTGCCACAGATTGATGGCGAACAGCAGCACCAGGGAGACCAACAAGACCATAGCGGCAATGGCACTGGCGGCGGCGTAGTCGTATTCCTGCAGGCGCACGAAGATCATCAGGCTGGTCACTTCGCTGACATAGGGGGTGTTGCCGGCAATAAAGATAATGGCGCCGAACTCACCAAGGCTGCGGGTGAAGGACAAGGCAATGCCGGTCACCAGGGCTGGCCACAGGGACGGGAAAATCACTTTCCGGAAAACCCGGGAATCCGAGGCACCAAGGCTGACAGCGGCCTCTTCATCCGCCGGAGACAGCTCTTCCAGAACCGGTTGAACGGTGCGCACCACAAACGGAATGCTGGTGAAGGCCATGGCAACCACGATACCCAGCGGGGTAAAGGCAACCTCAATACCGGCTTTTGCCAGCACCTGGCCATACCAGCCGTTCTGGGCGAACAGGGTAGCCAGGGTGATGCCGGCAACCGCCGTGGGCAGGGCGAAGGGCAGGTCGACAACCGCATCGATCAGCCGCTTGCCGGGGAATTCATAGCGCACCAGCACCCAGGCCAGGAGCAACCCGAACAGGCCGTTGAACAACGAGGCTGCCAGCGCAGTCCAGAGAGTCACCTTGTAGGATTCGATCACCCGGGGATCGGTGATGGTGAATACGAACTGATCCCAGGTCATGCCGGAGGTTTCCACGACCAGCCCGGTCAGGGGCAGCAGCAACACGAGGCTGACAAAGAACAGGGAAATACCGAGGCTCAGACCAAACCCCGGTAACACCCGTTTGCTTCGACCGGCAAAGCGCCGCACGGGGGCGGCGCCTGCTTGAGCGGATACCGACATGCTCGCCTCTTACCGCCGACGCTGCAGCTGGTCGAGTTTGCCGCCACTGGTGAAGTGAACCTTCATGGCGTTTTCCCAGCCACCGGCGATTTCATCGATGGACTTGAGCTTGAGCTCCTTGAAGCGGTCGGCGTTCTCGGCTTTCACAACCTCATTGTGAACCCGGTAGTTAAAGCCGGCCAGCAGGCGCTGGGATTCTTCAGAATACAGATGGGTCAGGTATTCCTTCGCCAGTTCTTCGGTGCCGTTCTGCCTTACGTAGTCATCAATCCAGGTGACCGGGAACTCGGCCAGGAAGCTCACGTTGGGGGTGACCACTTCGTACTCATCGCCCAGACGGTCGGCCAGGTTGAGTACTTCGGATTCAAAGGTCAGCAGGGCATCGCCAATGCCACGCTCAACGAAGGTGGTGGTGGCTCCGCGGCCGCCGCTGTCGAATACCCGTACCTGGCCAAGGAAATCTGCCAGGAACTGGTCAACCTTGTCCTGATCGTCGCCGAAGGTGTCCTGGGCATAACCCAGCGCGGCCAGGTAGGTGTAACGGCCGTTACCGGAGGTTTTCGGGTTCGGCATCACCAGGGCAACGTCTTCGCGAACCAGGTCATCCCAGTTCTGGATGTTCTTCGGGTTGTCCTTGCGAACCAGGAACGCCATGGTGGAATAGTAAGGGGAGCTGTTGTTGGGCAGGCGCTCGGCCCAGTTTTCGGGGATCAGGTTGCCGCGTTCGTGCAGGATGTCGATGTCTGTTACCTGATTGAAGGTAGCTACATCGGCTTTCAGGCCCTGAATGATGGCCTGGGCCTGCTTGGAAGAACCGGCGTGGGACTGGTTAACTTCAAGGGTTTCACCGGTCTTTTCCTGCCAGTGCTTCTTGAATTCCACGTTGTAGGCGGCGAACAGCTCGCGCGCAATATCGTAAGAGGTATTGAGTAGCTCCCGGTCAGCGGCAAGGGCTGGTTGGGCGGAGAGCAGGGCAGCGCCCAGTGCAAATCCTTTTAGCAGGTGTTTCATGGAAAGCTCCTCAGATTGGAATCAGTGAATCTGAGGAGCAATCTAGCAAAGGTTGCTAAGAACTAAAAATACTAAAAATAAATAATCAAAGCACTTCAGGGAATATAGATCAGTACCTTAACAGGGCGGAACCCCAGGTAAAGCCCCCGCCAAACGCTTCCAGCAACACCACCTGGCCACGTTGAATGCGGCCATCCCGAACGGCTTCGTCCAGCGCCAGGGGCACAGAGGCGGCCGAGGTGTTGCCATGGCGGTTAACGGTGACCACAACCTGGTCCATCGACATGCCGAGCTTGCGGGCGGTGGCGGAAATAATCCTCAGGTTGGCCTGGTGCGGCACCAGCCAGTCGATGTCGGATTTTTCCATCTGGTTGGCTTCCAGGGTTTCATCGACGATCCGGCCCAGGGTGTTTACCGCCACCTTGAACACTTCGTTACCCTTCATCTCCACAAAAGCCTTGCCGGCCTTGACCGCATCGAAGTCGTTGGCGACACCGCAGGGCACGTGCAGCAGCTCTTCATAGCGGCCATCGGCGTGCAGGTGTGTAGACAGAATGCCGGTTTCTTCACTGGCCTCCAGAATAACCGCGCCGGCGCCATCGCCGAACAGTACGCAGGTGCCCCGGTCGTCCCAGTTGAGAATGCGGGAGAATACCTCGGCTCCGATCACCAGCGCCTTCTTGCTGGAGCCGGTGCGGATGAACTTTTCTGCAGTGGCCAGGGCGTACACAAAGCCGCTGCACACGGCCTGGATATCGAACGCGGGGCAGCCCTCGATTCCGAGGCGGGCCTGCAGAATACAGGCACAGCTGGGGAAGACTTTATCGGGCGTGGTGGTGGCAAACACAATCAGGTCGATGTCTTTGGCATCGATGCCCGCGGCTTCAATGGCCCTCAGGGCAGCTTGTTCGGCAAGGTCTACGGTGGTCTGGCCGGGCAGGGCGATGTGGCGTTGTTCGATGCCGGTGCGTTCACGGATCCACTGGTCAGAGGTATCTACCCGCTGTTCCAGGTCCTTGTTGGTCACAATGTTGTCCGGCAGATAGGAGCCGGTTCCGGCAATGCGTGCAAAGGTCATTCGGCTTGTCCAGGGTCAGAGTCGATAACAATAGACCCATGCTAACCCTTTGCAACCGGATTGGTTATTAGCGGATTGTCAAAGACCGCCCGGGCAGAATATTTCCCGCCCGGGCGCTTTCGGCGGGCTGATCAGCTCTGTTTGAGCGTCTTCATATCAATCACGAAACGGTACTTCACGTCGCCTTTTTTCATGCGCTCGTAGGCTTCATTGATGTTGCGGATGTCCAGCATCTCGATGTCGCAGGTAATGTCGTGCTCGGCACAGAAATCCAGCACCTCCTGGGTTTCCGGCATGCCACCGATCAGGGAACCGGCAATCACCCGGCGCTTGGTAACCAGCAGCCCGGCTTGCAGCGCTGGCTCAACCGGCGTCAGCAGGCCCACCAGAATATGGGTGCCATCGTGCTTCAGGCATTTCAGGTAGGGGTTCAGGTCGTGGGCCACCGGAATGGTGTCGAGCAGGAAGTCGAAGGAGTTGGCCGCTGCCTTCATCTGCGCCTCATCGGTAGAGATGATCACATGGTCTGCGCCCTGTTTCTTCGCTTCCGCTACCTTGGCCTCGGAGCGGGTGAAGATAGTCACTTCCGCGCCCAGCGCCTTGGCGAATTTCACACCCATGTGGCCAAGGCCGCCCATGCCCAGAACACCGACCTTGTGGCCCTTGCCGACATTGAAGTACTTCAGGGGCGAGTAGGTGGTGATGCCCGCACACAGAATCGGTGCCGCGGCAGCCGGGTCGAGTTTCTCTGGCACGCGAACCACAAAGCGTTCGCTGACCACGATTCGTTCCGAGTAGCCGCCGTGGGTAACGGTGCCATCGTGCCGGTCCAGGCTGCCATAGGTCATGGTAGAGCCTTCATCGCAATATTGCTCCAGCCCGGATTCGCAGGCGGAACAGGTACGGCAGCTGTCTACCATGCAGCCCACGCCCACCAGGTCACCCTCTTTATAGGCTTTTACATCCGGCCCCACGGCGGTTACCCGGCCCACAATCTCGTGCCCGGGAATAACCGGGTACTTCGAGCCGCCCCAATCGTTCTCGACGGTGTGGAGATCGCTGTGGCAGACACCGCAGTAGTCGATTTCGATGGCTACGTCGTCGGCACGCAGCTCCCGGCGGTCAATGGCGTAGGGGGCCAGGCCGGAATCCGGCGCAGTGGCGGCGTATGCTTTGGTATTTGCCATTCGATTAGTCCTTTTCGGTTTTAATACAGGGGTCACGGTACCGGTACGATATGACCGTTATCGTATGTTACCCGACATTCGTCGATTGTAACCTACGTATTCCAGACCATCAGGGATGACCAGATGACACAGATGAAATCTCTCAGGGCGTTCGGCGTTGCCGGGTCCCTGGCCTTGGCCGGGCTGGTAGCCGGCTGTATGCCCGGCACCATCGCCACCGGCGTGGGTACCGGCTTTGTGTATGAACAGAAGCAGGACCACAAACACCGCCATGAAGTAGAGCGGGCCATCGATCAATATGTGCAGGACCATGCCAACTCACCCTGCCGGCACGGCGAAGACCGGGTGATGGAATCCGCCACAGAGATCCTCAGGGAATACCGGCTGACCGGTGTGAATGAAGTGCTCAGCCGCCTTGAACGGATTTACAAAGACGATAGCCAGCCGGACCAGGTCAGGGCCGGGGCGCTGTACAACATGGCTGTACTGGAATCCCGCCGCAAAGAGCCGAACAAGGTGCGGGCAAGGGAGTATTTCAAACGCCTTTATGTAGAGTTCCCGAACGAATACCGCTGCATCTTTGCAGAGTCTGACTGGCGGGATTCGATGATAGAACAGCAATTGCTTCTGCCCGGAGAAACCGTGGAGTCCTTTTTGCGTGATGCCCGTGAGGATGTAGAGCACATGCAGCAGTAGGAGTACACTGGCCAAAAGGCTTTGATGAACAAACTCCTACAACCGACTCGGGCGGGCACAGGCTATGAAGGTAATTGTTATCGGCGCAGGCATTATGGGTGTCACCCTTGCCACACTGGCAAAGGAACTGGCACCCGAGCTGGATATCACCATACTGGAACGGCTGGATGGCCCGGGGGCAGGGAACTCCTGGGTGTTCAACAACGCTGGTACCGGCCACGAAGCCAACTGCGAGCTCAACTACACCCCGGTGGATGGCGAGGTTATTTCTGTTGAGAAAGCCCTGAAAATCCACGCCCAGTTCAACGTGGCCAAGCAATTCTGGGCCTACCTGGTCGAAAAGGGTGCCATTAAAGACCCCTCTACGTTCATCAACCAGACCAAGCACTGCACCCTGGTCTCGGAATCCTTCATTGAAGAGCTGGCGCTTCGGCACAAGGAAATGTCTGGCCATCATTTCTTCGAAAGTATGCGGTATTCCGATGATTTTGATGAGATAAAAAGCTGGATCCCTTTCACCATGGAAGGCCGGCCGCGCCATGAAAAGATGGCTGCCACGGTGATTGAAACCGGCACGGATGTGAACTTCGGCTCTCTGACAGAACAAATGGCTGCGTACGCTGACCGGGATTTGGGCGTGGCCATTGAGTACGGTGTACACGTAAAGCGGGCACACCGCAGCCCCGCCGGCAGCTGGGTGCTGGAAACCGAGCGCAACGGTACGTCCACCCAATATAAAGCTGACGTACTGTTTGTTGGCGCCGGCGGTGGCGCCTTCCCGCTCCTGAAACGGAGCCATCTTCCGTTTGCCAGGCGCTTTGCCGGCTTCCCGGTGGGTGGCCGTTTCCTGCAGGCGCCGGTTACGCCGGAGCAGGCGGACCAATACCGCGCCAAAACCTATGGCCGGGCAGAAGTGGGCGCACCCCCGATGTCTGTTCCGCACCTGGATCTGCGGGTGGCCAATGGCCAGCATTACCTGTTATTCGGGCCGTTTGCCTCGTTTAAGCCGGTTCTTGAGAAAGGACGGGGCTTTGTTGATTACCTTCGTTCCATGCGCCTGCACGACATTCCGGGCCTGTTGAGCGTGGCCATAGAGAACTTCCCGCTGGTGAAATACCTGGTCTCCGAAACCTTCAAAGGCGAGCAGAGCATGCTGGATTCGCTGGAGAAGTTTGCCCCCGGGCTTGGTAACAAGTTCAACTGGCAAGCCGTGGAAGCCGGGCAGCGGGTACAGATCATTAAAGATGGCGACCTGCAGATGGGCACGGAGATTATCGTGTCCAGCGACAAGACCTATGGCACCTTGCTGGGCGCATCGCCCGGAGCCTCGGTTTCGCCGGAAGTGATGTTGCGCGCACTGGAACAGCTGATGCCCGCGCGGTTAAACACAGAGGAAGCCAGGAGCAAGCTAAAAGCAATCTTTCCGGAAGATAACCTGGAAATCCTCGCCAACGATGCCGAGCGCTACCGCGAAATTCGTGACGGGGTAAACCATTCGCTAGGCATCGTTTAACGGATCCAGCATTTATACCCGCCGGCGACGGCCTTCCGTTCGCCGGCGGGCCTGTTCCGAATTTACGTAGACAGATTCAGTGAAGGTGGCGTTGGCATGGCCGAGCTCTTCACTGATGTGGCGGATATCCGCGCCGGCCTCGATGGCCTGGCTGGCACCGGTGTGCCGCAGGTAATGGGTTTCGGAGCGAATGGCCAGCATTTGCCTGGCTTCGTCCATGAACCCTTCACGTTCCATACGGTCCGCGGTGGCGACCATGGCTTGCTCGTAGATCCGTTGCACCTGGCGCTTGCCGATGGCATCGCCCTTGGCTGACGGCAGAATGGGCGTGGATTCTCCCGGCACCGGCAACGGAGAGGGAAGCCCCAGATGGCCTCGCCAGCGCTTCAGGTAATCCAGGTAGGCGTCTGGCAGGGTAACTTGCCGGGTTTTGTCGCCTTTACCGAACACCGAATACACCCAGTAGGGTTCGCCATCGACAATGGTTCGGCGGAAATCACCAAAGCAGGGGGTACGCACCTGGTTCGGGTCCACCGGCCGCGGTGCCAGTTCGCTGACCCGCAGAAACAGGCTTTTCATGGTCACGATCACAAACAGGTTACGCTCGAATTTCGGGTTGCTGTCCGCCAGTTCGGTGAGGGTTTCCAGCAGGAACGACCATTGCCAGTCTGTCAGACGCCGCACTTCGGCGTCCCGGTCCTGGTTGAGGCTGGGTTTGGCGTTCCGGTCGCGCTTGCGGACATCAATCATCGGATTTTTGGGCAGATAATCGTGGGCCACCAGGTATTTGAAGAAGGTCTGCAGTGCCGTGCGGCTGGCGTTCAGGCTGGCCTGGGTAACAGAGTAGGGCGCCTGTACCGCTTTCGACCGCAGCGCCATGGGCCGCCAGTCCGGATTGGAACGGCGCAGGTCCGCCTGTGAAGTAAACGCAGGATAGATCCCCCGGGATATCCAGGGCGCCGGAGGGGTTTTCAAAAAGGCAAAGTAGCCTGTGATCAGGTCGCTGTCTGCCTGGGCAAGGTGACGGCGGGCAATCAGCCAGGTGTAGTTGAGAAAACGCTGGATTTCGCTTCGAAAACGGTTGTATGTGCCGGAAACATCGCTGTATTTTTCGAGGAAACGGCGGGCGGTGTAGAAGTCCTGACGGGCTTTGTCCGGGTTGATGGGCACCGCATTCAGCGCTGCAAGCAGATCCGGATACAGCGCAAGCTCAGCCTGTTCGTGGATAAGATCAGCGGTATCAAACAGCGGAAAACCGGGAAATCCTGGCCTGGCGTTCATCTGGGCAGCCTTGTTTGCGAATTGTGTTGTACGGTCGGGAAGCCTGAAATGTCCAATACTCCTAAATATTGGACATATTGAGAGTTTATACAATTCAGTGAGTTATCGCCAACTCTTCATGCAGTAACTCTCAAGCGTTTCGGCGCCTCAGCAATCTCTCTGCTTCAGTTGATGCGACGAAAATGGAGTTTCAGCAAGTTATGGATACAAAAAACGGCTTATCGGGATTGGTAACCGCCGCTGCGTTCTCGGTGTGCCTGTTTGCGTTTCCAGGTATTTCAGGTGCAGAGACGCTATGGGATGAACAACCTGCGGTCGTCGAGTTTTCTGTGCCCGTCGAACGGGTAGAGAAAGCGTCAATCTCGGAAGACGGGCTTCTATGGATTGTTCTCGACGACCAAGGCCGAACTGAGCTCCACGAAATGACCAGGGCAAACCTGGGCCAGCCCGTGCAGATTGTGATGGCCGGCCAGGTTGTCCTGCGCTTTACCGTTACCACAGAGTTGGAAAGCGGCCGGCTGCGTGTGCAGAATCCCCACCAGGGCTTGATTGAGGCTTTAGAGGCATTTCTGTGAACTACGGCGGGGCCTGTGTTTGCCATTCTGACGACATGAAGGGCTTACCTGTCTGAACAGATACCCCCATACCGTACTGCGCATAATGTATATTATGTTAAATACGATATCTGACTGGGAGACTTTGTGATAAGCGCCATACAGGTTTAGAATCGCCAACGACTTTCCCGGCGGCTCATTCACGGGCAGCTATTCCTTTTCTGCGGTTCAGGATCCTAATATGCCTGTTCTTGATGCTGTTCTGATTGCGGTTGCGGTACTTGCGCTTCTTGGCGTGATTTTCGAAGAAGTCATCCACGTTAATAAGGCAAAGACGACCCTGTTTTTTGGCACCCTGAGTTGGGTGTTGCTGTTTCTTTTCAGTGGCAGCCAGGATGAAACTGCCGCGGTCTCAGCCGGGCTGTCTGAAAGTATTGCCGAGATTGCCGGGCTCTGGTTGTTCCTGGTGGCGGCGATGACCTTCGTGGCTTACCTGAACAAGAAAGGCATGATCGAGAACATGATCTACCTGATCATGCCACGCAAAGTGACGGAACGCCGGTTGCTGTTTCTCACCGGGCTGTTCTGTTTTGTGTTCTCGTCCCTGGCGGACAACATCACCGCTACCCTCGTTTCCTGCTCACTGATCCTGTCCCTGAACCTTGAACTCAAGAAACGCCTGCAATTTATTGTTCTGGTTGTGTTTGCGGTGAACTCCGGTGGTGTCTCGCTGATTACCGGCGACGTAACCACACTGATGATCTTCCTGGCCGACAAGGTGGAAATTCTGACATTGCTGACGCTGGCCATCCCGGCTTCGATCACGGTGTTTATCCTGGCGGTGTTCCTCTCCGGCGGGCTGTCCGGAACGGTGACGCTGCAAGCCAGCTCCAATGAAGTGCGAAAGGTTGATGTGATCATCGCGATTCTGTTCCTGGCGACCATTATCGGCACCATCAGCGGAAATGCCCTGTTTGGCATCCCGCCGGTTCTTACCTTTCTGTTCGGTCTTTCTATCATGTTCCTGGTGTCCCGGTTCATGAGCAGCGACGAAGACCTGGACCCGATCCTCGAATACATCCGCGTGATCGAGTTCGAAACCCTGTTGTTTTTCCTCGGTATTCTGTTGCTGGTGGGTATGCTCAAGGAAATCCACGCGCTGGATTCGCTGGTTGCCATCTATGACGTACTGCCGCCGGTCTACGCCAACTATCTGATGGGCATTTTCTCGGCCATTATCGACAACGTTCCGCTGACCGCTGCACTGCTGAAATCCGGGATTGATATGAGCCCTGCGGAATGGATGGGGCTTACCTACGCCGTGGGCGTGGGCGGTTCTTTGCTGGTGATCGGCTCTGCCGCCGGCATTGTGGCCATGAGCAAGATTCAGGGACTCACCTTTGGCACCTACATGCGCTACGCCCTGCACTTGCTGGCTGCCTATACGCTGGGCTATGGCGGGGTGTTGTTACTCGGATCCTTTATAAACGGCTGAGCATGAAAAAGCCCGCGGGAAGAGGCTTCCGGCGGGCTTTGTGCGTTGGGCGCGGGGTTAGAAATTGACTTGCATGCCGATGCCCAGGCCATCCACGGTTACGTCGTTATCATCGTAGTAACGCATGTACTCCAGGTTCGCGGACAGGTTCGGGGCGAAGGCGAAGTTTACGCCAGCACCATAAGAAAAGTCGGAGTCGTCATCCTTGGCATTACCCGCCTCAGCTTCGATACGGGTGAAACCCAGCACCCCGTAAGGCGTAATCGGGCTCTCATTCACCATGTTGAAGGTGGCGTAGCCGCCGAAGAAGTTATCCAGTTTAACGTCAACGCCCCGAACGGTATCGTCATCTACACCGAAGCCCGCACGTGCTTCCAAGCCAAAGTATTCGGTGGCCATCACACCAACCTTGCCGGACAGTGTGCCCGCGTCGGCATCACCAATTCCGTCAAAATCCGCGTTCATAAACGTGTAATTCGCACCCGCATACAAACCTCCAACGCCAGATTTGTACATATCCTGGGCCGATGCGGCGCCAGCCATGGCAATGCCGGCCGTAGCCACAGACGCAATCAGAACATTCTTTTTGATAGTCATAGCGTTTCTCCTTGGTGAAAAACGGAGCTGTGTTGCACTCCTGTTATCAACTTGCACCAACTCAACGGCACTGGCCATAGTAAGGTTCCGCATTTACCCGGAATTTACAGTGTTTTAATTTGCCGGTAATCCTGCGCCACGCGGGCTGTTACCTTGCGGATACAGGGCACCGCGGGTATCCTGACGGCCTCTCACTGTCAGCTGGTACGGGCGCACCTTGAGAAATCTAAATCCTGTTATTTTTATTGTCAGCGTGATGTTTGTACTTTTGAGTGCTTTCATGACGTTACCGGTGTTTCTCCTGGCCGGAACTCCCTCCGGCGCGCCTAATGCCATGGCGTTTGCAGAGTCTGCTGCGATCGTCTGTGTGCTGGGTATTCTGGGCATCCTGCTTACCCGCAACAATAATCGGGAGCTCAAGCCCCGATACATGTTTGTTCTGACCGTATCCAGCTGGTTTATTATCGCCCTGCTCTCGTCCCTGCCTTTTTATCTGAGCGATAACGGTATTTCTGCTGCCGACGCGGTGTTTGAAGGTACCTCCGGCATTACCACCACAGGCGCTACCGTGTTCAGCGGGCTGGACAACTTTGACCGGGACCTGCTGCTCTGGCGTTCCATTCTGCAATGGCTCGGTGGCATCGGGATTATCGGTATGTTCGTTGCCGTTCTGCCGTTCCTGCGGGTGGGCGGTATGCGCCTGTTTGCGACCGAATCCTCGGAGTGGACTGACAAGGCCCTGCCCCGGATGAAAACCCTCAGCCGTGGCCTTCTGTTCGTTTATTTGGTGTTCACGGTCATCGCAGTAACGACCTATTGGTTATCCGGTATGAGCCTGTTTGATGCGTTCAACCACGGTTTGACCAGTATCGCTACCGGTGGCTTCTCCACCTCCGACATGTCCATGGGCAAGTTCAACGACTTGATCCTTATGGAAGCAACCTTCTTTATGATGCTCGGCAGCTTGCCGTTCTTCCTGTTTGTGCGGGAAATGCACGGCCAGCACTTTGTGCTGTTCAAGGATCAGCAGGTACGCCTGTTCCTGGCGATTCTGCTGGTAGTGCCGCTGTTGCTCACGCTGCACCGGTGGTGGGTATCGCCGGTAGCATTCGACCCCTTCCATAACTATGTTTCCACGCTGTTCAACGTTACCTCGGTGGTGAGTACCTCCGGTTACGCCTCGGAAGACTATTCGGCCTGGGGCCCGCTGGCGTTCGTCGCCTTTTTCTTCCTGATGTTTGTCGGCGGTTGTTCCGGTTCCACCGCCGGCGGTATGAAGATTTTCCGCTTCCAGCTGTCTCTGATCATCCTACGGGAGCAGCTGATGCGCCTGTTGCACCCCCGCGCGGTGTTTACCCGGAATTACAACGGCCGGGCGGTCAGCGATGAGATTATCTCCTCGATGATTGCCTATACCTTTATATTCCTGCTGTGCCTGCTGATTATTACGGTGCTGCTGGCATCCCTGCAGCTGGACTTTGTCACTTCGCTGTCGGGCGCGCTGACATCGCTCACCAACGTTGGGCCTGGACTGGGCGACATTATCGGCCCTGCCGGTAACTTCGGCCCGTTGCCGGATGCCGCCAAGTGGATTCTTTCGGTGGGTATGCTGATGGGCCGCCTGGAGATTCTCAGTGTGGTGATTGTGTTGTCACCGGGATTCTGGCGCGGCTGATTCTAGCGGTACCAAAGGATGTGGCTGTCTTCCAGCGGCAGGTTCAGGCGGGCATCCTTTACCCGGATTCTCGGGGTGAAGTGGCCTGCCGGGCGCGGGGGCACGGTTGCCCGATACAGATAGCTGTCTTCTGATCCCTCCAGTGCATGCTCTATAGCCATGGGTTGCACCAGTCTTGGCCCGAACTCCGACGCTTCCGCCACCAGTTCCACCGTCAGTTGTTCATGACCCAGGCCATCCAGGTAAACGCAGAGTGAAAAGGTCTGGCTGTTGTCACCCGTCTGTTCGGTCAGTTCACCAAACCGAAGTTTTGGCCAGTGCCGGCAGACATTCTTTCGGTTGGCGACCAGCTCGGCCGCGATTTCCGGGGTGCGTTCGTTACCCTGGGTCACCATCGGCAGGTAAAAGTCGGAAACATACTCCCGCACCATGCGGTTTGCCGAATAGCGGGCGGTCAGCTGGTCCATACTGGCACGGATGCGTTGCAGCCAGGTACCGGGCAAGCCCTTGTCATCCAGGTGGTAGAACTCCGGAATCACCTGCTGTTCCAGCAGTTCATAAAGTTCCCGGGCATCCGAGTCGTCATGGCTGCCATCCAGTGCCAGTTCTTCAAAGCTTGCCCCGGGCCGTATCGCCCAGCCAACCTGATCGTTCCAGGCTTCCGCCCACCAGCCATCAAACTGGGAAAGGTTGAGCCCGCCGTTCACCAGAACTTTCATGCCACTGGTGCCACAGGCTTCCCACGGGTGGCTCGGGGTGTTTAACCACACGTCAACGCCCTGAATCAGCTGGCCGGCCACGGCTAGGTCGTAGTCTTCAATGAACACTACTTTGCCTTCCACTTCCGGGCGCTGCGAAAAGGCTTTCCAGCGCCGGATCAGTTCCTTGCCAACCTTGTCCTTCGGGTGTGCCTTGCCAGCCAGCACGATCTGCAACGGCCGGTCACGGGTGGTCAGTAACCGGATGAGCCTTTCCGGGTCTTTCAGCAACAGGTCCGGGCGTTTGTAGGCCGTGAACCGCCGTGCGAAACCCAGTGTCAGGCTTTCTGCATCCAGCAACAGGCCACAGGCGGCGTCCGGGTTGCTTCCGTAGTTATGTTCGCAATGTTGTGCGTGCAGGCGTTTGCGCAGATAGCCCACCAACCGGCGGCGCTGACTGCGGCGCATTTCCCAGATAGATAGGTCATCAACGTCGCACATGGGTTCCGGTTCGAGCATTGGCTGGCGCCAGCGGTCCTTGCCACAGGCGCGAGTCCAGAGCTGGTCGGATTCCGGAGAATCCCAGCTCGGAGTATGGATTCCGTTGGTCACGTAGTCTGCAGGGATATCCGGCGTGGGCCAGCGACCAAACCAGGGCTGGAAGATGGTCTGGGTCACCTTTTGGTGTATCCGGCTGACACCGTTGAAGCGGCCGCTCATACCCAGGGCCAGCCCCGCCATATTCAGGTCTGATGCGCCGCCATTGGCGATCCCCAGCAGGTTATCCAGGCGGTTACCCTGCCCGGACAGCCAGGGTTCCAGGTACAGGGCCGCCAGTGCGCGGGGAAAACGGTCGAACCCGGCAGCCACGGATGTGTGGGTGGTGAACAGGTTGGTGGCCCGGGTGGCAACGCGGGCGACTTCGAAATCGGATTGCTGGCTGCGCTGCCACTGGTGGGCCCGCTCTACCAGGGCCAGGGCGCTGTGGCCTTCGTTAATGTGGCAAAGTGCCGGTTTCCGGTCCAGAAGTTCCAGCAAACGCCAGCCTCCGATACCCAGAACCATTTCCTGTTGCAGACGCTTTTCCGGGTCGCCACTGTAAAGTTCGCTGGTGATACCCCGGTCGCCGGGTTCGTTGCGGGGGTCGTTACTGTCCAGCAGCAGGAGCTCGCAACGCCCCACCTGGCCTTTCCAGCCCCGAAGCCGAACCTCCCGTCCGGGAAAAGGTACGGTTACCCTCGCCCATTCGCCGTTGCTGTCCCGTAAGGGCGATACCGGCAACATGGTGGGATCGTTGTAGGGATGGAATTCGATCTGTTCACCTGCCGTGTTCAGGGCTTGGCGGAAGTATCCTTGCTGATACAGCAGGCCCACAGCCATCACCGGAACACCGAGGTCACTGGAAGCTTTTAGGAAATCGCCAGCGAGTACTCCGAGCCCCCCACTGTACAGAGGCAGGGATTCGGAAACACCATATTCCATGCAGAACCAGGCGATTCCGCCATCGAGTTTGTTATTGCAGGAATCCGAATACCAGGTCGCAGCCCGGGTAAACTCTTCGTGCCGGCTGACCTGCTCCTGATAGAGCGTCAGGAAGTCCGGATTCTGGGATAACGCCTGCAGGTGCTCCACTGCAACCCCGTTGAGCACCAGCCAGGCATTATGGGTGGCTTCCCAGGCTTCTTCGTCCAGGGCCCGCCATAACTGATCACCGCCGTGATGCCAGGTCCAGCGCAGGTCCAGTGCCAGGGATATAAGCCCCGACAACTGGTCTGGCAGGGCCCGCATGGAATAGGCGGCAAGTGTCATGGGCTGGCCTCAAGCCGTCAGTGTGCGGTGTAGCCACCGTCGATCACCAGCTCGCTGCCGGTTACAAACTTGGATTCATCTGACGCCAGGTAAACCACACCCCAGGCGATATCATCCGGCTCGCCCATATGGCCCAGCGGGTGCAGGGCGGCGGTGGCGTTCCTGGCCTCTTCCGGATCCACTCCGGTGGTTTTCATGTGGCCCTCTACCATCGGTGTCCAGATAAAGCCGGGGTGTACAGAGTTCACCCGGATTCGGTCTTTGGCGTAGATCATGGCATCTGTCTTGGACATCAGCCGTACCGCACCCTTGGAGGCATGGTATGGCGGTGCGTCGGGCGCCCCTACCAGGCCATAAATGGAGGACAGGTTGACGATGCTGCCGCCTCCGGCTTTCAGCATGTGCGGAACCGAGTGCTTGGTGCAGAAAAACACACCCTTTACGTTGATATCCTGAACCTTGTCCCATTCTGCCTCGGTCACTTCGTGGGTCGGCTTGTTGGCACCGGAGATACCGGCATTGCTCACCATAACGTTGAGCTTGCCAAAGCGCTCGGCCACGCCATCCAGCGCTGCTTTCACCTGGCTTTCATCGGCCACGTCACAATGCCAGTAAGCGACCCGGAAACCTTTTTTGGTGAGTTCCTGCACCAGGGCTTCGCCTTCTTTATCAAGCACGTCGAGCACACCTACTGCCGCGCCCTGCTCTACCATCCGTTCCACCATGGCCCGGCCCAGGCCCAATGCTCCGCCGGTTACCGCTGCTACCTTGCCTTCCAGTCTAGCCATTGCTGTTTCTTCCTTTCGTTTCGGGTTTTTAGTGAATCTTGCGATGTCTGAGGGCCGCCCGGCCTTCTGAGTCTTTGTGGTCTTCCAACCAGAGTATCAGCTCGGAAATGACCCTTGCGTCATTCTCTGCGCTGTCAAAATCGACGCCGAGCCCCTGGTCGGCCCTTCGAACCACATGGGCCTTCAGTGTATGGTGTTTCTCGGGTTGCTCGGGAAACCGGAACGACAAGTGCAGGGCCTGGTTCAGCCGCACATCATCAAAGCCGGTGACAATAAAAAGCCCCCGCCTGGACGCATCTTTTATCGCCCCGGTGGCTACAGGCATACCACGCTTGTACACCAGTATAGGCAACTCCCCTTCAATTCGCTGGCTAAGACGGTGTTCCATTCGAGCCCCCTTTCACAAACTTTTGTTTTCTGGCGGATACAGGTTATACCTGTTCATGCACCAGTTATATCTGTTTGTTTATTGATCAACTTGACTCTGATCAATAAATAAACGGAGCAACATTACCGCCCGTATAGCTGAACCGTTTCCCTGAGCCGGGCAATATCCACAAGCTCCTGATAATGCTCTGGAAGCTGCCATATCCAGTTGTTCTCGATGGTGCCGGGGGTGTTGAATCGGGCATCAGAGTCCAGGCCCAGCAAGTCCTGTACGGGCACAACCACCAGCCCGGAGACCGATCCCATGGCGGCCTGGATAATTGGCCAGGGCATCTGCGCTGACTCTTCGCCGGTAATTCTCAGGTAGTGGTTTACGTGTTGCCGCGTGCGCTCATCAAGGCTGTGGTACCAGCCCAGGGTGGTGTCGTTGTCGTGGGTACCGGTGTACACCAGATCTTCCGCCCTGTGGTTATGCAGCAGGTGCGGATTGCCCGGGCTGCCGTCAAAGCCGAACTGCAGAACCGTCATGCCGGGCAACCGGAAACGGTGGCGCAACTGCTCCACATCGTCGCCGATAATGCCGAGATTCTCGGCCACCAGGGGAAGGTCCGGCAGTTCCCGGAAACAGGCCGACAGGAAGTCATCCCCCGGGCCGGGCACCCAGTAGCCGTTCACCGGCCGGGGGTCACTGGCAGGAATTTCCCAGAACGCCTGCAGGCCCCGGAAATGGTCTATCCGCAACAGATCAAACTTTTCCCGCTGGCTGGCCAGGCGGCTGAGCCACCACCGGTAACCATCCCGTGCCATGGCCTGCCAGTTATAAAGCGGGTTACCCCAGTGCTGGCCGTCCGGCGAAAAATAATCCGGCGGAACGCCAGCTACTGCCAGCGGCTGACCGTTTGCATCCAGCTTGAACTGCTCCGGATTGGCCCAGACATCGGCGCTGTCGTGGGCCACAAAGATGGGAATGTCCCCGAACATCAGCACGCCCCGGTCCCGGGCATATTCCCTGAGCGCATGCCATTGCCGGTGGAACAGGAACTGCTCGTACTTCACCTGTTCGATGGCTGATTCATTGGCCCGGGAAAACTCTGTCAGTGCGCCTGCATCGCGCCGTCGCAGGGGGTCGGGCCAGTCGGGCCAGGCTGTTCCCGGGTATCTGGCCCGGATGGTCATAAACAGTGCGTAGTCATCCAGCCAGTGGCTGTGGCTGGCCAGAAATTGTGGCCAGGCATCGTCAATCTCCCGGCTTTCCTGTTTGCCGGGCAGTTCCCTGAAGTCGATCAGCTCTGGGTTACCGGCGTGGGCCGACAGCGACTGATAGGGTGACAGATCCGGATGGGTCGGCCCGATAGGCAGCGTTTGCCAGACAGTCACACCGGCCGCTGCAAGCCAGTCCACAAACCTCCGAGCGCTTTCGCCCAGCTTGCCGTGGCTGCCCGGCAAGGCTGTCGGGTGAAGCAGCACACCGGCACGGCGCCGGGAAAACACAGAAACGGGCGGCAGGGCCTGAGTCATGAACCCTCACCCGATTCGTGCCCTGGCCGCATGGCGCCGCCCCGGGCCGGCTCGCCACCGCCCTGGCTCAGGGGCTGGAACAGGCTCGGTGGTGCCGGGTATCCGATGGCATCGTACAGGTTGACCAGATGGCGCCGGTAAAGGTGTTCGAAATCTTTCACCACAGCAGCCGGGTTGTAATCCCCGAACCACCAGAACCAGTCCGAACCCTCACACAAGCCTAGCTGCCGTGCAGCCGCCGCCTTCTGTTCCGCGTTTAACGAGCCGTTGTCCATCACCTTGTCGTAATGCTGCTTGGCTTCACACAGCAAATCCCAGGCACGGTTTTTGTCGGGGTCGCCAATCCAGGTTGAGAAGGTTCCGTAAATCCAGCTGCCTGCAACAAGGTGAGGCAGGCCCTCAGGCTGGCAGTCCGGAGTATCCAGGTAATCCCGGTAGGTGGTCAGTTTCAGATCCGGGTGGTTCTCCAGAACCCGGTACAACTCGTCCAGAAAGTAGTAGCCGTTCTCCGGGTAATATTCCCAGGCATTCTCTCCGTCCAGAATCACCGAAATCACCGCATTGGCGTTGTTGCGATTGTCCTTCGCAATATTCTCCATGTGATGCACCAGGTCACCCACGGCATCCCGGGCGTGCCAGTCTGCATAGGTAAAGCCGATCAGGTCAGACAACCCGTCATCACGGAAAAGCACGGTCAGCGGCTGTTCAGCGAACCGGAATGGCCTGTGGATACTGCCGCCACCATCGCCGGCACCTTTGTTCCGGGCCAGTTTCATGCTGTTGTGGATCACGGAATCCCCACTGGCGGTCCAGCGGAATCCATGATCGTGCAACAGGGGTAACAGTGACTGGCTCAGCGCGCCTTCGGAAGCCCAGCAACCGGTGGGCTGTTTGCCGAAAAACCGCTGGAACACTTTCTTGCCCTCTTCCAGATGCCATGCCGCCCGCTGGTCTCCTCCGGGGTAGTGCCCGTGTTCGGGCAACCGGATATCAGGAATCGCTTCACTGGCGGATTTCAGGTCCAGCAGCAGCGGCATGATGGGGTGCGCCCAGGGGCTCATTGCCAGTTCTACCTGCCCGTTCTGCTCCAGGTGCCGGTATCTCGGGCCGATGCCCGCTAACAGCTCGGCAATGACATCCAGCACGGCCAGCCGGTCTTCACGGGAATACTGATGGCCTTTTTCCTGAAGGCTGCGGATAACAGTGTGAGACCGGCGAACGGTTTCTCCCATCCAGCCAAGGTGGTACCACACCAGCAGGTCTTCCAGGAACTGGACGGAGATATAGCGCTGTATATCCGGCCGGACGCGATAGAAACCGGCCAGCTCGGACAACCTGCGGTAAGCGGGAAATCGTTTGATGATTCGGTCGGCATTGGCTCGAAGGCACTTGTCCATCAGGTCCAGGAAACCGGGCGAACCGGGCTCCGGAAGGGACTCGCTCACCAGGGCTGCCAGTACCGGATCACCAATACCGGTGCCTTTATGTCGCCAGCACTCGATCTGCACCAGGTATTCTTCAATCTGTTCCAGCAGCACCGGCGCAAAGTTCACCACGGCCCGGGCATCCGGGTGGGCTTCCAGGTGGGCGGCCATGTCGGCGTAGTCTTTGATGCAGTGCAGGTACACCCAGGGAAACAGGAATTCGCCAGTGCTTTGGTCCTGATAGTCCGGCTGATGCATGTGCCAGCAAAGCACGACCGGTGTGCGGTCGTCAGAGGCCATGGGGGTAGTCCTGCTCCAGCATCTCCGGGGTTACCAGTACAATGCCTTTGGGTGATACGTAGAAGCGTTTGGCATCCTGTTCTGCGTCATAGCCGATACGGGTCCCTTCCGGAATCCGGCAGCCCCGGTCGATGACCGCCCGGCGGATTTTGCAGTTTCGGGCAATATCCACATCGGGGAAAATAACCGTGTCTTCTACCGTACAAAAGGAATGGACAATCACCTTGGAAAACAGCAGTGAACGCTGCACCTGCGCGCCGGACACAATACAGCCGCCGGCGACCATGGAATCCACCGCATAGCCCCGCCGGTTATCGTCATCAAATACAAACTTGGCCGGGGGCATCTGTTCCTGGTAGGTCCAGATGGGCCATTCCGAATCGTACAGATTGAGTTCAGGGCTGACGCCGATCAGCTCCATATTCGCCTGCCAGAGCGAATCGATGGTGCCGACATCCCGCCAGTAGGCCGGTTTGTTGTTGACCGGGTCCCGGAACGGAAACGCAGACACCCGAAGGCGTTCGATAATGGACGGGATAATGTCCTTGCCGAAATCGTGGGATGACAGTGTGCTGAGTTCGTGGTCCCGCAGCAGCTCATCAAACAGGATTTTGGTACTGAACACGTAGATGCCCATTGAAGCCAGGGCTTTATCCGGCTGCCCGGGCATGGGTTTGGGGTTGTCCGGCTTTTCAACAAACTCGGTAATCCGGAGCTTGTCGTCCACCGACATCACCCCGAAGGCCCTGGCGTCTTCCAGGGGCACTTCTATACAACCGACCGTAACGTCTGCCTCCTGCTCCACATGGGCGGCCAGCATGGTGCCGTAGTCCATCTTGTAAACGTGGTCACCCGCTAGGATCAGCACATACTCCGGATTGTGGCTGCGGATAATGTCGAGGTTCTGCAATACCGCGTTGGCGGTGCCTTCGTACCAGGAGGTTTCGATGCGCTGCTGGGCTGGCAGCAGCTCCACAAACTCCCCCATTTCGCCCCGCAAAAAGCCCCAGCCCCGCTGGATATGTCGCATCAATGAGTGGGACTTGTACTGGGTAATCACACCCACCTGGCTGATGCCGGAGTTGATACAGTTGGAGAGTGGAAAATCGATAATCCGGAACTTGCCGCCAAAAGGCACTGCTGGCTTCGCCCGCCACTTGGTGAGGTCTTCCAGCCGGCTGCCCCGGCCTCCGGCCAGCACCAGGGCGAGGGTTTGCCGCGTCAGGCGGCTGACGTAACGCTTTGCCATTTGCATAGTTCTGCTTCCCTGAAAACCCGCTTGGTCCTCTGCCCGTCCTGAGCGAACGGTAATAGACACTGCATTGACGATTTATAAGATTCTAGAACACTACCATCCAATTATGACGTAAAATTGTCGCAGGTCATTTTTCGATCAGCGGCAAAAACGTCCAATGGTCTAACCTCCAGCCGTACCATTCTGAACGGGAACCCGAGGACTATGGAAAGCCCCACCCTGAGCGAGTTCGACCTCTACCTGCTGGCCGAAGGCCGGCACTGGCATATCTATAATGTGCTTGGCGCACATCCCATGACCCATAAAGGCACCGAAGGTGTGCGTTTTGCGGTCTGGGCCCCCAATGCCAGGGCTGTCAGTGTCGTCGGTGATTTCAATCACTGGCAGGCCGACGCAGACGCCATGCAGCTGCATGAAGGATTCGGCGTATGGTCTGTGTTCATACCGAAAGTCCAGGTTGACGCCCTGTACAAGTTTTCAATTACAACCCGCGACGGTCACCAGCTCACCAAAACGGATCCTTACGGCCAGGCCTTCGAACTCAGGCCGTCAACCGCCGCCCGGGTTACCGAGCGCCGGGCCTATTGCTGGGAAGATGGCGACTGGCTGGAAAGCCGCAACCGGTTTGACTGGCAACGCAGCCCCATTTCCATTTACGAGGTGCATCCCGGCTCCTGGCGCCACCACGGTTCCGGCCGCTGGCTGAATTACCGGGAGCTGGCAGAGCAGCTGATTCCATACGTACTGGAGAGCGGCTTCACGCATATTGAATTGCTGCCGGTAACCGAGCATCCCCTGGATGAATCCTGGGGCTACCAGACCACCGGTTACTACGCGCCCACCAGCCGCTACGGCAGCCCGGATGACCTTCGTTACCTGATTGACCAGTGCCACCAGCACAATATCGGGGTAATTCTGGACTGGGTTCCCGGACACTTTCCGGATGACGAACACGCGCTGGCAAAGTTCGACGGCACCGCCCTGTACGAACATGAAGACCCGCGCCGGGGCCGGCACCAGGACTGGGGCACCCTGATCTACAACTACAGCCGCCATGAAGTAAAAAACTTCCTGATTGGCAGTGCCCTGTTCTGGCTGGACACCTTCCATGTGGATGGCCTGCGGGTAGATGCCGTTGCCTCCATGCTGTACCTGAATTACTCCCGCAATGAAGAAGACTGGTTGCCGAACGAATACGGCGGCAACGAGAACCTGGAGGCTATTGCCTTCCTTCGGGAGCTCAACCAGGTGTGCCAGGGCCGGTTCCCCGGGGTGCTGATGATGGCCGAGGAATCCACCTCCTGGCCCCAGGTTACCCGGCCACCGGAAGTCGGCGGGCTTGGCTTCAACCTGAAGTGGAACATGGGCTGGATGCACGACACCCTGCACTACTTCCAGCAGGACCCTGTTTACCGGCAATTCCACCACGACAAGCTCACCTTCGGGCTGCTGTATGCCTTTTCCGAGAACTTCCTGTTGCCGCTGTCCCACGATGAAGTGGTACACGGCAAATCCAGCCTGATCCAGAAAATGCCCGGAGACGACTGGCAACAACGGGCATCGCTGCGGCTGCTGTTCAGCTACATGTTCACCTACCCGGGTGCCAAGTTGCTGTTTATGGGCGGCGAGTTCGGCCAACGGCAGGAATGGAGTGAAAAACGGGAGCTGGACTGGCACCTGCTGGAACACGAAGGGCATCAGGGCATCCACAAACTGGTGCAGGATCTTAACCGCCTGTACCGGGAACAACCTGCCCTGCACCGGCTGGACTACAATGCAGCCGGTTTTGAATGGATTGATTGCCACGACTCCACCCAGTCGGTGGTCAGCTACCTGCGCAAACCGGACCAGCACGGTGGCGAGGCCTTGGTGATCGTGGTCAACTTTACCCCCGTGCCCCGGCATCACTACCGGATTGGTGTTCCCCTGGCCGGCAACTGGCAGGAGATCTTCAATTCCGACTCCACCTACTACGGTGGCAGTAATCTGGGCAATCCGTTTACCCTGACTGCAACCGACACCCCCTGGATGGCCAGGCCGGCGTCGGTGGAGGTTACCCTGCCACCCTTGGGGCTGATTATTCTGAAGGCCGATGCATGACCCGAATTCTGTTTGCCACCAGCGAAGTCTTTCCCCTGGTAAAGACCGGCGGCCTGGCCGATGTGTCCGGCAGCCTGCCGGAAGCCCTGTGCCGGCTCGGCTACGATTGCCAGATCCTGCTGCCGGGTTATCCCGCTGCACTCAAGGCAGCCCGGGAGGCCGGTTCTCAGCGCAAGGCCCGCTTCCGTTTCGGACAATACGATGTTTCACTCTGGCAAACTCAGGTGCCGGAGACCCAGGTACTGCTCTGGCTGGTGGATTGTCCGGCCCTGTTCGACCGGCAAGGTGACAGCCCGTACCAGAACGAAAACGGTGAAGACTGGTGGGACAATGCCCATCGTTTTCACCTGTTTGCCCGTATCGGGGCCATGATGGCGCTGGGGCAACTGGGGTTATCCTGGAAGCCGGATATCGTGCATTGCAACGACTGGCAAACCGGCCTGATCCCCGTGTTCCTGCACAACGACAAGCACGCGCCCGCCACTGTCTTTACCATCCATAACCTGGCTTATCAGGGCCTTTTCTCCCATGAAACGTTCAGGGCGCTGGGGTTGCCGGATCATCTCTGGCGCTTTGACCAGTTGGAATTTCACGGCCAGTTTTCCTTTCTCAAGGGCGGCCTGGTGTTCAGCGATGCCATCACCACTGTGAGCCCGAGCTACGCCCGGGAAATCCGCACGCCGGAGTTTGGCTATGGGCTCGACGGTTTGCTGGAACACCGGTCCCATGCCTTGACCGGCATATTGAACGGCATCGATAACCGTTACTGGAACCCGAAGTCGGACCAGCACCTGGATTTCCACTACAGCCCGGACGATACCTCCGGAAAAGCCCAGTGCCGGGCAGCCCTGCAGCGCAAGCTGGGGCTGGAAGTCAACGGCGCTCCGGTGCTGGGATTTGTCGGGCGTCTGGTAGAACAGAAGGGGCTGGACTGGCTGCTGGAAGCACTGCCGGCTTTACTGGAAAAGGGGTGTCAGTTTGCCATTCTCGGTTCCGGAGAGGCCCGTTACCAACAGGCGCTGCAACACCTGGCCCGGGACTGGCCCGAACAGTTGTCACTTACGCTGGGTTATAACGAGGCCCTGGCCCACGAAATAACCGCCGGCGCGGACATCTTCCTGATGCCATCCCGGTTTGAGCCCTGTGGCCTGAACCAGATGTACAGCCTGCGTTACGGCACTATTCCGGTGGTGCACGGCACGGGCGGGCTGAACGATACCGTACTGGACCCCGGCGAGGTGCCGGTACGGGACGCCAACGGATTTGTTTTCCGGGAGCCCAACGCCCACGGGCTGAAGCGCGCCGTGAACCGGGCGCTCGAGGCCCGCAAGCACCGGAAAACCTGGCAACAGCTGCAGCAAAATGGCATGACCGCAGATTACTCGTGGAAGCACCGGGCCGGTGAATACGCCGCCCTCTACAACAAGCTCAGGCATAACCAGTAACCACAGGGAGGTTCTGAACATGCACAAGGCTACGGAATTCCGGCTTGAAGCCCGACCCCAACTGCCCGAAGCCCTGCATCGGCTGGGCGAGCTGGCAAACGACCTGTTTTACAGCTGGAACCACGGCGTACGGGGCCTGTTTGCCCGTATTGATCTGCGCCTGTGGCAAAAGGTGGAACACAACCCGAAGCTGTTTCTGCGCCGGGTATCCCAGCACCGGCTTGAAGAAGCCGCTGCCGACCGGGCCTTTCTCGCCGAATACCGTCGGGTGCTGTCCAGTTACGATGCCTACGTAGAGGCCGGGCCGGGTGCAGAAGTAGTGGAGCTACTCAACCCCGAAACCAGCCTGGTGGCCTATTTTTGCGCCGAGTTCGGGTTTCACGAAAGCTTTCCGATCTATTCCGGTGGCCTGGGCATCCTGGCCGGCGACCACTGCAAAGCGGCCAGCGATCTCGGCCTGCCCTTCGTCGCGGTAGGGTTGTTGTACCAGCAGGGCTATTTCATGCAGACCATTGATGCCCAGGGCCAGCAAGTAGCCCGGTATCAGTGCCACGACAGCGACGAGCTGCCCATCAGCCCGGTAGAACAGGATGGCGAGCAACTCAAGATTTCCGTGCCCTTCCCGGGGCGGGAGCTGTGGGCCCGGGTCTGGCAGGCGCGGGTTGGCCATATCCGCCTGTACCTGCTCGATGCCAATACACCAGAGAACAACGAGCAGGACCGGGAACTGACCCTGCAACTGTACGGCGGCGATTCAGACACCCGCATCAGCCAGGAAATCCTGCTGGGCATCGGGGGCACCCGCGCGCTGGCAGCACTGGGCATCAAGCCCACCGCCTGGCACATTAACGAAGGCCACGCCGCCTTCCAGATCCTGGAGCGCTGCCGGATGGCCATGGAACATGGCCTCAGCTTCGAGGCCGCCCTGGAATCCGTTGCCGCCTGCACCCTGTTTACCACCCATACGCCGGTACCCGCCGGCCATGACATTTTCCCCCGGGATTTGGTTGCCCATGCCCTGGGCCCGTATACGGAAACCGCAGGGCTGGATTTTGACCGGGTTTTCGAGCTGGGCACCAAGAACGGCGATGGCACCTTCAACATGACCAGCCTGGGCTTGCGGGGCTCGCGGTTCCACAACGGTGTCAGCCGTATCCACGGCGGGGTCGCCTCGGAAATGGAAGGCAGTATCTGGCCGCAAATTCCTCCGGAAGAAAACCCCATTGGTTACATCACCAACGGCGTGCATGTTTCTACCTTTCTGGCGCCGGAATGGGCCAGCCTGTTTGAAATCCAGGCGCCCACCTGGAAAAGCGAGCTGAGAAACCCGGATTTCTGGAATTTTGTCGACAGAATTCCGGATTATCACTACTGGAGCGTGCATAAAGCCCTGAAACAGCAGATGGCGGAATTCATCGTGCGCCGGTTAAGGCACCAGCATCAGCGCAACGGCACCGGCCATTCGGTCACCGAGCGTATGACCCGAAAGCTGGTATCCCCCGAAAAAGACGCCATGGTGATCGGCTTTGCCCGGCGATTTGCCACCTACAAACGGGCCACCCTGATATTTTCCGACCTGCCGCGGCTGGAGCGGCTGCTGACAGACCCCGACAACCCCGTGGTCCTGGTCTTCGCCGGCAAGGCCCACCCCAAGGACAACCCGGGGCAGCAACTGATCAAGGTCATCCATGACCTGTCCATGCAGCCTTCCCTGATGGGCCACATTATTCTTCTGGAAGACTACGACCAGGCCATGGCGAGGCGGCTGTTAAGCGGCGTGGATGTCTGGCTGAATACGCCGGAATATCCAAAAGAAGCCAGCGGTACCTCCGGCGAGAAAGCCGCCATGAACGGCGCCCTTAACCTGAGTGTGCTGGATGGCTGGTGGGGCGAAGGTTACGACGGTAACAACGGCTGGGCCATTGCCCCCCGGGATATTCGCCTGGACCAGGAATTCCGCAACCGTGAAGAAGCCCGGGACCTGCTCGACTTGCTGGAAATGGAAATTATCCCGCTGTACTACAAACGGGAAGCCCAGGGTTACTCGAAAGACTGGGTGGCCCGTTCCAAGGCGTCCATGAAAACCATTACGCCCCGGTTCAATTCCCAGCGCATGGTGATGGATTACGTACGGAACTATTACCAGCCGGCCAGCGCCCAGGGCCACCGCCTGGCGGCAAACAAAGGCGAACTGGCCAACGAGCTGGCGCAATGGAAGGCGCGGATACGGGCGGCCTGGCACGGGGTGAACATTCAGATGCACGGTTGTGTCACAGACCGCTGCAACTGGGATGAAGAAGTGGAACTGAGCGTGGAAGTGGCCCTGAACGGGCTGGCACCGGAGGATATCCGGGTGGAATGCGTGGTATCACCGGACTGTACCGGCAGCCATGGCGAGCCCGGGCCGGACAGTTTTATCCTGGAACCGGCAGGTGACCAGGATGGCAAAACTTTGTTCTCCGCGCGCATCAAAGCGCCCTACCCGGGCCTGCAAACCCTGCGCTTGAGGGCCTATCCCTACCATGACGCCCTCACCCATCCGCTGGAGATGGGCGCCATGCTCTGGGCCTAGGCTATTCTTCGGTTGGCGTCAGCGCCTCGCCGTTGTTATTGGCGGCCAGGGCGTTGACCACCGGATTGGCGTACATATCCAGCAGGTAAGGCCGGATAGCCGGATCACAGGCTTCCAGCCGGCGCTCCATTTCAGCACGGGCCGCATCCAGGTCCGCCGGTGACCAGGTTTCTGCCGTCACCACGCTTTCGCTGACACTGCCCGGTGTTTCCCGGGCTTCCGGGTGAACGCCCCGCATCTGGTAAGCCACCAGGTTGGATGCATGCAGATGGTAATTGGCGTGCATTTCGTGGTCGATGCGGGCGGCCAGGGCTTTCGGATTATCCGGAGCATCAGCAATAGGCGCACCGAAGTGCACATGCACATGCCCCTTGTAACCGGTCAGGCCTTTTACAATTTGCTCGGAATCTTCCCCTTCGGTTTTCTGGTAACTGCCGGTACGGGCCTTCACTTCCAGCTCCCTGGCTTTGTCGGCATCGCAGGGGTCGTACTCGTAGGCAATAGACACCGGCACAATATGCAGCCGGTTCATGGCCTCGCCAAAGGCCAGCCCGGATTTCTTCCGGCTCATGTAGAACATCTTGATGATGGCAGGGTCCGTGGCGTCTATACCGTCCTTCGCGCGGCCTTCACGCTGGGCTATCCAGATGCTGTGGTTGGTGTCGATGCTGTGGTTGATAAACCCGGACAGCGTCAGGTAGGCATCGCGCATTTCCCGGGGGCTGGTCATGTTACGACGCACCACAAAGCTCTTGTTCAGGCGCATCATCTCTGCAAACACCCGGTTCTGCAGCAGATTGTCGCCAATAGCAATGCGGGTGGTCAGGAAACCGTTCTGGAACAGCAGGTAATTCACCACCATTGGGTCAAACACGATGTCCCTGTGGTTGGAGATAAACAAATGGGCGTTGGTCTTGCTCAGGTTCTCCAGGCCGCTGTGGGTTACCCGGGAGGTGGTGCTTTCAACCAGTTCGCCCACGTACTTTGACAGCTCCGCCTGCAGGTCATCCACCCGATGGTAGTGGCCGAAGTTGCCAACCAGCCAGCGCCGTACAAACATCCGCAAGACCGCCGGCGCCCACTTCGCCGCCAGGGGGGACTTGAAGCGGCCCACCATGTCGAGGAACTCCCGATCATTAACCAGGCGTTTGATGGCCGGCGCTGTTTCTTCATCCGAATAGGGACGGATTGCGTCAAATTCCTGCATGCAAGCCCTGTTGTTGTTCGAAGCGGTTAATCAAGTGGTTGGAAATTGGCGGTATTCTATCCTGTCTTGGCACTGATTTCCTCCACCGAAATGGCGGGGTTAACCAATCCCGCCGGCGGATCTGTTATCATCCCCGCCCTGAACATTTCCCGCCCACAGGCAAAGACCAGCATGTATCCGGACCAGGATTTTGACCAACTGACCCGCGAACCCCCTTCTGCCACCGGCCGAAGCCCGGAGCAGGTTCTGCACGAGGTATTCGGTTACGAAAGTTTCCGGCCGCTGCAGGGCGATATCGTGCAGGAAGTGGTGGGCGGTGGTGATGCCCTGGTACTGATGCCCACCGGCGGCGGTAAGTCCTTGTGTTATCAGGTGCCGGCGCTGGTTCGACCGGGTACGGCGGTGGTCATCTCGCCGCTGATCGCCCTGATGCAGGACCAGGTGGCCGCCCTGAAACAACTGGGCGTGAAAGCGGCGTTCCTGAACTCCACCATGGATTTCGAGCAGGCCCGGGCCACCGAATATGCCCTAATGACCGGCGAACTGGACCTGCTGTATTGCGCACCGGAACGGCTGATCCAGCCTCGTACCATTGAACTGCTGCACAACGCGTCCCTGTCTCTGTTTGCCATCGACGAAGCCCACTGTGTCTCCCAGTGGGGCCATGATTTCCGGTCTGATTACCTGCAGCTGAGCATGCTGGCGGAAGAATTTCCCGGCATTCCCCGGATTGCCCTGACCGCAACCGCCGATGAGCGTACCCGAAAGGAAATAGCCGAGCGCCTGTCACTGACCCAGGCCCGGCACTTCATCAGCGGTTTCGATCGTCCGAACATCCAGTATCGAATCACTCCAAAAACCAATGCCAACAAACAGTTACTGGACTTTATTAAAGCCGAACATGAAAGTGACTGCGGCATTGTTTACTGCCTTTCCCGGAACAAGGTAGACGCCACTGCCAGGTTGCTGGCCAGCAAAGGCTACCTGGCACTGCCCTACCACGCCGGCCTGACTGCCGAAGAACGAGCCAGGAACCAAGAACGCTTTCTGCGCGAAGATGGCGTAATCATTGTGGCGACCATCGCCTTTGGCATGGGCATCGACAAACCGGATGTCAGGTTTGTTGCCCACCTGGACCTTCCCAAGAGCCTGGAAGCCTACTACCAGGAAACCGGCCGGGCCGGTCGTGACGGCAAACCCTCGACGGCCTGGATGGTTTACGGCCTGCAGGATGTCATCAAACTGCGGCAGATGCTGGAAGCGTCCCTGGGCAATGACCAGTTTAAACGTGTCGAGCGGCAGAAACTGGATGCCATGCTGGGCCTGTGTGAAGTCACTCAATGCCGCCGGCAGGTTCTGCTGCGCTACTTCGGTGACACCCTAGAGCAGCCCTGCGGTAACTGCGACACCTGCCTGAACCCGCCGGAAACCTGGGATGGCACGGTTGCTGTACAGAAAGCCCTGTCTTGCGTGTACCGTACCGGCCAGCGCTTTGGCGTTAACTATGTCATTGATGTGCTACGCGGCTCAGAGAACGAACGCATCCTGCAATCCGGCCACCAGGCCATTTCCACCTATGGCATCGGGCAGGATTTATCGGCGACCGAATGGAAGTCGGTATTCCGGCAACTGGTGGCTAACGGATATCTCCGCGCAGATCCGGAAGGCTATGGCGCCCTGCAGCTGACCGAACGCTGCCGCCCCCTGCTGAAAGGTGAACAGCCTATTCAGCTGCGTAAAGACCCGGTGCAGAAGAAGAGCTCCGGCAGCAAGTCATCTGGCAGTCGCGCCAGCGGGCAGGATATCCGGGACCAGGTCACCGACCACGCTGGCTGGGACGCCTTGCGGGCCTGCCGCAAGGAGCTGGCAGACAAGCAGGGGGTGCCGCCCTATGTGATCTTCCACGACACCACCCTGTTTGAAATGCTCCAGCGCCGCCCTGGCAGTATCGAAGAACTGGGCGAAATCAGCGGGGTTGGTGCCGCCAAGCTGGAGAAGTACGGCGAAACTTTCCTTCAGGCCATCGCCGAACTGGGTGCTGGCTAACCGAGCGAGGGCGGATTATTCCGCCTTGAAGCCCTTTTTCCGCACCCGGTCCGGCCCAACCTCCTCTATACTGTCGATCAAAGCCATGAATTTGGTGTCCTGGTTCCAGTTACCGCGAATTTGCGTTGCAAAATTGCCCGTAAAGCAACAACAATGCAAATCAGAACAATACAACGACATTTCACGCATCTTCCAGAAGGAAAGCCGACTTGGGTTGTACTCCCCTTTTCCGCGTCGTTTCTTTCGCGGCCTGCCTGCTGGCAAGCCTGGTACCCGCCACCCATGTGGTTGCCGAAACAACAGACAACCACCGGGAGCTCACCCTCTGGTACCGCAACTACGATAGCCCGGCAATTCGCAACCTGGTGTTGCTGGCCCTGGACAAAACCCCCGAATACGGCAGCTACGAGTTACTTCGCAGTGTAGAGGTCAGCCAGGGGCGGGCCTTGCTGGAGCTGACCAAACGTAACAACCGTATCCTTGATATTGCCAACGTTGCCACCACGGCTGAACGGGAAGACAGCCTGAACCCGATCCCGGTTCCGGTGGATGGCGGCTTGCTGGGCTTTCGGGTTTGCCTGGTCATGCCGGAAAACCTGCCGAAGTTCAAAGATATTTCCAGCCTTGAAGACATCAAAGCCCGTAAAATCAGTATTGGCCAGGGAACGCACTGGCCAGACACCCCGATTCTCGAGGCCAACGGGCTACGAGTCATCACCAATCCACGTTTCGAAGTGCTGTTCGGGATGCTGCTGAACCAACGTTTCGACTGCTTTGCCCGGGGCATCAGTGAAGTACTGTTTGACCTCGAACAGCCCCGCGCCAGTGGCCTGGTGATTGAGCCTAATCTCCTGATTGCTTACCCGCTACCTTCATACCTGTTTGCCGCAAAACACGATCACGACACCGCCCACCGGCTTCAGCTTGGCATTGAGCGCGCCATCAATGATGGCAGTTTTGCGGACTATCTGAACACATACTTCGGCCGCGCGATGAACGAACTTAACCTCAAGCATCGCACCATCATCACCCTCAAGAACCCGTACCTCAGTGATGAATCCAATGGTATTGGCCGGAAAACGCTGGAAGAGCTGAGCCGGCGTATCAAATACCTGGACCAATAGTCCCGGGCGAAGTATTCAGGAACCTCTGTTAAACTGATGCATCCTGAACCGTGCATCCGCTCGTCAAAAACGGAGAATCTCTGAATGGCCCACGAAGAACTGCACCTGAACCTGCGCAACCTCACCCTCGAGGATTACCCACAGCTCCAGGAACTGATGGACGATGTTTATGACGACATCGGCGGTGCATGGCCAAAAGACACCATCAAGGCGCTGGTGGAGCAATTCCCGGATGGCCAGATCTGTATTGAAGACAATGGCCACCTGGTAGCCGTAGCACTAACCGTAAGCGTTAAGTACGAGCGGTTCAGCAACCCCCACGCCTACGACGACCTGATCCTTCGCAACGAAAAGATCTGGCACAACCCCAATGGTGATTCCCTGTACGGGCTGGATGTGTTCATCCACCATGAATATCGCGGCTATCGTCTGGGTCGGCGCTTGTATGAAGCCCGAAAGGAACTGTGTCGCTCCATGAACCTTCGGGCCATCCTGGCCGGCGGCCGTATTCCCAACTACTTCAAGTATTCCGAGCAGTACACCCCGGAAGAGTACATCCATCGGGTAGACCGCAAAGAGATCTACGATCCGATTCTGAGCTTCCAGCTCTCCAATGACTTCCAGGTTACCCGGCTGATGCACAAATACCTGCCGGAAGACGAAAAATCCATGGGCTATGCCACGCTTCTGGAGTGGCGAAACATCCTGTATACCCCGCCCTCCTCAGTGCTGGACGTGAAGAAAACCCAGGTGCGTATGGGGGCAGTTCAGTGGCAGATGCGGGAATTCACCTCTGTTGAGGAAGTGCTCAAGCAGGTGGAGTACTTCGTCGATGCCCTGTCGGACTACAAAAGCGATTTCGCCCTGTTCCCCGAGTTCTTCAACGCGCCGTTGATGGGCCTGACCGATCAGATGGACCAGACCCGCGCCATTCGCTTCCTGGCCGGCTTTACCGAACAGTTCCGTAACGAGATGTCGGAAATGGCTGTCAGCTACAACATCAACATCATCACCGGCTCCATGCCGCTGATCGAGAACGACCGGGTATACAACGTCTCCTATCTCTGCCACCGGGACGGTCGGGTTGATGAGCAGCGCAAGATTCACATCACACCCCATGAACGCCGTGACTGGGTGATCGAAGGTGGCAACAGCTTCGAGGTGTTCGAAACAGATGCCGGCCGCGTGGCTATCCAGATCTGCTACGACATCGAATTCCCGGAATTGGGTCGTATTGCAGCCAGCCAGAACGTCGATATTATCTGTGTGCCCTTCTGGACAGACACCAAGAACGGCTACCTGCGGGTACGCCACTGCGCCCAGGCGCGAGCCATTGAAAACGAATGCTATGTGGTGATCACCGGGAGCGTGGGTAACTTGCCCAAGGTGGAAAACCTGGACGTTCAGTACGCCCAGTCATCCGTATTCTCGCCTTCGGACTTCGCCTTCCCCCACGATGCCGTGATGGCGGAAACCACGCCCAACACCGAGATGATCATGTTCTCGGATATGGACCTGGAAAAGCTGAAACTGGTACGTAACGAAGGTTCTGTCACTAATCTTAAAGATCGCCGTGTTGATATGTACGAAATCAAAACCCGTTCACGGTAACGGATCTGGCCCGGAATCACCGGCCAGGCTCTTGAACCCTTCCCTGAAAGGGTTACCGTAGACGGCTGACAGCATTGCCATAATTGCTTTCGCCGTCTATTGTTTGATCTATATACACATTCTGATGTACTGAAAAACGCAGAGATACAGGTTAATGAACGACCCACTACCGGATCTGGTTGCCCGCTTCCGTGTTCGCCAGGGACTGTTTCGTAAAGAAACCGTCGAGGCCCGCGTGTACGAGCTGGACAGCTATGGCTGCGTGATGAAAACCGACAAGGTTTTCGAGCCGGGCGATACCCTGGTTCTGGAGCTGGTAATGGATATGCCGTTTGAGGAAATCCGGGCCGAGGGTGTCTCCGGCCTGGTCACCGAAAAGAGAAAGCACTGTAGCAATTTCTTCTATTCGATTGATTTTTCTGACCTTAACACCAAAGACGCATCTCCCCTGTCAGAAAAACTCCGGCGCATTCACGAAGTACTTCTGAAAAAACAAAGCCTCAAATCCCGCCGTGGCCCGGGCCCCGTCGCGAGCATGAGGCAACTGGCCTGATACCCCGTAGTACTTACCAAGCATCCGTCTGCAAGGAGACGTCCCCATGGCAAAGAAAGCCAAACCGAGCGTAGATAAGATCGTCAAGAAGGTGAACAAAGAGTTCGAGAAAACCTCTGCCCAGATCGAGGGGCTGATTAGCGATGCCCTGCAACAGTTCGACCACCTGCAGCACCAGATTCAGGACCCCGTGCGCAAGCTGCTCAAAGACATGGACGAGCTGCGTGACCGGGAAATGAAGCGTTTTAACGAAGAGTTCGAGCGCCGGATGAACGAGTTCCACGAATTGCAGGCCACCCTGCTGGAGCGTGTGGGTATTGCCTCCAAGGAAGCCCGCAAAGCGGCGGACGAAACAGCCAGCAAGGCCAAGTCTGCGGCCAAATCCGCTACAGGCAGCAAGCCGGCTGCAAAAAAGGCGCCTGCCAAAAAGCCTGCCGCCAGGAAAGCTGCTACTCCGAAGGCAGCCAAGCCTGCGGACAAGTCTGATCTTACCCGCGTGAAGGGTATCGGACCGGCGACTGCGAAGAAGATGAAAGAAGCAGGCATTACTTCCATCGAGCAGATTGCCAACCCGAGCGCCGAAGACAAGCAGAAGCTGGAAGCCTTCAAGAGCATGAAAGGCTACAGCCAGCTGACCGCCGAGGCGAAAAAAGTACTGTAAAACGTACCTTAGCCTCGAATGTCGAGTACCCGCGCCAGAGCCTCGTCCAGGCTCTGGCGTTCTTTTTCAGGAGTGAAGGTTTCAGCGAGCGCCGACACAGCCGCTCTCAGTTTTGCCAGGTACTCCGGTTCCCGCTCTGCCCGGCTCATCAACTGGGCCAGTGCCTTGTCATCCCCAACCGGGAAATAGCCCGGATAATCCTCACCCAACAGCCCCTTATTGCCCGGAATATCCGACGCCAGAATGGGCAAACCTGCCCTGCAGGCTTCAGAGACCACATTCGCGCCACCTTCCATCACAGAGCTGATGACCATCACACTGCTCACGGCCATCAGGTTTTCCAGACCCGGTTTATCCAGCTCCCCTAACCAGTGAAAGCGCGGGTTATCCTTGCTTTCTGCCAGCGCTTTCTCACACCACTCCTCGGTGTGCGGGCGGCCGGCACAATTAACGACAATGCTGGAATCTTCCGGCAGGTGGCGCGCGGCAAGGGCGGCCCGCAGGCTGTCTTTTTCATCACGCAGGTGGCCGATCACACAGATATTGAACTGCCCTGATTCCGGCCGGGAGCCGCCACGCACGGCAGGCTGCGCCGCAGACTGGCGAAGAGTAACCAGTTTGTCGCGGAACGATTCCGGAATGTCCCGGCCTACCAGGTCGTGCAGGCCTATCAGCAAATCCGCCGTGTCCATCGAAACCAAGGTAGCCCCGGGATATTCATGCTGGTGATGATAAATATCGGTACCCGTCAGCACGACAATTAATGGCTTGTCCGGATTTTGCTCTCTCCATGCCTCTACCGCATGCGCACTGCGCCAGGCGTGAAGGGCGATCATAAGATCAGCCGTTTCTCCTTCATATTCGGTCAATACCTGGACCTGATGGCCGGATTGCTCCAGCAGTACCTGCCAGCGCAGGGCCGTGGCTCGATTGCCGGCCTTGGAGTCCGGGCCGGCAGGAGTGATGATCAGAATATGCATAAAGGGTGTCCGATAAATTTACCGAAATTCTGCATGCGCCAGTGCTCCGGGTAAAGGATACCTGCGTATACCGGTTCAGACTTGTGGTAATTCACGGTATCCTGAGGCTGCCTTCGGCGCTGGCCGGACCACCCAAAAGCTCCCCCGACTAAAAGGAATGAATCATCATGGTCATCAAACATCTACGGAAATGGCTGGTTTCCGGCCTTCTGTCTTTTTCTGCCGTCACTGCCGTACAGGCACAAACCTTCGTGTTTACGGCTATTCCTGATGAGGATGAAACGAAGCTGGTAGAGCGCTTTCGTGGCGTGGCCGATTACCTTTCCGAGCAACTCGATGTAGACGTTCGTTATATCCCGGTAAAATCCTATGCGGCAGCGGTATCCGCCTTCCGCAACAACCAGGTGCAGCTGGCCTGGTTTGGCGGGCTGTCCGGTGTGCAGGCGCGGCGCCTGGTGCCGGGTTCTGAGGCCATCGCCCAGGGCGTGGAAGACGAAGCCTTCGTCACCTACTTCATCGCCAACACCAGCACCGAAATCGAGCCGGCAGACAGCCTGGCGGACCTTGAAGACAACCTGCGTGGCAAAACCTTTACCTTTGGTTCCAAGGGTTCTACCTCCGGCCGCCTGATGCCCGAGTTCCACCTGCGCGATACCTTTGGCGAGGCCCCGGAATCTCTGTTTTCCCGTGTTGGTTTCAGCGGTAACCATACCCGTACTCTTCGCCTGGTAGAGGCTGGCACCTATGAAGTGGGCGCGCTCAACTTCCAGGTCTGGGAAAAAGAGCTGGCAGATGGAAACATCGATACCGATGCCGTTCAGGTTATCTGGAAAACCCCGGCGTACCCGGATTACCAGTGGACCATCCGCGGTGACGTGAACGAGCGGTTCGGTGAAGGTTTCAAAGACAAGGTGACCAAGGCCCTGCTGGAACTGGACGATCCGGCACTGCTTGAAAGCTTCCCCCGTTCCGGCTTTATTCCGGCGTCTAACGATGATTACGAGCCCATTCGCAAGACCGCTGAAAACATCGGAATCCTCGATTGATGCCAGGATTTGATTTTCATGGTCTGACAGCCAGCTTTAACGGAGAGCGGGTGATTGGCCCGCTCTCCCTGCACGTAAATGAAGGCGAGCATGTGGCGCTGGTCGGCAAAAGTGGCGCCGGCAAGTCTACGCTGATCCGTTTGCTTTACGACCGGCTTGAGAGTGAGGCATCCCTGATTCCGCAAGGCCTGGGGTTGGTGAACGCGCTGCCGGTATTTCATAACGTGTTTATGGGACAACTGGACCGACATCCCGGCTGGTATAACGCCCTGACCCTGATTCGCCCGTTCCGTCGCGACCGCGACACCGTAAAGGCCTTGCTCAAAGAACTGGAAATTCCCGAGAAACAGTGGATACCGGCGGCTGCACTGTCTGGCGGGCAACGCCAGCGGGTGGCCATTGCCCGGGCCATCTACCGGCAGGCCCCTGTGCTGTTAGCGGATGAGCCCATTTCGGCACTGGATGGCCCCATGGCGCACCTGGTCATGAAAACCCTCACCAACCGGTTCTCCACCTCGATTATTGCTTTGCACGATGTGGACATGGCACTGCGTTACTGTAACCGGATCATCGGCATTCAGGACGGCCAGGTAGCGCTGGACGAAGCGGCTTCCTCGCTTGTCGCATCCGACATCATGTCGCTGTATTAACGGGCCAGAACCAGTTTATGTTTTCCTACCCCACCGTCAGAGCCAGTTTCATCTTCCTTGCCATTGCGCTCGGCGGTTTGCTGGTGGCCGATATTGCCATCACCACCGCCAACCCCTGGCAGGATCTTGGCCGGTTCTTTCTGGGCGTAGCTACCCCCAACTTTTTCAGCACCGAAGGCCTGATGACCGCCCTGCTGCGCACGGTGGCGTTCGCCTTCGTGGGTGTAACCATCGGCAGCCTGGCAGGATTTCTGCTGGCGCTGGGTTATCAGTTTCTGCCGGTTCGAATCTTCTGTGCCTTCATCCGTTCGATTCATGAGTTGTTCTGGGCGCTGATCTTCTTACAGTTCTTCGGTTTCCACCCACTGACCGGCGTGCTGGCCATTGCCATCCCCTATTCGGGTATCTTCGCCAAGGTGTACTCGGAGATCTTTGAAGAGTCTGATCCGGAGCCCGGCCGCCTGCTGCCTCCCGGCACCGGTTCGGTGTCAGCCTTTCTGTATGCCCGTATTCCGGATTGCTGGGAACAGATCCGCACCTACACCTCTTACCGCCTGGAATGCGGCCTGCGCTCCTCGGCCATTCTCGGTTTCGTGGGTTTACCTACGCTGGGGTTCTACCTGGAATCGTCGTTCTCCCAGGGCATGTATTCCGATGCCGGCGCCATGCTGATTCTGTTCTATATCCTGATTGCCACCCTGCCCCTGTGGGTTCGTCCGAAATTGCTGCCGTTCTACATTCTGGCCGCTCCGTTCTTTCTGGGAGACGGGCTCCCCATTGTCTGGGGCAATGTGGAGCGGTTCTTCACCGAAGACATCATCCCGGCTCCGCTGCGTGATGGCGAGGGGCTTGCCGGCCTGTCTGCCTGGTTCGGGGATGTAATGGTCACCGAGGCACTGCCGGGCATCTGGAACACCATTGTCCTTACCCAGATTGCCCTGGTGGCTACGGGTATTATTTCCCTGCTGGCATTCCCGCTGATTTCCAACCACTTTGGTGGCCCGGTGCGCCGTACCTCCGGCCATGTGTTGCTGGTGATTGCCCGCTCCACGCCGGAATACATCCTGGCTTACATCCTGTTGCAACTCTGGGGGCCGTCCATGCTGCCGGCGGTGGTGGCACTGGCCCTGCACAACGGTGGCATTATCGGCCACCTGATCGGTCGCCAGACCAACACCCTTCAGTTGCGCCCGGATGCGCCCACCGGCTTCACCCGGTACAGCTGGGAACTGGTTCCCCGGGTTTACCGGTCCTTCCTGGCCTTTCTGTTCTACCGCTGGGAAATCATCATGCGGGAAACAGCCATCCTGGGCATCCTCGGCATCTACACGCTGGGCTTCTATGTCGACAGTGCCATACAGAACATTCGTTTCGACCGGGCCATGGTACTGATACTGATCACAGCCCTGCTGAACATTGGCGTTGATGCACTGGGCCGCTACATCCGCCGGAAACTGGCCCTGCAGACCATGCAAACCTGCTGATCAGCTGAGACCAGCATCACAATTCCCGCGCCTGAAATGCCGGTACTGCCAGAATTGGGAAGCCGGTTACCTTGCCGATCGTTACATATCGTTACAATGCCTTATCGTTCTAATTTCAGGAATGCGAGGCAAGATACCCTTCATGGTCAACGGACTGGTCACTGTTACTGAACTCGGCTTGCTGGCACTGGTCGGCATTCTGGCAATCCGGATGGTTGCCCTGTCCCGGGGAGAAGCACTTCAACTGGCAGGTGGTATAGCGGAACCGGAAATATCCGGCCCGGTGGCAAGGCGCACGGCGCGTACTGGCAAGCAGGTGAAAATTGCCTCTGCCCATGGCACCGAACTGCGCACCCAGCTGCACATTCTGGCCGGGCTCCAGGAGCGGGATTGTCGGGATAAGGGGCTTTTGCTGGCCGAGGCGCCAGAGGCAGTGCGGATGTACGCAGCCGCCTGGTTGTATGGGGCCGGTTGTGCACTGAGCCGCCAACCGGTGCGCCATTCCGATGCCCTGGCAGTCATGGTGGCACGCATTGTCAGCCGTAAAACAGGCATTCGCCAACCGGAAGCATTGCAGGCTATCAGCACCCTCACCTCCAGTTCCGTGTTACTGGCTTGCTACCGGGCCGGCCTTGAAGGTGCTGAACACTGGCAGCAACATCAGTATGTACCGGCACCCTCCAGCCTTTACGACGCAGCCACCAGCAACGCGTTTATCTGACGGCTTCAACTTCCCAATTACTGCCAAGGTTAATCGCTGTGGTGCCGGTTTCGTCCTCTGCGGGCACTCCGGCGATCACCGGCCGGGTAAACCCGCCGTCGTCAGTGTGCTGCATGGAGTCGACATCCACAGACCGTACCAGCCAGGATTTCCCGCCTGCGTTCACACGCGCCCGGTGGGTGAGCCCGAAGACAAAGCGGCAGTAATCGAGTTTGAGCTGAAGCAAATCCTGTTCTGCCTTGAGAATCTTTCTGAGCAGAACCTTTTGAACACTTTCCCCGTAATCCATCACATTTCCCTGGAGATTGTTGTATTTTCCAGGAATTTAACTACTTCTCCGCACGAAAGACCAGTGTTGACGGCACATTTTCGATTAAATCCTGGCCATCCTGAAAATCGATTCTCCAGATCATTTCACTGCCAGTGGTACAAAACGGCGCGGTAAACCTGGCCCGGTATTCCAGCGATTCTTCCCGTACCAGTGGCACCGGGTACTCGCCCATGTACATATTTTCGCCCCTAAGTACCGCCAGAAACCGATCCGGCGCATCCGGCACGGTTACCTGAAGCTGGTATTCCACGCCCTGGTCTCCTTCCGGGCCGGGGGTCAGCTTGACCTGCCACTGGCCTTGATCCGTTTGCCAGCTGCAAGGGCCTGCAAGCAGGTCGCAAGGTGGCTTCTTCTCCTCGTTGCTGGCTTCGTTCAGGTAGTCGGGAGCAAATGCCAGTATCGCTACAGCAGCAATCAGTAAACCCCCTGTTACGATGGCTCGTATCATATCAGCAGCCTCTCATCCCCTTTTTGAAGGGGCATTATGGGCATAAATGCCGACATGGCAAAGGTTTCTAAACCGCGGCCAGCATGAGAAAATGCCCGGCTTTCTGGCTTGAATCACCCAAGAAACAGGATACCGCTGTGCAACCGGACATCTCCGTAAAGCACCTGAACAAGATCTACGAAGACGGCTTTCAGGCCCTGAAAGACGTTAACCTGGAAATCTACCCGGGAGAGATCTTCGCCTTGCTTGGCCCCAATGGTGCGGGCAAAACCACGATGATTTCCATCATCTGCGGGATAGTGAACAAGAGCAACGGCGAAGTAACCGCTGCCGGCCACGATATCGTTAAAAACTACCGCAAGGCCCGCGAAGCCATCGGCCTGGTACCCCAGGAGTTGAATACCGATTCCTTTGAAACCGTATGGGATGCGGTGTCGTTCAGCCGCGGCCTGTTTGGCAAGGCCCCGAAACCGGCCCACATAGAGAAGGTACTGAAAGACCTCTCCCTGTGGGACAAGCGCAACAACCGCATCATGTCGCTGTCTGGCGGCATGAAACGCCGGGTGATGATTGCCAAGGCCCTGTCCCACGAGCCTCGCATTCTGTTTCTGGACGAGCCCACCGCGGGCGTGGATGTAGAGCTTCGCCGTGACATGTGGGAGATGGTCCGGAAACTCCGCGAGAACGGCACCACCATAATCCTGACCACTCATTACATCGAAGAAGCCGAGGAAATGGCGGACCGCATCGGGGTGATTCGCCAGGGCCAGATTATCCTGGTTGAAGACAAGGACACCCTGATGTCCAAGCTGGGTAAAAAAGAACTGCGCCTGCAGCTGCAGCACAAACTCGACAGGGTGCCAGGCGAACTCACCCTGGAGCCCGTCGAGCTTTCGGAAGACGGCTACGAGCTGATCTACACCTTTGACTCCCAGCAACAGCAAGCCGGCGTCGCCCGCTTACTTCGGACCCTTGGGGATCTGGGCATCGAGTACCGGGACCTGCAAACCCGGGAAAGCTCCCTGGAAGAGATTTTTGTGGGCCTGGTTCACGAATAAGCCGCCCGAACGGAGAGAGCAGAATGAATCTTTACGGTGTAAAAGCCATCTACAAGTTCGAAATGGCGCGCATGAAGCGGACCATCATGCAAAGCGTGCTGTCGCCGGTGATCTCAACCTGCCTGTACTTCGTGGTATTCGGTTCTGCCATCGGCTCCCGCATGGGCGATATCGACGGCATCGACTACGGCGCCTACATCATCCCGGGGCTGCTGATGCTGTCCCTGCTGATGCAGAGCATCTCCAACGCCTCTTTCGGCATCTATATGCCAAAGTTTTCCGGCACCATCTATGAAGTGCTGTCTGCCCCTGTGTCCTATGCCGAGATCGTTCTGGGCTACGTCGGCGCTGCGGCCACCAAGGCGGTTATTCTGGGGCTGATTATCCTGGCGACCGCACGGCTGTTTGTCGACTACTCGGTACTGCATCCCGTGTCGATGCTGGCCTTCCTGGTGCTGACGGCAGTGACCTTCAGCCTGTTCGGGTTCATCATCGGCATCTGGGCCGACGGCTTCGAGAAATTGCAGATCGTGCCCATGATGATCGTAACCCCGCTGGTGTTCCTTGGCGGCACCTTCTATTCCATCGATATGCTGCCCCAGGTCTGGCAAACCATCAGCCTGTTCAATCCGGTGGTGTATTTGATCAGCGGCTTCCGCTGGGCTTTCTATGGCGTATCTGATGTGCACGTGGGCATCAGCGTTGCCATGACCCTGATATTCCTGGCCATGTGCATGACCACCGTCTGGTGGATCTTCAAAACCGGATACCGGCTGCGTTCGTGATGTTTCGTGTATTGCTGGCAACCTGCGCCCTGGTGGCGCTGGCCGCCTGCGGCGCGGCAGACGCCCGGGACGAACAACCCTTGCCGGTGATTGAGGCCTGTTTTGTAACCGCTGATCGCTCCTACCCGGTCATGCTTGAAGTGGCCAGTGAACCGGAGCAGCGGCGCCGGGGCCTGATGGGCCGGGAACACCTGCAGGATAACGCCGGCATGCTGTTCGAGTACCAACAGCTGCGACCGGCCGACCACGGATTCTGGATGTACCAGACCCTGATCCCACTCGACATCGCCTATCTAGGTGCACAGGGCGAGATAGTAAGCCTGCGGCAAATGCACCCCTGTGCATCCTCCCGCAGCAGCGACTGCCCGGCTTATCCGGCCGGCAAGCCCTTCCTGAGTGCGGTGGAAATGAATGCCGGCTACTTCCATGAACGCGGCATTGGCACCGGTGACCGGCTGGTATGGCCAGCCAACGGTGCCTGCAAGCCCTGAAACCACTCCGGCTATTTGTGCTGCCAGTTCGGATCCCGCTTATCCAGGAACGCTGAAATACCTTCCTGTGCATCTTCAGCTGTCATATTGGTGGCCATCACCCTGGCGGTGTAATCGTAGGCATCGGCCAGGGGCATTTCCAGCTGCCGATAAAACGCCTCTTTACCGATCTTCAGGGTGTGGCCAGATTTACCGGCAATGGTTGCGGCCATGTTGTAGACGGTCTCATCCAGGGCTTCCGGTTCCACTACCCGGTTCACCAGCCCGATATGCTCTGCGGTATCCGCATCAATCATTTCGCCGGTTAACAACATTTCCATAGCATGTTTGCGGGAAACATTGCGCGACAGCGCCACCATTGGCGTGGAGCAGAACAGACCGATGTTCACACCCGGCGTGGCAAACCGGCTGCCCCGCTCCGCTACCGCCAGGTCACAGCTGGCCACCAGCTGACACCCTGCAGCCGTTGCCACACCGGCTACCCGGGCGATCACCGGCTTCGGCAGGTTCACAATCTGTTGCATCACCTTGCTGCACTGCTGGAACAGAGCCAGCTGAAATTCGTGGCTGTCGAATTTATCCCGCATCTCCCGCAGGTCGTGGCCGGCGCAAAACACATGGCCGGCGGAAGCCAGCACCACTACCCGGCTACTGTCATCCCGGGCAATTTTCTCAAGGGCTGAAGACAACCCTTCCAGCATGGCCATAGACAGGCTGTTCCGGCGTTCCGGCTGGTTCAGGGTCAGCGTGGTAATACCATTTTCTGTACGGACTCGCACTGGGCTTTCTTGCGCGGCAGACATAATTCAGAACTCCTTGATGGCTATCACCCCAGTATTGCCAACAGCTGCCAGCCTGTCGAACAGACTTTGGGCGTATACAAATAGTTGCAATTTGCGGCTATTACCGAGTATTCGCAGGCAACCCCGACCGGTACGATGAATGCTTAAAACAAGCAAGCCAGAAGCTTGTTAAAACAGCGAACAGGTAAATGCAGTATGAAGCAAGTCCGCCACTCACTGGCCTCCAGGTTTATTCTGTTTCTGGCAGCTTCTTGTACTGGCCATGATCGCCCTGCTTCTGATCGAAAGAGTTGTTTTCCAGCCGGTCCTCATGAAAGCCGAGAACCAGCAAGCGGGCCAGGAACTCGCGCGCATCGAAAATTCACTGACGCAGAACCACAATGCGCTGACCGCACAAACCCGGGACTGGGCGCACTGGGATGACACTTACCAGTTCATCCAGGATGCAAACAGCGACTACGCCACCAGTAACTTCAGCCGGGAGATGTTCGAAGACCTGCACGACCAGGCCATGATCTTCATCAGTGAAGGCCAGCAACCAATGTGGATTGCCGGCATTGATCCGGGCACGAACACCTACGGCACCTGCACCTCAGCAACGGGCGACTGCAGCTGGGCGGCACCGCTCATCGCTGAGGTTCAGCCGTTTCTGGGCGAGGTAGAAGCATCGGGGCTGCCACTGAACCTTGCCTCCCCGTGGCCTGCACTCGTTGCGATAGCCCCCATACTTCAAACCGACAGGACAGGCCCATCCCGGGGCTGGCTTATCAAGCTTCGGCTGATTGACGAACGGCTGACGGATTTGCTCGAGGATCAGACCGGGCTATCGGTGCAGATTTCCACACGTCCAGCAGCCCCGGCCGATACGGAACGGAAAATGGCTCTTCAGCGAGGGCCAGACCTGCTGCATGCCGGCAAGCCTCTGTTAACCCATTCCCGCGGGCCCGAGTTGGTGTTGAGCACCGAAATTCCGAGAGACCGCGGTAAAAGGGCCTCAAGGATTTTCCGCTATTCACTCGCCTGGACTGCCGTTTTGCTGGCCGTTGTGATCGGGGTGGTGCTGGCACTGCTATATGGCCTGGTACTGAAGCCACTGGGCCTGTTCACCCGCTTTGTTACCGGGAAACAGGGAGAGAATTCCCTTGGCCAACGCGAGAACCTGGCGGACGTACCAGACAGCCTGTTGCAGCGGAGAGACGAGTTTGGCACCCTCGCTCGCCACGCCCAGAGGTTGATCAGCCAGCAACGCGAACAGTCAAAAATGTTGCTGGACCTGTCCCATCACGATCCGCTGACAGGCCTGGCCAATCGCCGACTGTTCGATGCCAGCTTGCAGCAAAGCCTGTCGGATGAACCGGAAAAGCCGACCTCCGTGTTGATGCTGGATATCGACCATTTCAAACTTTATAACGACCGCTATGGCCATCCGGAAGGTGACAGATGTCTCGCCAGCGTTGCGGAGTGCATGGAGCAAACCGTCAAGCCCCATGGCTTTCTGGTTGCCCGTACCGGGGGTGAGGAATTCAGTGTGCTGATGCCCGAAACAGGGTTGGAACAAGCCAGAACCTGTGCCGAAGAACTTCGCAAAGCCATTGCAGGCCTGAAACTGCCCCACGCAGACTCTCCGGTGAGCGATGTCGTCACCGTGAGTGTCGGTGTTGCCAGTAGTGTAAACGTGGACAATGTTTCCGGCTCCACACTCATGCGCAGCGCAGACCTGGCGTTGTACGAAGCGAAGGACCAGGGCCGGAACCGGGTTGCCTGCTTTGGTGAGGATGCGGCAAACATGTTTGGCTGAAGGGCCGGGGAAAACAGGATGGTGCTCCGGGCCGGAATCGAACCGGCACGACCTTACGGTCGAGAGATTTTAAGTCCTTTTCTTCCACTTTGAACAAAAATGGTTAACCACTAACAGCTTTGAAATTTCAGCCAGTTACGCCAGAATAATCCCTAGTGCCTTTGAACGATTTTGAAATAAAGCGATGCACCAGTGATGCACCAAGGGGGATTCATGGCGAAGCAAGCCGAGCGCAAGCCACCGGAAAAGATCAAGCTCAACAAAACCAACCTAGACAAGCTGGAAGCGGTAGACGGAAAGCGCCGCATTGTTTGGGATTCTGCCATTCAGGGCTATGGCGTGCGGATCATGCCCAGCGGAAGCAAAACCCTGTTTTTCCAGACTCGGTTCAAGGGTGAAGTGATCCGTGTAACCATTGCCCGTTACACCGGCACCGCCCCCAGCGCCGAGCAAGCCCGCAAGCGCGCGCTAGAAATCAACGCAGACATAGCCAACGGCATAGACCCGCGCCCGGAGAAAAAGGAAGCGGAGGCCGCCACGTTCGGGGATCTGCTGACCGGGTACATTGAACTGCTGGAATCCAAGGGAAAGAAATCTGCCCGCAACGTGAAGAACCAGATCACGGCGGACATTCAGAAAGCCCAGCCGAAGCTATGGAAAAAGCGCGCGGCTGAAATAGACCTGGACGACTGCATAAAGGTAGTGGCGGACGTTAAAGACCGGGGCAAGTTGCGCCAGGCTGACAAGATCCGCTCCTATATCCGTTCAGCCTTCACCGAAGCAATCAAGGCGCGCGGCAACGTCAACGCTCCGGCGGCATTGCGAAACATGAATATCAGGGCCAACCCCGCCCGCGATATGGTGAAGGTGGAAGGCTCCAGCAAGGCTAGAACCCGCGCCCTTTCCGTTGCCGAGTTCCAAGCCTATTGGACGCGCGTTAAAGAACTACCAGAGCCGGGCCGCTCTATTATGATGCTGCACGTTCTGACCGGCGGACAGCGCATACAACAGCTTTCCCGCGCCACCCTGCACGACATAGACCGGGACACTGGAACCATTACCCTGCTGGACTACAAAGGCCGTAGAGCAGAACCCCGCCGCCATGCTATCCCCCTGCTACCGGAAGCCCTCGCCTGCATTGAACGGCTGACCGGCACAGGCAACTATGTGTTTTCGTGCGATGGCGGGAAAAGCCCGATCAACGGCAAGTATATATCGGAGCGCGTGGACAAGATCCGGGAGGCAATGGAGAAAGCCAAGGAACTGGAGGGCGGACACTTCACCCCCGGCACCATCAGGGCAACCATTGAAACCCGACTGGCGGCCAAGCCCTACCGCGTGAGTTCCGACGTTCTGGGCCAATTACTTAGCCACGGCTTAGGTGGCGTTCAGGCCCGGCATTACCAGCACCACAATTTTAACGACGAGAAACTAGAAGCCCTGCAAATGCTCTACCGCATGGTAGAAGGGCAGCCGGAGCCAGTGGCCCAGGTATTGCCGTTTAACAGGGAGGCCAGCGCGTGAACAGCCTACAGGATCACGAGGTAATCAAGGCACTGCATAGGGAAACAAGCGTTACCCTTGAGGATCTGACAGAGGGAAGGCTTTACATTGAACCGCCGAGAGAACCAAGCGGGCATATCGAGCCGGGCGCGTGGTTCCTGTGTTATGCCGAGGGATTGCCCCCGGCTGATATTGAGAGGCTACGTTCTGCCCGCCAGAGCCAGCCCAGGTTAGTCAGGGCTGCCGCGCTGGTGGTAGCGAGCGTGCAAGGCAGGCTATCGAAACAACAGCAATTCGCGGCCTTTGATTATGCGCGCTATACCATAGCAAGCGCGCGCGAAGCCCTGGCGGACGAGTACGAAGCCAAAGCGCAAAAATACGCCAAAGCCGAGGACGCGAGAACAGCCCCGCTTAAAGGTAAGACGGATGTACTACGGAGGGCGAAGGAAGCCACGCAAGCCGAGGCTAAAGAGCTTTGGCACTACGATACTGAAAAAGAACTGCGGACGGGCGAAGTGGCGGAATTACTGCATGAAAAGGCCGCAGAACTGGCGGGCGAAAAATTAACCCTTCCCGTTGTAAAGGGATGGGTAAGAGAAGTGGCACCCGATTACGCCAAAAAGGGAGGGAGGCCAAAGAAAACTATATAGCTCGCACGGAAACTATATTTTCCGCACGGGGAGCAAATTTTTTACCTTTAAAATCAGTCTGATACTGCCCTCACATTCAAAGCTCAGTGAGGGCTAGTCATGCAAAACACCACTTCTTTACAAGCCGCAGAATACACAGGCACCACCCTGCCCCCCGAACCCCTTCACCCTGACGCTTCCGTGACCATGCCGAAGCTATGGGATCAAAAAACCCTCGCTCAATATCTGGGCAAGTCTACCGCCTGGTGCGAGCGCGCCCGCTGGTGTGGCGAAGGCCCACGCTTCATCAAGCTGGGCCGCCATGTTCGCTACAGGGCTGATGACGTTCTGGCGTGGATCGAAGAAAACGCCCGCACCTGTTCCGGGGAGGGCTGAACCATGAAACGCACCCCCGGCACCTTCTACAACCATGCCGACCAAGCCGAATACGTGGCCCTAAGCCGTGTGGCTGATGCCGTAGGCGTCCCGGCACACGTCATAACCAACGCGATCAGTAACGGCACCCTGCCAGTCCGTGAGATATGCGGCTGTAAGTGTGTGGCTGTAACGGATCTGTTTGAGTTCAAGGAGGGGGCGAAATGATGGACTACATGATCACCCCCAACGACAAGCAAAAGGCAATGAGGGCCGCCCGCACTCAATTTGAAGGCGGTAGCCTGGAACTGCCCCGCGCAGGACTAACCACCCGCCGCCATTTCCGCAAGTTTCTGGAAAAGCATTACCGGCTATCGAAGCGGGACGCTATCAAGGTGGCGGACAAAATGGGATTCAGCAACGGGGGCGCAAAATGACAGAGCTAGAACGAACAGCCCCCGAAATCAGCGGGCAACTGACCGGGGGCGAAAGCACAAAGCAGAGCGGGCAAGCTCAAACAGAGTATAGCATGACTGTTCAAAAACCGAACAGCCGCCCTTATGCCCGACACATTCCCGGCCTTGAAGAAATCCCGCCAGAGCTTTCAGACCTGCCGATTTGGTGCGCCTGGAAGTTGAAGCAGAAACCCGGAAAGAAACCGGACAAGGTGCCCGTTTCAGCCGTTGATGGTTCCGAAAAGTGGAGTCAGGAAGGGTTCTGTACGACCGCTGAACGCGCCATCCACTACGCTGAATCTAAACCGATGCTGCAAGGTGTGGGGATCATCCTTTATCGGGAGTACGGTCTAGCCGGTGGTGATACTGACGACTGCATAAACGAGGCTGGCGAAGTAGCGCCACACGTTGCCGAGATCATCCGAAAAGCCGATACCTATACGGAGTTCAGCCCCGGCCTTTCTGGCTTCCGATTTATCGCCCGTGGCAGCTTCGGCGGGCACACCGGAAACAGCAAAGCCAAAGGCGTGGAGTTCTACGAGGACAAACGCTTTTTAACCTTCACCGGGCACCACCTGGAGGAAAGCCCGTTCGCTATCGAGGACAGGGATCTAAGCGAACTGGGGCGCGAGTATTTCCCAGACAGGAAAGCGCCTGAGAACGGGCCAGAGGGCGCCACACAAGGCGATAAAATGGACGCTATGCGGGTTCTATCCCTTGTGGCTCAGATCCGTAATGATGGCGAAGGCGTGGACTATGACACCTGGCAGAAAGTCGGGGCCGCTATCCAGTACGAATTAGGGCCGCACGGGTTCGCCGTATTCGACCTGTGGAGTCGCCGTTCTGACAAGTACGACAAGGACAAGACAAAAGGCACCTATCAGTCGTTCGGCAACTACAGCCGCAGGCCTGCAACCGGGGGGAGCCTTCACTATATCGTGGAGCAACAGGAGAAAGCCGCCCCGGCAATCGAGTGGCCGCCGCTGGTGGATCTGGACACGGCAGCCCCGGTGCCATTGCCGGTGAATGAGTGGCCGCCGATTCTTAGAAACTACGCTCAGGCCGCCAGCCAGGAGACTGAAACCCCGGTGGAGCTTCCCGCCATGCTGGCGTTAGGTGTGCTGGCAGTGGCAGGCCAACGGCTTGCCGATGTGAATATCAAGCCCGGTTACTTTGAGCCGATTAACTTGATGATTGCCACCGCGTTGCCGCCAGCCTTGCGGAAGTCTGCCGAGTTTAAGCGAGCGGTGAAACCGTTGCTGCAATGGGAAGCCGACACACGCAAGCGCCTGGAGCCGGAAATCAAAAAGGCAGAAAGCCGACTGGCTATGCAAAAGGAACGGATCAAGCAACAGCGGCAGATGGCCGCCAAGGAAAAGGACGAGCATAAAGCCGCCAGCTTGATGGACAAGGTGATCGAAATGGAGGCCGATTTGCCGGAGGTGCCGCGCTTGCCCCGTGTTTATACGTCAGACGTGACCACCGAACACCTCGGCACGATGATGGAGCACAACAACGGGGAGCTGGGCTTACTCAGTGCCGAGGGCGGCATTTTCGAAACAATGGCAGGCCGGTATAACCAGGGTGTGCCGAACATCGACCTATACCTTAACGGCCATGCTGGCGACCCTGTACGGATCGACCGGGGCAGTAAACCCGCCGTGATCCTGGATAACCCACGGCTAACGATTGCGCTGGCGGTACAGCCGGACGTTCTGCATAGCCTCAGCACGAAACCGGGGTTCAAGGGCCGTGGCCTGTTGGGCCGCTTCCTGTATGCCTTGCCACCTTCCAATCTGGGAAACCGGAGCGGACAAGGGGAGCGTATGGACGCCTTTACGGAATCGAGCTTCTACGAAACCGTGAAAGCCCTGCTTTCGGCTGGTGAGAACAAGGAGGAACGGGACATTATCAAGCTGTCCGACGAGGCCCGCGAAATCTGGCAACAATGCTGGCAGGATGTGGAAGCCGAAATGGGCGAAAACGGCTTGTTTGAGCATTGCCGCGACTGGGCAGGCAAGTTGCCCGGAGCAGTGGCACGGATTGCCGCCCTGTTCCATATCGCCCGGCATGGTCAGGACTACAAGGCCAGCGCCGTCAGTGCCGATGATATGAGCGCAGCCGTTCGCACTGGTGAAGCCCTCGCAAGCCATGCCCTTGCAGTCTATGGCCTGATGGCGGCTGACCCAGACGCGGAGGGCGCAAAGGTTCTAATCAAGTGGATCAAGCGCCACGGATTGCAGGAGTTTACAGCCCGTGATGCCTTCCAGAACCACAAAAGCCGCTTTGATAGGGCCGACGCACTGGAGCAGCCCTTGCAGATCCTCACGGAACGCGGGTATATCAGGCCGGTACAGTACAAGCCTCAAGGCCCAGGAAGGCCCAGCAAAGCCTATCAGGTTAACCCGGCAATCCTTTAACGATAACCAACCCGCAGACCCGGCCTTGTGTCGGGTTTTGTGGTTTTTGGGGTAGCAGATTGGAGAAATCGAGAAGGGTAAACAGACCGCCCTATATTTTGGGGTTTCTGGGGTTTAATCCCTATAGGCATTTTAGAGTGTACTTTCTTTCTTTTTTTAATGGTTCCCCGTTTTCACTTTCTGGAGTTTTGAACCTCAAAAACCCCGGAATGAATGTCGGGTAAACCTATCAAAACGCCGGAAACGATAGCCGCAGCCTGCCGGGTTACGCCCCGCCCTACCCTCGTTTTTGTCGCTCTCAGATACCGCACCAAGGATATTATGTCTCTTGTGTGTATCATTCAAAGTACTGGTATATAAGGGTTTATGGTTCTTTCTGGTATACTGTGCATCATTAGGTGGATCAATAGCCGCAAATTACCGGCAAAACAGGCCCAAACATGAGCAAAACACAAGCGCCCCCGGCAAAGTTCGCACAAGGCTGGATCAGTGAGCTAGATAACCGCTACGCCATTGCCCAGGTTATGCGGGAACGCTATCAGGCTTTCACCGATGACTTAGGCGGGGCTGACCGTTTGAGCTATGCCCAGCGAAGCCTAGTAGAGCGCGCCTTGTGGCTTGAATACTGGCTGGCGCAACAGGAACAGAGTTTGGCTAAAGGGCAAGACTTTGATGTAGCTCGCTGGACTCAGGCAGCCAACAGCCTTCAGGGCATTCTCGGCAAGTTAGGCCTGAACCGCGTAGCCCATGACGTACCCAGCCTTTCCGAGTACCTGGCGAAGCGTGAGGCCCGCCAATGACCGTCACCATTCGCGACCTGATGACAGACCCCCAGCTATTCGGCGAGCAATTCGGCGGGGAGTCATTCAAGGCATGGCGCGCCCTGCTGGCTGGCTTCTATGGCCTGCCGTTGGATGATGAGGAACGGCAAATACTGAAACAGCTTACAGGACGCCTTAGCGCGCCCGTGGTGGCGTTTGATGAGCTATGGCTGGTAGTCGGGAGGCGTGGCGGTAAGAGCCAGGCAGCGGCCTTGCTGGCGGTATATGAAGCGGCTTTCAAGGACTACCGCGACCGGCTGGCACCGGGTGAAGTGGCCACGGTGATGATATTGGCCGCAGACCGGCGGCAAGCCCGCTCAATATTCCGGTATATATCGGGCCTGCTACATGCTAACCCCATGCTTGAGCAACTGATAAGCCGGGAAGACAAAGAGACCATTGAGCTAACCAACCGCACGGCCATAGAGGTGCACACCGCCAGCTTCCGGGCAACTCGGGGCTATAGTGCGGCTTTTTGCTGTATTGATGAACTGGCGTTCATCCGCTCGGAAGACAGCGCCAATCCCGACCATGAAATACTGGCGGCAATCCGTCCGGCTATGGCCACGTTAGAGGGCAAGCTGGTGGCCCTTTCAAGCCCGTACAGCAAGCGGGGCGAATTGTGGAACACCTACCGCCGCTACTTCGGAAGCCATGACGCGCACACCCTGGTAGCCCAGGCCCCTAGTAAGCTGATGAACCCCAGCCTACCCCAGCGCGTGATAGATCAAGCCTACGAGCGCGACCCCGAAGCGGCAAAGGCTGAGTATGGGGCGCAATTCCGCAGCGACCTGGAAGCCTTCATTGCCCGCGATCTGGTGGAAGGTGTGGCACGTTCCGAACCGCTGGAACTGCCGTACAACAGCCGCTTTCGTTACTTTGCCTTTGCTGACCCTGCCGGTGGTGGACAGGATGAATACACCCTGGCCATAGGCCACCGCGAGGATTCCCGTGTGGTGGTGGATCTGGTACGCGCCCGCCGTGGTGTACCGGCTGAAATCACCGCCGACTATGCCGCCCTGCTGAAAGCCTACGGCATCCGTGAGGCGCACTCGGATAAGTACGCAGGAAGCTGGCCCGCTGACGAGTTCAGCAAGCACGGAATCACCATTGAATACAGCCCTAAGCCCCGCTCTGAACTGTACCTGGACGCACTGCCCGCCCTGACTTCGGGCCGGGTGGAGTTGCCGCCGGATGACCGTCTGATAACTCAGTTTGCTGGCCTTGAGCGCAAGACTTCCAGAGCGGGCCGGGACAGCGTGAACCATGCGCCCGGAGCCCATGACGATAGAGCCAACGCAGCCGCCGGGGTGATTGCCCTGAACGCGCACGATTCTGGCGTGTATGACTACGCCGCATTGCTTTAACCACCGCAAAGAGAGAACGAAACCATGACCATGAAAAACTACGCAACCGAAGCCCAGACCGCACACGACCACCTGATGCCCCTGCTGGAAAATGCCCAGACCGAAGCCCAGCAACGGCTAGATAAGGCCAAACAGGCATCCACACCGGACGCCTTGCGCCCTCAACTGCTGGCGATCCTGGACAACGCAGACACACCGACTGCTGATGCTATTGGCGGCATCCTGTCCGGGTACGCGCAACTGATGCCAGACCACCGCGCCCGTGATGGTGGCCTGCTGATCCGCAGCCTTGCCAGTACCAAAAGCCACCACGGTCTGACCGAAGCCCAGGCCGGACAGATTGCCGGGGCGATCATTGGCGCGATCCACGGCAAGGGCCATTCCGGTCTGATTCAGTGGCCGGAGAACTGGCAACGGGAGTTGTCACACGGCGATTTGCTCAAGTGGTGCGAGTGGGTAGCGCCGAAAGCCTACGGCAAGTTGCTGGACAGCCTCGAAAGTCAGGCTAAGGCCCGTATCAGTGCCGAGAGTGACCTGGTGCAACTGGAGGCCAGCCGCCAGGCGCTTGCCGGTCTGGTGCCGAGTCCATCCACCGGGGCGGTGATTCAGATCCGCAACAATGCCGAGAAACGGCAAGGCGTGGCGGGTGTGCACTGGCAAGCCGGAGAGGTGAAAACGCTGGAGCCTGCCGAGTATGCGCGTGTGACTGCAAACGCGGGCTATAGCTCGCTGGTAGAAGCTGGACAACTGGAGGTAGTGGCATGAACAGGCGCTATGCCGTGGATGATTGCGACTTTGAAGCCTACAAGGCCCAAGGGGGCACCATGACGAGGGCGCAGTTTTATAACGCGCTCTTAGGGCCAGCCCCCCAGATCCGGCTAGGCCATGCGGACAAGGCCCCCGCGCCGTTAACGCAACGGCTACGGGAACACCTGAAACAGCAATAACGATTCGTTCCACCTGCGGTGGTGGAATGCGGTTTGTGGGTGCTATCCGCAGCGATCAGAAAAACCCTCACCTATTCCTGCCCAGGTTCCCGCCATGAACGATTACCCGGACATAACAGAGCAAGGCCAACAGGCCGGAGCGCCAGAGCTTCGCTTGTGGCGGGCTGCACTGGCGCTGATGGTGCTGGATGCCCGTAACCACTGGCACGAAAAGAAAGGCACCGGCAGGGACGAGCTACGCGCCTTCAACGACCTGTGCCGGTGTGGGCCGATGACCCGCTGGCTATGCTCGATGACCGGCGATAACCCGGAAGCCGTTAGCGAGGCTTTCAGGGGGTGGTGCCGCGAGGCCGGTTAGACCCCGGTGCTGCTGATGCACGAATCCAGCGCCCGCCGTTGTGCGATTTCCACAAACTGTCAGGAGCCGATTTCAGGCACGTTGTTTGCAGCGTGGAACGGACATTGCATAACAAGCAGGTATCGTGCCCCGGAAAATATCATGCCATAAATGGCGCCCTGACCGGGGTGTGATTTGTTGGTGTGGTGCGGCCTGGCGGGGTGCAATCACCAAAGCGGCTCGATAATCCGCATTTCTTCCTGCTCGCCACCAATCAGCCCAAACTCTACAAGCTGCAACAGCGCCCCCTGCCGGTAGTCCCTGAACACACAAGCCCAGTTAACCCCGTCTGTGCGGTAGGGGTACGTGACGAGGATGTGATACCCGTCCCGGTCTGATTCCGCGATGCCGTAGGTTTTTGGTTCAGTGTGTAGGGTGATCGACTGGAAATCTTGAGGACGTAGATTGATGTTCGCCAGCAACTCGCAGAAATTTTCCGCCTTATCCTTAACGAGCTTTTGCGGCTGATACATGCCTTCCTGATCTGGCGATTGCGCCGCCGCCAGTGTGGGGAGAGTGAGCGCCAGGGCGATAACGGGTAACAACTTCATATAGGCCACCTGTGGATGCTGGTTTGGTTCAGCATGGCGGGGTGGCGTGAGGGAGTCAAAGGGCTATTCGTCGGATGATCCTGTTACCGGGTGATCTGGTGAAAGAACACACACTAGCCAGGCTAAAGAATAATGGTGCTCCGGGCCGGACTCGAACCGGCACGCCATGCGGCAAGGCATTTTAAGTGCCTAGTGTCTACCAATTTCACCACCGGAGCGTTTTTCTTAATCTGATGCACCGCCGATGCACCAAATTTTTTGATCTTTGCACACCTATGTTTTTATTGCCTTTTTTATAGACACTGACTTTATTTTAAGTCTCTTGTGTCTACCAATTTCACCACCGGAGCATCGGGGGAAAACTGAAGGCCGGAATTGTATAAGGCCCGGATGGCTAACGCAATTCCGCTTTCAGAATCGCTCAGTAATTAAGCAATTTCCGGCAGGGACTCAGGTTATTCGGGCTTGGTTGCCCTGCCTTTGTAGATATAACCGGCAATTTTCGGTGCATTGGGCATATACAGATTCTCCAGCTCCTGAATCTCAAAGCCGGCATGTTCAATCAATTCCGCGATGTGCCGGTTCAGGTGGCAGCCGCCGGCCAGCTTTCGCCATCCCGGTGTTATCCGGTGCTGCCATTTGCGCGTGGTGTCGTGTGGGGCTTCTCCGTGTTCCAGGAACAGCAGGTCGCCACCGGGCTTGAGTACCCGCTTCATCTGCAGCAAGGCCGTGTGCCAGTCCGGAATGGTGCACAGGGTAAAGGTAAGCAGAACGGTATCGACCGAGTTGTCCTGCAGCGGAATCTTCTCACCCGGCAGATCCAGCAACTCTACCCGCACCGGTGACCGGCCCAGGTTCGGCAAGGCTTTGCGCCGCATGCCTTCCGATGGCTCCAGCCCGTACACCATCTCTACGAGGTCCTGATTATAGAATTCCAGGTTAATACCCGAGCCCATTCCCACTTCCAGCACACGGCCGCGAGCCCTTGGCACAAGTTGGCTGCGCAGTTTCATCACCTGGCCCATGGAGCAGGCCTTGTCGATAATGTGGGGAAGAATCCGGTCTTCATAGAAGCTCATAGGTTCACCGTCATTGTTTTATATCAAAGGTGCGACAAACTGCCCTATTTCTTTCTGCTACAATTCCCGTAGCATCATAATCAACTGCCGGTAATAACAACATAGCAAAATCGCCTAAGGCAGCGGCCGGGCAGGTTAGCACCTGTCTGTTGTGACTTGTGAAAGTTACCGGAGGTTCCTGTGGAACTAGATCCCCTCATCCTATCGCGAATCCAGTTCGCGTTTGTCGTGTCATTTCACGCCATTTTCCCGGTATTTACCATCGGGCTTGCATCTTATATAGCCGTTCTGGAAGGTCTTGCCTTCAAAACCCGTAACCCGGTTTGGACGAAGCTTTCCGGATTCTGGACAAAGGTCTTCGCCGTTGTCTTCGGGATGGGGGTGGTCTCCGGGATCGTGATGTCGTTCCAGTTCGGTACCAACTGGAGTAACTTCTCCCAGGCTTCTGCCAACTTCCTTGGCCCGATTCTGAGCTATGAGGTTATCACGGCCTTCTTCCTGGAAGCGGCGTTCCTCGGGGTTCTGCTGTTCGGGCGCAACAAGGTTCCTGCGGGCGTTCACCTGTTTGCGGCCATTATGGTTGCCACCGGCACGTTCATTTCCTCGTTCTGGATACTGTCGGCCAACAGCTGGATGCAGACCCCGGCGGGCACTGAACTGCGCGACGGTGTGTTCCATGTGGTGTCATGGAGCGAAGCCATCTTCAACCCGTCATTCCCCTACCGCTTTATGCACATGGGCCTGGCTTCATTCCTGACCGGCAGCTTTGTAGTGGCCGGTGTGAGTGCCTGGTACCTGCTCAAGGGCCGGGAGGTAGAAGCCAACCGCAAGGCGCTGTCCATGTGCCTGTGGCTGCTGCTGTTTATTGCCCCGGCCCAGTTGGTGGTCGGTGACTTCCATGGCCTGAACACACTGGAACACCAGCCTGCGAAAGTGGCTGCGATGGAGGGCAACTGGGAAACCTCTTCCAATGTGCCACTGTTGCTGTTCGCCATTCCGGACCAGGAAGCACAAACCAACCATTTTGAAATCGGCATCCCCAGCCTAGCCAGCATGATTCTCACCCACGAGTGGGATGGTGTGGTACCTGGCCTGAAGGATGTTCCCAGAGAAGAGCAGCCTCCGGTGGCGATTGTGTTCTGGTCGTTCCGGGTGATGGTTGGCCTGGGTATGCTGATGATCCTGTTCGCGGTAACCGGGCTGGTGCTTCGGGCCGGCGGCCGCTACTACAAGGCCCGCTGGTTCCTGCAGGGGCTGCGCGCCATGAGCATTGCGCCCTTCTTCGCGGTACTGACCGGCTGGTTCGTAACCGAAGTTGGCCGGGCTCCCTGGCTTGTATACGGCATTATGAACCAGGCTGATTCGGTAACACCCTCGCTGACCGGGGGCATGGCGCTGTTCACCCTCATCGGTTACATCCTGGTGTACGCAGCGGTGTTCTCCGCCGGTGTTTACTACCTGATGCGGGTATTGTTCGTCGGCCTGGAAGGCGATGAAGACAATGCCGACCATGAAGCCGATCGCCCTGCCCGCCCACTCTCGGCGGCCCATGTTCCGTTCGAGATCGAATCCGGCAAGGGTGCGGTTAACCACGCAAAACCCGTTAACGAAGGAGGGCAATCCTGATGGAACTGTTTGATCTGGCCCTCATCTGGGCGTTTATTATCGGCTTCGGCATCATCATGTATGTGCTGATGGACGGCTTCGACCTGGGCGTGGGCATTCTCTTTCCCTTCGCCCCCTCTGAAGAAGACCGCGACACCATGATGAACTCGGTGGCACCGGTTTGGGACGGCAACGAAACCTGGCTGGTGCTGGGCGGTGCCGGGCTGCTGGCCGCCTTCCCTATGGTGTACACCATCTTGTTGCCTGCGCTCTACATTGGCGTGTTCCTGCTGCTTGCCGGGCTGATTTTCCGGGGTGTGGCGTTCGAATTCCGGTTCAAGGCGCGCACGTCCCGCTACCTGTGGAACTGGTCGTTTGCCGGCGGTTCCACCGTCGCCACCTTCGCCCAGGGGGCGGTGGTTGGTGCCTATATTCAGGGTTTCAACACGGTTGATGGCGTGTATGTGGGTGGCGCGCTGGACTGGCTTACCCCGTTCACCGTATTGACCGGCCTCGGCACTCTGGCAGGCTATGCCCTGCTCGGCTCCACCTGGCTGATCCTGAAAACCGAAGGCCGCCTGCAAGACTGGGCTTACCGGGTAACAACGCCGCTGCTGTTCGCCGTGCTGGCCATCTTCGCCATTATCAGCGTGTGGACACCGTTTGTGGACGACATGGTGCGTGAACGCTGGTTTGACCACATCGGTATCATCTGGATCCTTCCGGCCCTGACACTGTTGTGCGCCTTCCAGATCTGGCGCTCTGTGCGCAACCGCTTCGAAGGCATGCCCTTCGTGGCCACAATGGGGCTGTTCATCACAACCTATCTGGGGCTTGTGGTCAGCCGCTGGCCCTATATGGTGCCGCCCAACTACACCCTGTGGGATGCAGCGTCTGCCTATGAATCCCAGCTGTTCCTGCTCCTGGGCCTGCTGTTCGTAATTCCCATTGTGCTGGTATACACCGCCTGGACGTACTGGGTATTCCGCGGCAAGGTGCGGGCCGGCGAAGGGTATCACTGAGTGGCAGAACCGGCTCAGGCTGATGTCAAAGGCTGGCTGGCCGGGCTTGCCCGAACCAGCCAGCGCTGGATAAACGCCACAGTAGTCGCCGGTACCCTGGCCGGGCTGGCCACCATCGTGCAGATGGTGTTACTGGCCTGGCTGGTTTATCAGGGGGTAATTGCCGGCGAGCCGGTCTCTGCCCTCACCCCCTGGTTTCTGGTTTTGGTGGGTATGCTCGTTGTGCGGGCAGTTTGCCAGGGCCTGCAAACACGCTTTGCGGCGCGCTGCAGCGAACAGGTACGCCGGCATGCCCGTCGCCAACTGAATGACCACTGGCAAGCTGTCGGCCCCGTAGCTCTGTCGGAGGCCTCTGCCGCTTCCCTGGCCCGGGAATGGCTGGACCACGTGGAAGCCTTGCACGGTTATTTTGCCAGGTTCCTGCCCCAGATGATCCTGGCCACCGTTATCCCCCTGATGATTCTTGCGCTGGTGTTCTGGCTCGACTGGCTGGCCGGCATCTTTCTGTTGTTATCCGCGCCCCTGATCCCTCTGTTCATGGCCCTTGTGGGTATGGGTGCAGAAAATGTGAACCAGCAGCACTTCCAGACCATCAGCCGGCTGTCCGGGCAGTTTCTGGACAAGGTTCGGGGCCTGACGACCCTGCAACTGTTCGGCCAGATCGCCCAGGCCAGCGATACCCTGTATCAACGCTCGGATCAGTACCGGCGTATCACCATGAAAACCCTGAAGGTGGCGTTTCTGTCGTCGGCGGTACTGGAGTTCTTTTCGTCGGTCGCCATTGCCGTCATCGCCATCTACATCGGTTTCGGGTTGCTGGGCTACATCACCTTTGGCCCCAGCGATCAGCTCACCCTGTTCTCCGGCCTGCTGATCCTGCTGCTGGCACCGGAGTTCTTTCAGCCATTACGGACGTTGTCCCAACATTATCACGACCGGGCCGCCGCCCTGGGCGCCGGAGCAGAGATTCTTGCCCGGCTTCAGGAACCGGTCTCCGGCGCCGGAAATGTCCAGGCACAAACCGAACCCACCGCCACGGCGGACACGATCGCCCTGAGCGGCGTATCCCTGCGCTATTCCGATAGCCCTCCAGTGTTTGATCAGTTGGACATGCAGGTAAAGCGCGGTGAAGTGATCGCGCTCACAGGGCCGTCCGGTGGCGGGAAGTCGTCGTTACTGCACCTGTTAGCCGGGTTTATTCGCCCCGATGCCGGAACAATATCGGTGTTCGGACAATCTGCGGGCTCCTCCCCTTTCGGCTGGCTGGGCCAGAAAGGCTTCTGGATTCAAGGTTCCTGGGCGGACAATCTGAGGCTGACCAGCCCTGACGCATCGGATATAGCCATTGAGAATGCCCTGCGCATGGTCGGCCTTGCCGAGTTGCTCGACAGCCGGGAACAGGGCATCAACAGCCGTATTGGCGAAGATGCCCAGGGCTTGTCCGGTGGCCAGGCCCGACGGCTAAGTCTCGCCCGCATTTTTCTGGCGGATCATGAGCTGGTTCTGCTGGATGAGCCGACCGCAGGCCTGGACGCCACCAGCGAAATCTGTGTACTGGAAGCCCTGCACAAGCTTTCCGAAGCCGGCAAGACCGTGATTTTCTCTACCCATCACCAGGCGCTGCTGGCACTGGCCGACCGGGTTCTGATCGTCTCCGGCACAGAGGTGCGCAATGCGTGAACTCCGGCCCTGGTTACAGCTGATTCTTCGCCGCCGGGGTCGGCTGGTGGTGGGCGGTGCCCTGCTGCTGGCAACACTGATATCCGGCATTGCCTTGCTGGCCCTGTCCGGATGGTTCCTGACCGAAACCGCCCTGGTGGGCTTGCTGTTTGCAGCGGGCGTTCAGGCGTACATCAACCTTTATGTACCCGGCAGCGGGATCCGATTCTTTGCGGTGTCCAGAACGGTTTCCCGATACCTGGAGCGGCTTTACAACCACAATACGGTGCTGAGCCTGCTTACCGATATTCGCGTAGCGCTGTTCAACCGGCTGGCGCAGGCGGGCAAACGCCAGCGAGGCGATAAAACCGGAGCCCAGTGGTTGTCCCGCCTGACTGCCGATGTAGACGCCCTGGACACCCTGTACCTGCGCCTGATTGCCCCTACCGCACTGGCGGCGCTGGTTACCCTGATGATTGTCGGCCTGGCCTGGCTGCTGTTCAGCGGCACCATTGCACTGATACTGCTGGGTATTCTGGCAACAGCCTTCAGTATCGCCACCTGGGGGCTGTATGTTCGCACCCGGGCGCTTTCGGGACAGTTAAACGAACGGCAGGAACAACTTCGCGGCCAGGTGATTGAACACTTAGAAGGCTTTGCAGAACTCACCGCCGCCGGCCGTGCGGGCAAACATTCGGGCCGGCTGATGCGCCACGCCTTTGCGCTTTCAAAAAGCCAGGCGGAGGTCGATGCCAGGGTGGGCTGGCACCTCTCGGTAACAGTGTTGCTGGTAAACCTGTCAGCGGTGATTGCCCTGTGGGCCGGCTTTGGCTTGTTCCAGCAGGATCTCATATCCGGGCCGGTTCTGGTGCTGCTGCCCATTGCCCTGCTTGGTCTGGGAGAAGTTTACGGCATGCTGCCTGAAGCCTTTGGAAAGTTTGGTGCAACACTGGCAGCCGCCAGGCGTCTCAATGAAGATGTACAACCCGCAGATGAACAGCCTGGCTTCCAGAAGAGGCCGGCCGGACAGGGCGCAAAACAAAGCGCTCTGACCGCGAGCGACCTGGCCGTTGGCCACCCGGGGCAGTCTCCGGTTATCACCCACTTCTCGGTAGCGGTCGAACCCGGAGATCGCCTGGGCGTAGTCGGGGTGTCTGGCAGCGGAAAATCATCCCTGGCAGATACCTTTGCCGGTTTGATTGCTCCCGTTGCAGGTTCTCTGGAGTCCCTGCCCTGCACCTACCTGACTCAAACTACGGTTGTGTTCGACGACACCGTCAAAGCCAACCTGTTGCTGGGTAATCCAGAAGCAACGGACGGCGAACTCTGGCATGTACTGGAGCTGGTGGAACTGGCCGAGCGCTTCAGCCGTGAGGTTGCAGGCCTGGATACCTGGCTGGGGAACGGCGGCAGCCGCTTGTCGGGCGGTGAAGCCCGCCGGCTGGTATTGGCCCGGGTATTGTTGAGTAAAGCACCGCTGGTGATTCTGGATGAACCCTTTACCGGCGTGGATGCCGATACCCGAAGCCGCATAGCCCCCCGGATTGATCAGTGGCTGGACGGGCGCGCCGTGATTTCATTAGGCCACGGGCCGGAGGCATTGCTGCCATCCGGCCACATTCTGCATTTGAACTAGCGGCTCAGCGGGTTTCGAGCAGCTCGAAAGTCAGCCCCGCCCTGGTAGTCAGGCGCTCAAGCAACTTGCCGTTAAGCGCAGAGGCCGGAGTCCAGAAACCACCAGGCACTTCGTCTTTCACATCAAAGGCCAGGCACATACCGGATTCACCCAGCATCTTGCCGGTAGAGCCGTAGCCCGGGTCCCGGTCGCCCGTCACCTTGGTGATCAGGGTCTTGCCATCTTCTGTACGTCCGACAAAGCGGATGTCGTAGAAGCCTTTTTCCTGTGATTCCGGGCTTGGCCCCTCACCCGGCTTGGGCACCAGTTTTTCCACCACCCAGCGGGTTGGCTTGATGGCCGATGCGGTAAAGAAGGCACCCAGGGCGGCCACAATGCCATAGGCCGTCAGGCGTCCCTTGGTGCCTTTGCCGGTCATGATGGCTTCGTCGTAGGTGAATTCCTTGCCGTAGCGGGCTTGCTGCAGGGCGTTGGAGCGATGAACCACCCGGGTATTGATGGCACCCATCACAAACGGGGCCAGCCAGGCATTGAAGGTTTTATCGAATTCCGCTGTTTTCAGGCTCGGCTGGCGCGTGCTGGAACGGTGGTCCGGCGGGCAGATGGAGAACGGGTTAGCAAGCTCTTTCCGGAGCTTCGGGTCTGCCCCGGCCTCTTTGGCTACGTTGATCATGGAGGCTACAGTTCCGCCGGACAGCCCGCCCTTGGCCACCTTCACCCGCATACGCACATCGCGACAGGGCTGGCCGAAGGTCTCTTCGGATTTCTGCTGCAGGAACCAGACGCCCATATCGGAAGGAATCGAGTCAAAACCGCAACAATGAACAATCCGGGCTCCGGTCTGCCTGGCCTGGTCTTCATAACGCTCGATCATCCGGCGAATCCACTGAACTTCGCCGGTCAGGTCGCAGTAATCGGTGCCGGTGGACACGCAGGCTTTAACCAGCGGCTCGCCATACAGCGCATAGGGGCCAACGGTCGAAATAATCACCCGGGTCTGTCGGCACATGGCGGCAAGGGCGTCGTCGTCAGAGGCATCTGCCAGAATAACCGGCAATGCAGAGGCGTTATCCCCCAGCTCAGCCTTCAGGCTGGCCAGTTTGCTCTCGGAACGGCCGGCAATGGCCCAACGGACTTCACCACCGGTGCCGTAAGTCTCCATCAGATACCGGGAAAGAATCTGGCCCACAAAGCTGGTGGCGCCAAATACGACCAGATCAAACTCTGCCTGTGTGGTGTTGGTCATTATTTATCCTTATTCAAACGGGTGTTGGGTTACGATGGTAACAGGTTTGAACACAGGTTCTACTTTCCTGTTTACGCTGTCCGGGGCGTCCTCCCGGCCAATCGTTTGTCATGCAGACTGGGGCACACTCTGTACATGCACACAAGACACCCGGGAGGTGCCCTTTGAACACGTTGCTTGCACTCACCAGCCTGATTCTTCTGGTGTTCAGCGCCCTGCTGCTCTGGCAATTCCTCGAGCAGAAGAAGATGATCGCCCAGATTCTGGAGAACGAAGGTATCCCTGAGACCAGCCAGGATCCGGAATTGATACTGACCCTTCGGGTGCTGGACCCGATTTCCCTGGCCAAGCGGGAATCCCGGACCGGCCGGCTGCTTGCGGATCGCTTACCGGTAATGACCCGGAAAATGGTCTATCAGGAAGTCATGAAAGAACTCGAAGTGGAACTCGAAGAGCGTGATATCGATGTTGAAATGCACATTGAATACCGCTGAGGAGCCTCGGCCATGATCGCCCAGATTCTTGTTGCCCTGAGCCTTGCCGCCACCGCCGGCTGCCTGTTTGCCGGTTTTCGTGTATCCGGCGATAACCGCCGTGATCTGAGGATTCTTAACACCCACCGCATCAGTGCCCGCAGTGCCGTCCAGAAAAGCCGTATGGAACTGCTGGAGGTCCGTAACCGTGCGAAATTGCTGGAGGATACGGTCTCTGGCGGCGCCATGGCGGTCGAGAAAGTGCACAAGGCCATCGCCAACACCACGTTTGGCCTGATCGACATGTTTTCCAGCGATGAAGAGTTTCGCAACAGTACCAGGAAGGTCCAGCAAACCCATCACGAAAAAACCGAGCAGGTGTACAAGGCGGTCCGTACCACCAACCGGGCCCTGCATATCCTCGCGGATACCCTGATTATCGGCAAAGCCGAAAAGCGCATTGTTTCAAAAACAAAAAAGGCACCCTGAGGTGCCTTTTTTGCTAAAGAGATCTGAAAGTTACAGAACTTTCTTCAGCTCTTCTTCGAACTGCGGAACTGCTTCAAACAGATCTGCTACCAGGCCGTAATCAGCAACCTGGAAGATCGGCGCTTCTTCGTCCTTGTTGATCGCAACGATCACCTTGGAGTCAGACATACCTGCCAGGTGCTGGATGGCACCGGAGATACCCACCGCAACGTAAAGCTGCGGAGCAACGATCTTACCGGTCTGACCAACCTGCATGTCGTTCGGTACGAAGCCGGCGTCAACTGCGGCACGGGATGCACCAACAGCGGCACCCATCAGATCAGCAACCTGCTCCAGCATCTTGAAGTTGTCGCCGTTCTGCATGCCACGACCACCGGAGATTACGATACCGGCAGAAGCCAGGTCCGGACGGTCAGACTTGGCCAGCTCTTCGCCTACGAAAGAAGACAGGCCGGCGTCTTTTACAACGTCCAGCTGTTCTACAGAAGCAGAACCGCCTTCAGCGGCAACCGGGTCGAACGCGGTCGGACGTACAGTGATAACCTTGATGCTGTCGCTGGCCTTTACGGTCGCGATAGCGTTACCGGCGTAGATCGGACGAACGAAGGTGTCGTCAGACTCAACGCGGATAATGTCGGATACCTGGGCAACGTCCAGCAGCGCAGCAACGCGCGGCATGAAGTCTTTACCGGTGGTACCGGCAGAAGTCAGGATGTGGCTGTAGCCCTTACCCACTTCAGCAACCAGGTCACCCAGGTTCTCACCCAGGAAATGACCGTACGCGGCGTTGTCTGCAACCAGTACCTTGTTCACGCCTTCTGCCTTGGCAGCGGCTTCAGCGACGGCGCCTACGTTCTCACCGGCAACCAGCACGTCGATGTCGCCACCGATGGCCTTGGCAGCCGCTACAACGTTCAGAGTAGCCTGCTTCAGGCTGCTGTTGTCGTGTTCAGCAATTACCAGGATGCTCATTTAGATCACCTTCGCTTCGTTCTTCAGTTTATCCACCAGCTCAGCTACGTCTGCCACCTTGATACCAGCCTGGCGTGCAGCCGGGGCTTCGACCTTCAGGGTGGTCAGGCGCGGGGCGATTTCAACACCCAGATCGGCGGGGCTCATGGCGTCCAGCGGCTTCTTCTTGGCCTTCATGATGTTCGGCAGAGAAGCGTAACGCGGCTCGTTCAGACGCAGGTCAGTGGTAACAACCGCCGGCAGGTTCAGGGCAACTGTCATCAGACCGCCGTCTACTTCGCGTGTTACGTTAACCTTTTCACCGTCAACAACCACTTCGGAAGCGAAAGTGCCCTGGGCCATGCCAGTCAGAGCGGCCAGCATCTGGCCAGTCTGGTTGTTATCGGAATCGATGGACTGTTTGCCCAGAATAACCAGCTTGGGCTCTTCTTTCTCGACAACCGCCTTCAGCAGCTTGGCCGCTTCCAGGGACTGTACTTCTTCGTCAGTCTCGATGTGGATACCACGGTCAGCACCCAGCGCCAGTGCAGTACGAATCTGCTCCTGGGAAGCCTTCGGGCCAATGGATACAACCACGATTTCACTGGCAACGCCCTTTTCCTTCAGACGAACCGCTTCTTCAACTGCGATTTCGCAGAACGGGTTCATTGCCATCTTGACGTTGGCGAGATCAACGCCGGTGTTGTCCGGCTTGACACGCACCTTTACGTTGTAGTCGATAACTCGTTTTACAGCGACCAGAACCTTCATAGATTCCTCGTTCTTCTACGATGGGTTTAATGAGTCTTCACAGTCAAAGGACCGGGTTGACCCGACCTGACAATGAGACGATACTAAAAATCGACTCAAAACACACGATTTTTCGGTGTATACGTACAATGCCAAAGGTAAGGGCAGATTTCAAACAAACGTTTGTTTGATTCTTGAAATGCGCTATCCTTCGGGTTAATAACATTCATTAAAAGCTGTTTGAGGAGACCAACGTGGAACGCGAATCGATGGAATTTGATGTTCTGATCGTCGGCGGCGGCCCTGCTGGCCTGTCTGCAGCCTGCCGCGTCATGCAACTGGCGCAGGAAGCTGGCGAAGAATTGACTGTCTGTGTAGTAGAAAAAGGTTCTGAAATCGGGGCGCACATCCTCGCAGGTACCGTATTCGAGCCTACTGCCCTGAATGAACTCTTCCCGGACTGGAAAGAAAAAGGCGCTCCCCTGAATACGCCGGTTACCCGGGACGACATTTTCCTGCTCAAGAACCAGGAAAAAGCTACCAAGGTTCCCAATGCCTTTGTGCCCAAGAACATGCACAACCACGGCAACTACATTATCAGTCTGGGCAACCTGTGCCGCTGGCTGGCCGAACAGGCCGAGCAGCTGGGCGTAGAGGTTTACCCGGGCTTTGCCGCCTCTGAGACCATCATTGAAGATGGCCAGGTTAAAGGTATCATCACCGGCGACATGGGCGTGGCCCGTGACGGCTCCCAGAAAGATGGCTACATGCCGGGTATGGAGCTGCGCGCCAAGTACACCCTGTTCACCGAAGGCTGCCGCGGCCATCTGGGCAAGCGCCTGATCAGCGATTTCAAGCTGGATGAAGGCAAAGACCCTCAGCACTACGGCATCGGCATCAAAGAACTGTGGGACATTGACCCGGCCAAACACGAGCCGGGCCTGGTGGTTCATACCACTGGCTGGCCGCTGAATGAGTCTGGCTCTACCGGCGGTTCTTTCTTGTATCACCTGGAAAACGGCCAGGTTTATGTTGGCCTGATCACCGATCTGTCCTACAGCAACCCGCACCTGAGCCCGTTTGAGGAATTCCAGCGTCTGAAGCACCACCCTGAGGTGAAGAAGTACCTGGAAGGCGGCAAACGTGTTGCTTACGGCGCCCGCGCCATCGCCAAGGGCGGCTACAATGCTCTGCCGAAAATGAGCTTCCCGGGCGGCTTGCTGCTGGGTTGCGATGCCGGCACCCTGAACAGTTCCAAAATCAAGGGCTCCCACACTGCCATGAAGTCTGGCCTGCTGGGCGCCGAAGCGGTGTTCGAAGCTCTGAAAGAAGGTAAGTCTGGCGAAGAGATCACCAGCTTCCAGAAGCGCTTTGAAGACAGCTGGTTGTACAAAGAGCTGTACGCCGAGCGTAACTTCGGCCCGGCCATGCACAAGTTCGGTAACATCGTAGGTGGCGCCATTGCCTTCTTCGAGCAGAACATTCTGCGTGGCAGCCTGCCGATCACGTTCCGCGATACTACCCCGGACTACGCCACCATGAAGCCGGCATCCGAGTGCAAGAAGGTCACCTATCCGAAGCCCGATAACAAGCTGACTTTCGACCGCCTGTCCTCGGTGTTTATCTCCAACACCAACCACGAGGAAGACCAGCCGGTTCACCTGAAGCTGACCGATCCGGACATTCCGCTGAAGGACAACCTGCCCAAGTTCGACGAGCCCGCCCAGCGCTACTGCCCGGCCGGCGTGTACGAAGTGGTTGAAGCGGAAGATGGCAGCGGCAAGAAGTTCCAGATCAACGCCCAGAACTGTGTTCACTGCAAGACCTGTGACATCAAGGACCCTGCCCAGAACATCACCTGGGTAACGCCGGAAGGCGGTGGTGGTCCCAACTACCCGAATATGTAAGCGGGTGTACTGACCAGAAAATGCCGGAGCTTGCCTCCGGTATTTTTTTGCCACGAAATCCAAAAAAAACGGCCCCCGCAGGAGCCGTTCTTTGATCAACCTTTCGGAAGAGATCAGTGCACGTGGCCGTGCTCTTGCTCTTCGTCGGTTGCTTCGCGAGCTTCTACCACTTCTACGTCGAAGTGCAGAGTCTGGCCCGCCAGCGGGTGGTTGGCGTCGATAGTGACGGTTTCGTCGCTCACTTCAACAACGCGAACAACCTGGGGGCCGCCCGGAGTCTGGGCCTGGAACTGCATGCCCGGCTCGATGGTGTCGACGCCTTCGAAGGCAGAACGCGGAACCGGCTGGATCAGTTCTTCGTTAACTTCGCCGTAGCCTTCAGCAGGAGCTACAGAGACTTTAACCTGGTCACCAGCGCTCTTTTCGTTGAGTGCGTTTTCCAGTCCACCGATAATGTTCTGTGCACCTTCCAGGTAAGACAGCGGCTCACGGCCTTCTACGCGGGAGGAATCGAGTTGCTCTCCCTGGTCGTTAGTGAGCGTGTAATGGATGGTGACAACACGAGGTTGGGCCATGTGATCTCCTTGCGTGTCGCAATGACTGTGTATTTAAGATGTAGGTAATCGAAAGTAATCTTGAACAGCCATACTGCACAGAGGGACTAACGACCACCGGGCCTCGTTAGAGAGCCAGGCTCGATAACAAGTAAGAAAAGACAGTTTAACAAGTGACAGACTGCGTTTTCTACCTCATTCATTGGGGTGGTCAGGGGCTTTTCAACCGCCCTGCCCGATTTTCCAGAATTTTCCGTGGCTAAAAACTCCCAGCACGGTTTCGCCGTTTACCATTTGCTCTTCAACAAACTCTGCCAACTGGTAAAAGGCATTGGTCACCAACCGTGCTTCCACGCCGTGCCTGACGGCGACAACTGGCCGGGGCTCGTCGCTGTCGGGATAGGCCCCCACCTCAAGCGGATGGTCCGGGCCGATTTCCAGGGTTTCGCCCATATTGGTGGTCACCGAAATCACCTGGCTATCACCCTCTCCCGTGGCCTCTGCCGAGTGGGCCAGCAGCGGCGTGTCTTCTACCGCAATCCGCCACTTCTCCACCGGGGTGACCAGGTAGTAGGCGCCGTCCTGCTCTTTTCTCAAAATCGTGGAGAACAATCGCACGATCGCTTCCCGGCCGATGGGTTTGCCCTCGAACAGCCAGGAGCCGTCCCGGGTGATCAGCAGGTCCATATCCCCCAGCAGCCCCGGGTTCCATTGGTCTAGCGGCGGCAAGGCCTTGCCACCGGCATTCTTTTCAACAGCGGAGGCCAGTTCATCAGGCTTTCGGGTCATAGTGATCTACTCCGTTTACAGTCCGCGCATCCACTCGGGGCGAAGAGCCGCCGCACCGGGATTGCTGATGGCCAGGTTGACCTGCTCCAGCATTCGCTGTTTGTCCCGGCCCAGAGTGCCCTTGAGCACCAGGTAGTTGGAGGCATGGTCACTGCGGAAAATGGTTTTCTCCAGTTCCAGGTGCTCGAGGAACAGGCGTATTTCCTCAAATAAACCTTGCTGGCTCAGGGGTACGAAATCATCACCAAAACCTTCCCGGAAACGCTCTTCGCCCTGAGGAAAGCTGACAACCAGTGTCGACAGGTAATCCGGCTGGGTTTCGTTGCACAGGGTGGCTGTGTTGATGGCATGCTGGCGCGACAGGGTTTCACCACCCAGGCCGTTAAGCACCATCACAGAGCTGGTCAGGCCAGCCTCGCGAATCTTGGTCAGGGCGGAACGGGTGGATTCCCAGCTCTCACCCTTGTTGATACGTTTCAATACTTCGTCGTCGCCGGATTCCATGCCCACGTACAGGATGCCAAGCCCGGCTTCGCGCAACTGCACCAGATCTTCAACAGATTTCTTCGCCAGGTTCCGTGGCAGGCAGTAGCTTGAAACCCGCTGGAGGCCCGGAAAGGCGGTTTTCAGGTCGCTCAGGATTTCCAGCAACCGGCGGGTTGGCAGCACCATGGCATCGCCATCGGCCAGAAACACTCGGCGGACGTCACCGAAGGCCTCGGCAGCCTTGGCGATATCGGCCCGGATGTCCTCAGGCTTCCTGGCCCGGAATTTCTTCTGGGGCTGGGTGTACATTTCGCAGAACGTACACTGGTTCCAGGAGCAGCCGTTGGTTACCGGCAGGATCAGGGACTTTGCCTCGCTCGGCGGGCGGAAGACGGGTTCGATATACTCGATCGGAAAGCTGTACATGGCGTCTCGAAACTTGCGAAATGGAATGACAGGATAAAGATCAGGGCAGAAACTGTTCTTTCAAGTCAGCGCAGCCCGGGCCCACCACCGGCATATCCAGCACCACGGCCTGGGCGGTCATAAAGGGAATGCCCTTTCGATGGCCGTCCACCAGTAAGGTAGACAGGCTGCCCACCAGGGGCATGTGGCACACCAGCATCAAACGGGAAATATCGGTTTCCAGTAAAGCGTCAAGGCAAAGCCCCGGATCATCGTCCGGGGTAATGAACGGCTTTTCGTCTACCGGGCAATTCAGCACTTCAGAGACAATCGCTGCGGTTTGCCGGGCCCGGGTGTAGGGGCTGCACCAGATCCGGTCCGGGCGCCAGGAGGATTTGCCGATTGCCGCGGCCACGGCCGCTGCCCCGTGCCGGCCCACATCGGTAAGCTCCCGTTCCTGGTCCAGGCTGTGCCAGCCGGCTTCGCCATGGCGCATGATGATCAGTTGCATAAGCGCTCCTCGTTCGCAGAAGCCTTTACTGGGTGATGGTGCGGGGCAGAATAAATTCTACGTCAGAGTTCTGTACCGCCATCATCAGGCTGCTGATGACCGCGTTGATCGAGGCACCGTTGTACAGAATCTCGTAAAGCCCGCGCACCAGCGGCATGTAAATGCCGATGGATTCCGATTTCTCCCGCACCAGTTTCAGGGTGTAGATGCCCTCGGCCACCTGGCCCAGCTCTTTCACCGCTTCGTCCAGTTGCTTGCCCTTACCCACCGCGTAACCAATCCGGTAGTTCCGGCTTTTGTTCGATGTACAGGTGGCAATCAGGTCGCCAACACCCGCCAGCCCCATAAAGGTCATCGGGTTGGCCCCAAGGCTTACGGCAAAGCGGCTCATTTCCGCCAGCCCTCGGGTAATCAGCATGGCCCGGGCGTTTTCACCCATCTCCAGCGCCGAGGCCAGTCCGGCCACAATGGCGTAAATATTCTTGAGGGCGCCGGCCAGCTCTACGCCATACACGTCTACGTTGGCGTATACCCGGAAATACTCGCACCCCAGCAGATCCTGCACCGTGCGGCGAACTTCCGGATCCTTGGCGGCAATGACCGTGGCGGTCAGCTCACGATTGACGATCTCGGCCGCCAGGTTCGGGCCGCTGAGCACACCGGAGCGACAGCGTGGAAGCTCCTCCATCAGGATTTCGCTCATCAGCTTGAAGCCGTGTTCTTCAATACCCTTGGTCAGGCTGACTACAATCTGCCCTTCCCGGAATGCGTCGGCATTCTCGCGGATCACAGAGCGGAAAGCCTTGGAAGGGATAGCGACCAATACCACTTCGGCCCTGGCAACGGCTTCGGCCAGGTCTGTGGTGGGCTGCACGTCGCCTTCAATGGTGACATCCGGCATGTAGCGCTTGTTCACACGGGTACGGCGAACTTCCTCCGCCTGGACTTCATCGCGCATCCAGAAATGGACGGTGTGGCCGTTTTCGCCAAGAACCTTGGTCATGGCGGTACCAAAGCTACCGCCACCCAGCACTGCAACGTCGTAGGACTTCGCCCCGTCTTTCGGGGGAGTGGTGTTTTCAGGCATATCATTTCCGTTTTATTGCGTACGGGCAGCGCACCCGTGGCGTACTGAAACCTAGCCGGTTTCTTCACACTCGAGGGCACGCACCAGATTCTTGAATTCTTCCCTGTTCTTGCTGTTCATACCCATCAGGATTTTATGGGCGTCCAGAACCTTGTCTCTCACCTGCTGCTCGCTGGCCTTGAGTACGGGAATTTCTTCGAGTTCTTCTATCCGGGAAGCGGGCTCGCGCACAATGATAAAGATCTTGTCGAAACCCATTGAGGTAATAATGCGGGTAATATCAGGGTTGGTCGAGATCAGAGTCGGCAGGAAGCGGCTCTGCTTTCGGGCGGCCAGGGCAATCTTGGCCAGCAGCCCGAGGGTGGTGCTGTCGATAATTTCGGTCTCTGTCAGATCGATAATTACCGTTTTGAACTGCGGGTTACCCGTGATGGTCTCAACCAGATTGTCCAGCGTCGAACACAGGTTCAGCCGGATTTCCCCAATAAACTTCAGGACGTAAATTCCCTGCTTTTCTGCCTGCAGGATCTTATAACCAGCCATTTTTCACACTGCCACTACGTCGACGACGTGTTATCTGGCCCGTCAAGGGCATCAGTTACCGAAACTATCGCGATATCGTCGGGCAACTCGGAGATGGTATCCAATCCCAGAGCCTCACTCAGCGATGCGATAGTGTGACTACCTCCAGACACGAGTTCAAGTAGTGTTCGTTCCTTTTCATCCAGCGATTTCGGAGCAATTACCTCCAGAATGCCGTCTGAAAACATCAACAACCTGAACGGCCGGTCCAGATGAACCTGATACACCTCCCATTCGGGATCTTCGAATAACCCCACCGGCAGGCCATTACCTTCCAGAAACCGGGTTTCGCCGTCTTCAAACGACAAAATCGGCATCGGGAAATGTGCACCCACCGCATAACTCAGTATACGTTCAGATATGGAAATTATCCCCACAAACACGGTTACGTGTTTACCCAGGCCGGTATCGAGCAGTTCCGAGTTGATCCGCTCGAGAAAGCGCTCCGGGTGAAGGATGTCGTCGCTGGACTGCCGTTTGAGGTTGCGCTGCAAACGATTGGTCAGGTTTTTCAGCAACACAGTGACAAAGGCAGAACTGGCACCGTGGCCGGAAACATCGGCGATGTACACCAGCACCTTGTCTTCGGAGATGCGGAAATAATCGAGAAAATCGCCGCTCAGGTAGAGCGAGGGTTTGATCTTATGGTCGACCTGCAACCCGGAAATCTGCAAATCGTGGTCCGGAAGCATTCGCAGCTGGACTTTGCGCCCGGCGTTCTGGTCTGCCCTCAGCTCCGCAATACCGCTGCGCAGCTCCCGGTTGGTTTCTTCCAGCTCCTGTCGGTACAACTGGTTCAATCGGTTAACCCGCACCCGGTCGAACAGTTTGCCGATCACATCATCCAGCGCGCCTTTGTCGTCGTTGCAGGGCTTGAGCACCACATCGGTGGCACCGGCCCGCAGCGCCTGGATAACATCGGTACTGGAGTTGCTGGCCGTGCAGGTAACCACCGGAATAAAGCTTTCCGAGTCCGCCAGCCGGGTGGTGAGATCACGGATGGCGTCGGCGGGCAGGTCTGCAAAGATGACGTCCGGGAGTTTATCTTCGAACAAGCCGCGGGCGGACTGGATATCGGGATACCCGGTCACGTAGAAACCCCTCGCTTCAAGGTAGCGTGACAAATCGTTTCGAGCCTGTTCGTCGGCATCGATAATCAGTATGCGCTCGGTGCGCGAGTTCATGTTGATTGCCTTAAACTACCAGCGATAAAAGAGAAATTCGGGTCATATCGCCTATTCTGGCATGCCCCTGTGATATAACAAGGTCGCTGTCATCATTTTGGGAGAATTGTAACCATGCGACGTGCCGTCAACGACCTGCTGGGAGCCTACGACAAGCTGATCATGGATCCGGTTCACGGGGGTATTCCCCTGTACCGCCATGAAATACAGGTTATTGACCACCCGCTGTTCCAGCGTTTACGCAACATCTGCCAGAACGACATTCTCAGCCTGGTGTTCCCCGGTGCCACTCACTCCCGGTTTCTGCACAGCATCGGTGTGATGCATGTGGGCACCCGGATGTTCCGCTCGATGATCGATGCCTACCTGCGGGAGCGGCAACTGAGCGAGCGCATGGACCTGAGCCTGAGCCAGCTTGATGCCATTGACTACCTTGCCAAGACCATCCGGCTGGGGTGCCTGCTGCATGACAGCGGCCATTCCAGCTTTTCCCACCAGTTTACCCAGGCCCGGCGCATCCGGGAGCTGATGTCCCGCCCCGGACGGTTTGCCGACCTCTGGCAGGGCGTGGATTACTCCCGCTATCACCAGGGCGAGCCGGACGAACTGGAGCATGAGCACTATTCTGTGCGGGTGGCACACGAAGTGCTGACCTCGGTCGACCTGGAAAGCGCCGGCCTGGATGTGGTGGATGTGATCGGCATTATGGAGACCACAGACGTCACCCCCAGCGACACCTTCTGCCGCCACGCACGCACCTTCTGGGATTTCATCGCCGGCGACGATGCCGTTGCCGGGGCGATTCCGGAACGCGACGTACCCGGGCTGGTCATGGGACTGTTGTCGTCCATTGTATCGGGCGAGATTGATGCCGACCGGGCCGATTATATGCTGCGGGACGGCTTCCACAGCTCCGTCACCATCGGTGGCTTTAACCTGGACCACCTGCTCAGCAACCTGCGGTTTGGCTGGGACGTAACCGAACCCTGGATGGGGCTGGCCATTACCCAGAAAGGCCTGGGCGCGCTGGAAGACTTTGTATACAGCCGTTACCAGATGTACCGCAAGGTTTATGCCCACAAGACCGCCCTGGGCTTTGACTGGCTGCTGCGCGAGGCGATTAACGAAGTCCTGGAAGACCCGGAAAGTTTCGAGTGGATCGATACCTGCCTGAGCGATATGAACTACTTCGCCGAACTGACCGACAGTTTCTTCTGGGAGGCGTTCCGGAAAGTGGCGAGACGGCAGCCGAAGAGCTACTCCTTCAGCATTGTGAACCGGGTGAAGCTCAAGCACCTGGACACCCGGGAGAACATGGCCAAGGCAGAGATCACCCAACACGGCAACTGGCTGGCCGGAGAGCTGGGCCTGAACCCGGTGGACGTGGTGACCTGTTCCATGCGGGCCCGGTTTTCCAACATCCAGGACAATTTCAACGGCATCAAGGTACTGGTGAAGAACCCCGTCAGCCGGGAGCGGTCGCTGCGGAAGATCACCGATGTCAGCGCGTTCTTCTCCAAGTTTGGCGATGGCACCATCACCCACTTCTACCACCGGCCGGAAGTGACCACCCGGGCCCCTTTCGACCTGATGGAATAATCAGCCCAGGGCTTCAACCAGGCGAGTGGCGCTTTCCCAGGCGCCTTCTACCCGGCCGCCATTGAGCCAGTCTCCTGCCAGGCCTACGCCCAGCCCGGGTTCCAGCAGATAACCGGGCTGTTCCTGCTGCACCGAGCGGGCGTAAAGCCACCTGTGTGCTACAGCATCGGTCGCAGCGCCCTGATACCCGGTCAGTTCGTAAAAGGCAGCCAGCAACTGCTCCGACACTTTTTCGGCGGGCTCCTCGACATGGGCCTGCGTCCATTCCGGCGTGGCATGCAGCACCCACCACTGGCCCTGATCGTTGCGCTCCGGTTTGGAGGAATTGTTAGCCACCCAGTAAAGCACGTCGGAATCCGGCCGCATGGCGTCGAAATCATAGCTGGGAGTTTCTTTAAAGTGCGCGGCCACTGCCCAGCAGGCCAGAATACTGTCTTCAGAATGGCCAAGGTTGCCAGCCAGTTCATTCAGCCCACTCGCCTCCAGCAGATCCCGGGCCTGGGCCGGAGGCGCTGTGATGATCACCTGGTCGTAGCTGCCGTGGTCATTGCCTTCGGTGCAGATCAAGCGCCATTGCTCCCCGACCCGCCCCAGTTTCGCAATCCGTACCTGCGCGGTTACCGGAACGTGTTCGGACAACGCCCGGGTAATGGCGGTCATTCTGGGTACGCCTACGTAGCGGGTTTCCTCGGGGAACGCCTGCCACTGTTTATCGTCGCCCTGAAAGCCGAAACGGCCCTGCCAGGGGGCAAAATTGTCGGCTCCGGCATACGCCTTCAAAAACGCCAGAAATTCCGGGTGACGGGCCGTGAAATACTGGGCTCCGATGTCCGCCGAGCTTCCGGAAACCCGTTTAGACGACATACGGCCACCGGGGCCACGACTTTTCTCGAAGACCCTGACATTATGGCCCTTTCGGCCAAGCAGAATTCCTGCGGTAAGGCCCGCAAGCCCTGAACCAATAATCGCGATACTTCGTATTGATGGGGTGTCTGACGTTACATTGAGCATGGTTATTTATGACCCGAGTGAATTACTGGCTGACAAATATTCTGAGATGGTTCGATTCCGAAGCGGGATCAGATCACCTGGACACCTCGTCCCGAACCTTTAACTGGGTACGGGTACTCCCGTTTATTGCCCTGCACCTGGCCTGTCTCCTGGTACTGGTGACCGGCACAAGCACCTTCGCGATGGTGTTTGCCCTTGGATTTTTCCTGGTTCGGATGTTCGCGATTACCGGCTTCTATCACCGCTACTTTTCCCACAAATCCTTCAAAACCAGCCGGCCCGCGCAATTTGTGTTTGCCGTTCTGGGCGCCAGTGCCGCGCAGCGCGGCCCTCTTTGGTGGGCGGCGCACCACCGGCACCATCACCAGCATTCAGACCGCGAGGAAGACCTTCACTCCCCCCACCAGGGCGGATTCTGGTGGTCCCACGTGGGATGGTTTACCTGCGACGCCGGTTTTGCCATGAACGAGCGCCGGGTAAAAGACTGGCTCAAGTTCCCGGAACTGCGTTTTATCAATCGCTTCGACTCCCTGGTGCCTGCCGCCTTCGCAGTTGCTATTTACCTGCTTGGCGAATCACTGGCTGCCTGGGCGCCCGGGCTGGGCACCAACGGCCTGCAACTACTGGTTTGGGGTTTCTTTATCTCCACCGTGGTGCTGTTTCACGCCACCGTCTCTATTAATTCCCTGTCCCACGTGTGGGGCAAGCGCCGCTTTGAAACCAGCGATGACAGCCGCAACAACTTCTGGCTGGCACTGATCACGCTGGGCGAAGGCTGGCACAACAACCACCATCGCTGGCCAACGGCGGTTCGCCAGGGCTTCCGCTGGTATGAAATCGACATTACCTGGTACGGCCTGTGGGTATTGTCGAAACTGGGCATTATCTGGGACCTGAATCCGATCCCCGACCATATCCGTAAGGAAACCCTCGAACTCGACCGCAACCGTACCGGGAGGGCAAGCCAATGAGCCAACACCTTTCCAGCGTAGACACCAGCACACCGGTTGCTGAACTACCGGAAGTGCTTGAGCGCTTCTGCACACTGTACAACCAACTCGACAAAGGCAACCTGAGCCAGCTCAAGGACGTGTACAGCCAGGATATCCACTTCCAGGATCCGTTCGGCCAGGTGTCCGGGTTGAACGAGCTTACCGAATACATGGCTGGGGCTTATGGCAACGTACTCCATTGCCAGTTCCGTTTCAGCTCGCCGGTTATCCAGCAGCAATGGTGCACCATCCCCTGGGTAATGGAGCTGCGCCACAAGCGCATCCGTAACGGCAAGACCGTGTTCGTAGACGGCATCAGTCACCTGGAAATCAGCAACGGCAAGGTGCGCTTCCATCGGGACTATTTCGACGCCGGGCAACTGCTTTATGAAAACCTGCCGGTGGTCGGTGGCGCCATCCGCTGGGTGAAGAGGCAGGCAGGATGAACAAACGACTGCAATCCGCATCGAACATCTGGCTTACCGGCGCCTCTTCCGGAATCGGCGAGGCCCTGGTGAATGAACTGGCAAAGCGCGGCCACAACCTGGTCATTACCGGCCGGCGAGCCGAGGCGCTGGACAAGCTGGCCAGCCAGCACCCGAACCGGATTACATCCGCCGTGGCAGACACCACCAGCCTGGACGATTTGTCTGCCATTCAGGGCGATCTCCAGCATTTTGGCGACCTGGACATGGCCATTCTGAACGCCGGCACCTGTGAGTACCTGGAAGTCGCCAACTATAACAGCCAGGTCATCGAGGCCAATATCATTACCAACGTGCTGGGCACCGCCCGCAGCCTGGACATCGCCCTGCCCGCATTGCGGGCCACCCGGGCCAAGGGCAAGCCGGCAACCCTGGTGATTGTCAGCTCCTCGGCCTGGTGGTTTCCGTTTGGCCGGGCCGAAGGTTATGGCGCATCCAAGGCCGCCCTGACCTACTTTGCCCATGCCCTGCGGGCAGACCTGGCTGCCGAAGGCATTGATGTGGTGGTGGTCTCACCGGGTTTTGTAAAAACGCCGCTGACCGATCGGAACGACTTCCCCATGCCATTTATGGTGACCGCAGACGATGCCGCACAAAGGATTGCCAACGGGCTGGCCAAAGGCCGCAACGAGATTGCCTTCCCGCGGCGGTTTACCTGGCTGCTGAAAGTGCTGGGCGCCTTGCCTCAGGGCGTGGTGGATCGCATGGCAGCATCCATGGCCCGCAAAGCCGACCAGAATTCCTGACCGAACCTATTTTGTGAACAAACCGCTTAAGGAAAACCATCAATGAATCAGGACCGTCAGCGCATTGCAGTTATTGGCGCCGGTGTTTCAGGACTGACCGCCGCCTGGCTGCTCAGTGAACACCACGACGTAGAATTGTTCGAAGCCGCCGACTATGCCGGCGGCCACACCAACACCGAGCTGGTACAGGCCGGGGGTCGTACCTGGCCGGTCAACACGGGCTTTATCGTCTTCAACGACTGGACCTACCCGAACTTCATCAAATTGATGGACCGGCTTGGCGTGGCCTCGGAAGTCAGCGATATGAGCTTCAGCGTGGACTGCCACACCAGCGGCCTGCAATACAACGGCACCAGCCTGAACACCCTGTTCGCCCAGCGAAAAAACGTCCTGAACCTGCATTTCCTGAAAATGATCCGGGAGATCCTGCGCTTCAACAAGGAAACCCGGGCAGACCTGGCCGCCGGTGAAATTCCCGAAGGCGAAACCCTGGGCGAATACCTGAACCGCAACCATTACAGCCGATACTTCCGCAACAACTACATCGTGCCCATGGGAGCGGCCATCTGGTCCGCGCCGGAAATCGTGCTGGAGCAGTTCCCGATCCGGTTTTTCCTGCAGTTCTTCAACAACCACGGCATGTTGTCGGTAGATGACCGGCCCACCTGGAGGGTCATTTCCGGCGGTTCCGCCAGCTATGTCACCCGCATGATGCAGAGACTGGGGGACAAAACCCACCTGAACAGCCCTGTCTCCGCCATCCAGCGGGATGAAAACGGCGTAACGCTGGTTGTTAACGGGAAAAACCACCGCTTCGACCAGGTTATCCTCGCCTGCCACAGCAACCAGGCACTGGCCATGCTGAGCGACGCGAGTGACCAGGAGCGGGACATTCTGGGCGCCATCGGCTACCAGAAGAACGACGTGGTGCTGCACACCGATGCCAGCGTGCTGCCCTCCAACCGTCGTGCCTGGGCGGCCTGGAACTACATGATTCCCGAGCACAGCACCCATCCGGTATCTGTCACCTACAATATGAATATCCTGCAGAACTTCGACGACGCTCCGGAGACATTCTGCGTAACCCTGAACCGCAGCCGGGATATCGATCCGGGCAAAGTGATCAAGCGGTTCGAATACGACCACCCGGTGTTCACCCTTGAGGCTGTTGCCGCACAGCAGCGCTATGACGAAATCGGCAACCATAACCGCACGCACTTCTGCGGTGCGTACTGGTTTAACGGCTTTCACGAAGACGGCGTGCGCAGCGCCCTGCGGGTGACACAGGCCTTTGGTGTGGAGCTTTGAGCATGGCCAGCCAGTGGCTAGAAGGCACTATAAGACATCGCCGTAAGTTGCCGGTACAGCATGAGTTTCGGTACAACATTGGCATGCTGGCACTGGACCTTGAGGAGTGGTCTTCTGTCACTTCCATCAGCCGCTTTTTTTCACTGGAACGGTTCAACTGGCTGGGGCTTTGCCGGAAAGATTACCTGGACCCGCACATCCCGAACCTGCACCAGGCTGTCGTTCAACGGGTTCGGGAGGCCACCGGCTGGCAGCCGGACGGGCCGGTTCAGCTGATCACCCACCCGCGGTATCTGGGCTACGTGTTCAACCCGGTCAGCTTTTACCTGTGCTACGAAAAGGGCCAGGACCCGGCCCGGGGTGACGTGCCCCGGGTGATTCTGGCCCAGATTACCAATACTCCCTGGAAGGAACGCCACGTTTACTGCCTGGAATGCCGTAATCACGGGCCGGGGGATGCAAGCAACTGGCAAACCGAGCGTTTTTCCTTCAGCAAGCGTTTCCACGTGTCGCCGTTTAACGGCATGAACCAGCACTACCAGTGGCTGTTCAGCTTCCGGGGCCCGGAACTGCGCATCCACATGAACGTGGAACAGGAAGATCACAAACATTTTGATGCCACCCTGGTAGTCCAACGGCAGGTACTTGATCGTAAAACCCTGCATCGAAGCCTGCGACGTTTCCCCTTGGAAACTATCAAAGGCACCGCCGGTATTTACTGGAACGCCCTGAAACTGAAACTTAAGGGCGCCCCCTTCTACACCCACCCGGACAAACTGGAGCCACAGGCACCGGAGTTCCGCCGGGGATTGGAAGATCAGGGGTTCGATGTCAGTGAACCGGCCATCAACGCGTCAAATGAACAACCTTCAGGAAGGGTAAGCTCATGGAGAACCTGAATACCTCCGTCACCAGCCAGGAATCCAGCGTTGCCAACACCGGCACCATCAGCCGGGTTGCCCGCAAACTGGTGTGCCATCAGTTGTCCATGCTCGGGCACGGCAAACTGGTGGTACGTGAACGCGGTTACGACGACCAGGTATTCGGCGACAACGACCAGCGTTACCCGACCGCAGAACTGGTCATCCACAACCACAGCACCTGGCGGGACCTGGTCACCGGTGGCAGCGTGGGGGCGGCGGAATCCTACGTGGCTGGCGACTGGAGCTCTCCGGACCTGACCGCCCTGTTGCGCTTCTTCACCCGCAACCTGGACACCATGAACGCCTTCGAGGACAAGTTCAGCTGGATCAGCAAACCGGCCCTGAAGGCCCTGCACTGGCTGAACCGCAATACCCCGGAAGGTTCCCGCAAGAACATCAGCGCCCACTACGACCTGGGCAACGACCTGTTCCAGCTGTTCCTGGACCCTACCATGATGTATTCCTCCGCCATTTATCCGGGCGAGGACTCCACACTGGAACAGGCTGCGGTTCACAAACTGGATGTCATTTGTCGAAAGCTCGACCTGCAACCCGGCGACAAGGTGATGGAGATCGGTACCGGCTGGGGCGGCTTTGCCATCCACGCCGCCAAACATTACGGCTGCCACGTAACCACCACCACCATCTCGAAGGAACAGCTGGAACTGGCCCGGGAGCGTGTGAAGACCGAAGGGCTGGAAGATCGCGTTACCATGCTGTTTGATGATTACCGCGACCTCACCGGCCAGTTCGACAAGCTGGTCTCCATCGAAATGATCGAAGCGGTAGGTCCGCAGTTTCTCGACAGCTACCTGTCCCAGATCAGCAAGCTGCTGAAGCCGGATGGCCTGGCCCTGGTGCAGGCGATCAATATGCCGGAACAGCGTTACGAGCGTGCCCTGAAGAACGTGGACTTTATCCAGCGATATATCTTCCCGGGCAGCTTTATTCCTTCGTTTGGGGCGATCCTGCAGTCCATGGGCCGCGGGTCAGACCTGGTACTCACCCATAACGAAGACTTCGGCTTCCATTACGCCCGCACGCTTCGGGATTGGTGCGAACGCTTCATGGCAAAGCGCAGCGAACTGGATGCCCTGGGTTACGACACCGCCTTCCAGCGACTGTGGCACTTCTACTTCGCCTACTGCGAAGCGGGCTTCAGTGAGCGTGCCATTGGTGTGGCCCATTTGCTGATGGCCAAGCCGGCCAACAAGCGCGCCAACATCATCAGCCTATGATCACCTCGGAAACGGTCCGGAATGTCCTGAACTTCGTACTGTTCCAGGCCGGCTGGTTCGCTTGTGTGCTGTACCCGGGGCTGCCGGTGACAGCCCTGGCATTGGGGCTTTTCATGGTCCATATGCTGCTGGTGAGCCAGAAGCGCTTTTCGGAACTGCAGTTTATCGGGGTCGGTGTTGTACTTGGCGGGCTGCTGGACACGCTCTGGTTCCGGCTTGGCATTCTCGGCATCCCGGGTATCGAAGAAATTGCCGTTGTGCCGCCCTGGCTGGTGGCTATTTGGGCCCTGTTCATGACCACCCTGTGCCACTCATTGGCGTGGATAGGCCAGCACCGCTGGCTTCCGTTTGCGCTGGCACCGTTTGCCGGGGCACTGGCTTACTGGTCTGCCGCCAAACTCGGCGCTGTCACACTGCCGGATACGGCCCTGTCGGTAGCGGCCATCGCGCTGGGCTGGCTGGTGATCTTCCCGCTGCTGTTGTTCATCCGGAAAAGTTTGTACACGGAGCTTGAGCCATGAAAGTGACAACAGCGCTTGTTGGCGCCCTGCTCGGTTGTAGCCAGGCCAGTGCCGCTGTCTTCGAGTTCCATGGCAGCGCCCGGGGCCTTGATGACGACAGGCCGATCTACCAGGAACACCATGCCGTCAGCGGCACTTGTGAATCCGGCGTATTCGTTCCGGAGCAACACCAGGTCGATTACCTGAGGGCCAGCGACGACACGCCCTTTGCCAGCAAGCAACTGACATACCGGCAATCTGTCCAGCTGCCGGCGGTGGATTTTCACCAGCCGGAGTTCAACGAGCGCCTGGAGATCAGCTACCCCGAAGCCAACACCCTGGACATCACCTGGCAGAAGCCTTCCAGCGAAACCGCCATGTTCGAGCTGCGCTTTGGCAGCAAACTGGTGGTAGATGCCGGCTTTGACCAGTTCGTACGCGCCAACTGGGCCGCGGTAACCAGCGGTCAGTCTGTAGAATTCGATTTCCTGGCACCCACACGGGGCGATTACTACGGCTTTGTGCTGGAACCCGGCCCGAAAAACCGGGTAGATGCCGACATTGTGGTGCAAATCCGCCCCACCAGCCTGATGCTGAGAGTGCTGGTTGATCCGATTGTGCTCGGCTACAACCGCCAGGGCGCCCTGACCCACTACCTGGGGCTGACCAACATTCGCAAGAACGCAGATGCCAATCACACCGCTGCAATCAACTACCGGGTCATCCGATACCCTGAGTGTGAACTGACAGACTGACTGCGCCCCTTCAGCCACACGGCATACGCCATCCCTTATGGTAAACTTCCGGGCAAACTGATCCGGAGATTCCACGCCATGATGTTTGTGTCGTTTAACGTAAACAGTATCCGCACCCGCCTGCACCAGCTTGAAGCCGTGATTAAAGAGCTGAATCCCGACTTCATCGGCCTGCAGGAAACCAAGGTGACCGATGCGGAATTTCCGGAGGAAGCCATCCGCCAACTGGGCTACCACGTGCATTTCCATGGTCAGAAGACGCACTACGGCGTGGCGTTGCTGTCGCGGATAGAACCGGAGCATGTGGTTAAAGGCTATCCGTCTGATGGCGAGGATTCCCAGCGCCGCCTGATTACCGGTCGTTTTACCGTAAATGGTGAGCCGCTGACGGTCATCAACGGTTACTTCCCCCAGGGCGAAAGCCGCGACCACCCGGTGAAGTTCCCGGCCAAGCAGAAATTCTACGCGGACCTGATGGCCTATCTGGACGACCTGAAACAGCAACCGGGCCATGTGGTGGTGATGGGCGATATGAACATCTCCCCCACCGACAAAGACATCGGCATCGGCCCGGACAACGCCAAGCGCTGGCTGCGTACCGGAAAATGCAGCTTCCTGCCGGAAGAACGGGAATGGCTGGGAGAAGTGGAAAAACGTGGCTATACCGACGTCTTCCGCCACCTGCACCCGGATGAAGCCGATACCTTCAGCTGGTTCGACTATCGCAGCAAAGGCTTCGAGCGGGAGCCGAAACGGGGCCTGCGTATCGACCTGATCATGGCCAGCGACAGCCTGCTGCCAAAAGCCAGGGCAGCCGGGGTGTCCTACGACATCCGTGCCATGGAGCGGCCATCCGACCACTGCCCGGTTTGGGCCAGCTTCGAGCTGTAAAGGCGCGCTACTGCCCTTATGAAAAAGGTCAAAACCAGAGACAGGATTCTCGACACCAGCCTGCAACTGTTCAACAGCCTGGGAGAACCCAATGTCACCACGCTGCTGATCTCCGACGAACTGGAGATCAGCCCGGGTAACCTGTATTACCACTTCAAGAGCAAGGGTGACATTGTCGAGGAGCTGTTCGACGGCTTTGAGGCCGAAATGCTCGACCTGCTGGCAGTACCGGAAGATGTGGAGATTTCACTGGACCAGTTCGGGTTCTTCCTGCACATGCTGTTTGAGGCAGTAGCCCGTTACCGGTTTATGTACCAGGACCTGGTCAATGTGCTGTCGCGCTACAGCCAGTTGCAGGTCCGGTTCCGGCGCATTCTCAAAAAGAAAACGACAGCGTTTCGTACCCTGTGCCAGAGTTTTCGCGGCCAGCAGACCATGGCCATTGAAGAGGCAGAACTGGAATCCCTGTGTGAACAGCTCACGCTGACCGTGTGCTACTGGAGCAGTTTCGACACGCTGTCACACCTGGATAACCGGGAGTCGGTGGATCCGGGCAAGGGGGTGTACCAGATGCTGCACCTGATACTGCCCTACATGGCGGCTGAGGAACAGGAACAGATCCGTCTCACCAGCCACACGTATCTGTAAAGCTTATTCTTCTTCGTCACGGGCCAGTGAGTCGGAATCGCGAAGGCGGGTCAGTTCAGATTCAAGAGCCGCAATACGATGTTCGAGGGCTTCGATTTCTTCCCGACGGTGAATACCCAGACGCCGGAGCGCGCCGGACACCCGCTGGTCAAACATGTGCTCGAGCTTGTCCCAGGTACCGGTTGCCCGCTCGCGAACTTCGCCAACCCGGTCTTCCACGGTACGGATCTGTTTGCCCACCACGCCACGGGTTTTCGATTCCAGTTGTTCGCCTTCCTGGACCAGGCGGTCGAAAAATTTGCCGGCGTCTTCCTCGGCCTTGGTGTAAGCGCCCAGCCCGGCCAGCCAGATCTGACGGGCAGAGCCCTTGATTTTGTCTGCCAGCTGCGGATCATTCTCCGGCGAATTTTGGTCTTGGTCGGACATAGCTACCTCTTGAATGCGGGCAAAGGGTGTTCAGCGCCCATTGTATTACAGCCATACCGCGATTTCAGTGTTACCTTGGGCAGCCCTGAAACCCGCATGGGAAAAGGCCGCAGTATAAACACGGGGGCGATATGAAAAAATGTTTTCAAACGAAAGGGCCTCTGGCTTGAACTGCTCAAATTATGGTCAATACTTCTCGATACCGGTATCCGAGTTGATGCCGGTTTGTCTGGAAGTCTTTCATGGATACTACTCGCACGCCTCTGCCCGGCATCCCTTGCCGGGCTTTTTTTGTTATTATCACACCCCATTATATCCTTATTCCAAAACCAACCATTCAATCCGGAGATTCTGAATGATTGATATTGCGTGGAGCCAGTTTACCCCTGGCGCAGCCCTCACGGGCGGTATCCTTATCGGCCTGGCAGCGGCCAGCTTCCTGCTTCTGAACGGGCGTATTGCCGGCATCAGTGGAATTCTGGGCGGGCTACTCACCCCCGTTCGCACCGACATCCTGTGGCGCGTTGCCTTCCTGGGCGGCCTGATCGGCGCGCCAGCGGTCTGGGCCCTGTTCGCCCAGCTTCCGCCGGTTGAAATCAATGCCGGCTATCCGGCGCTCATCGTGGCCGGTTTGCTGGTGGGCATCGGCACCCGCTACGCGTCCGGCTGCACCAGCGGCCATGGCGTATGCGGGCTGTCCCGCTTGTCGCTGCGCTCGCTGGTTGCCACGCTGAGCTTTATGGCCACCGGTTTCATTACCGTCTTTGTTATTCGCCACCTGATCGGAGCCTGATGCCATGAAATACTCTTTCGCTTCGCTGTTCGCCGGCCTGGTCTTCGGTATGGGCCTGATTGTCTCCGGCATGGCCAACCCTGAAAAGGTACTGGGCTTTCTGGACATCGCCGGTCTGTGGGACCCTTCCCTTGCGTTTGTGATGGGGGGCGCCATCATCGTTGGGCTGGTGTCTTTCGCAGTCGCCCGTAAACGCACCCTGTCGTTCCTCGGCTTCAACATGAAGTTGCCGACCAATAACCGAATCGAGAAACGCATGGTTATCGGCAGTATGATGTTCGGCATCGGCTGGGGCATTGCCGGTTTCTGCCCGGGCCCCGGACTTGTGGCACTGGGCGCCGGCGAAATCAAGGGCGCCGTGTTCGTTGCTTCTATGGTGGCCGGCATGGTGCTGTTCGAGTTGTTCGAGCGCAATCGTGCCCGGGGCGACTCTGAAACCGATCGAGAATTCGCCGGCAGCGATGCCGCCTGACAGAACGTTGGAGAATGCTAGTGGAAATCAGAAAGATCGATGACAACCTCTCCGTAGCACCGCAGATTGCGGTGCAGGATGTCGCAGAAATCGCACGCCTGGGGTTTAAAACCCTGGTTGCCAACCGGCCGGACCGCGAAGAGCCGGGCCAGCCGTCCATGGCCGATATTGAAGCCGCTGCCGCCGAGCACGGGCTCAAGTGGGTCTACCTGCCAGTGGAGTCCGGCAACATTACCGATGCGGATGTCGACAACTTTGCCCCGATGATCCGGGATGCCGACAAACCCGTATTCGCTTTCTGTCGATCTGGCACCCGCTGTACCGTACTATGGGCCCTGAGCGCCGCCCGCGAGCTTGACCCACGGGAAATCCTGACCAGGGCCCACCGGGCCGGCTACGACATTACCGGCTTGATTCCGCGGCTTCAGCAGCAGGCAGACCAGCACTAACTACCCAACACCGGAAAGCTTCAATGCCATACAAAGGGACAGAGAACTTCAGCCACAAGCAGTCGGAGCGCCTTGGCGTTCTGGTAACCAACCTGGGCACCCCGGATGCCCCCACTACCCCGGCACTGCGCAGGTATCTCGGGGAATTTCTGTGGGACCCCCGGGTGGTTGAAGTTCCCCGCCCCATCTGGTGGCTGGTCCTGCATGGCATTATTCTGCGCATCCGTCCGAAGAGAAGTGCTGAAGCCTACGCCAGCGTGTGGGACAAAGACGGCTCACCCCTGCTGATCCACACCGCCAACCAGGCGGAGGGCATCCGCAAAGCCCTGCAAGCCCGATATGGCAACGACGTGGTAGTGGGCTTTGCCATGCGTTATGGCAACCCGTCTATTCCCCGCGTACTGGACGAGATGCAGGAACAAGGTGTACGCAAGCTGCTGGTGCTGCCACTTTACCCCCAGTATTCGGCCTCAACCACGGCCTCAACCTTTGATGCCATTGCTGGCGATTTCACCAAGCGGCGATGGTTGCCGGATTTCCGGTTTGTTTCCCATTACCATGACTTCCCTCCCTATATTGAAGCCATGGCGAAGCACATTGAGAGCCACTGGGCCGAGCACGGGCGCAAGCAAAAGCTGATCCTGTCCTACCACGGGGTGCCGCTCAAGTACCTGCAGAGGGGCGACCCGTACCATTGCGAATGCCACAAGACTTCGCGCCTGCTGGCCGAGCGACTGGCACTCAAGCCCGAAGAATACATGACCACTTTCCAGTCCCGCTTCGGGCGTGAAGAGTGGCTGCAGCCCTATACCGACGAAACCCTGAAATCCCTGCCGGGCAAAGGCGTGAAGAGCATTGATGTGTTCTGCCCCGGCTTCTCTTCCGATTGCCTGGAAACCATCGAGGAAATCAACGAAGAGAACCGCGAATACTTCATGGAAGCCGGCGGCGAAGGCTTTGCTTACATCCCCTGCCTGAACGCCACCCAGGGCCATATAGACGCCCTGGTACAACTGGTAGAAGATAACCTGCAGGGCTGGGCCGCACCTGAAAGCAGACCGGAAGTGCTTGAGCAGAGGGCCGCGCTGGCCAGCGAGCGCAAGCAGGCAACCTGGCCCGGCCGGGACGACCTCTGAGCGAGTCGATAGCATCAGGAGGGGGTACCATGAAGCTGAACTGTGATCTGGGCGAAAGCTATGGTGCCTGGCAAATGGGCCAGGACGACCTGGTTATGCCGCTGATTGATATGGCCAACGTGGCCTGTGGCTTTCACGCCGCAGACCCGATGGTGATCCGGCACACCCTGGTACTGGCAGCACAGCACAAGGTTGAAATCGGTGCCCACCCTTCCTATCACGACCTTCCAGGCTTTGGCCGACGCTCCATCCATCACACCCCGGATGAAATCGAAGCCCTGATGCTCTATCAGTTAGGGGCACTGGAGGGCATGTGCCGCAGCGAAGGCCTGGCCGTGAGCTATGTAAAACCCCACGGCGCCCTCAACAACGACATGATGAAGGATAAGGACACCCTGGCAGCGGTTATGAAAGCGGTACGGACCTTCCGCGAAGGCCTGCCGCTGATGATTCCGGTAACCCTGGGTTATCGGGAGCATCAGGCCCTGGCTGAGAACCTGGGTGTGCCGTTGCTGCTGGAAGCCTTTGCCGACCGCGCCTACGACGATCTGGGCCAACTGGTGTCCCGCCGCCAGGCTGGAGCTGTGCACGAAGACCCGGAGTTGATCGTAAAGCAGGCCTTGTCTTTTGCCCACAATGGCGGAGTCACCAGCACTACCGGCAAATGGCTGGATTTACCCGCCGACAGCCTGTGCGTTCACGGCGACAACGCAGCCGCCCTTGAAGCCGTTCGCGCCATACGGTCAGCACTCGGCAAAGCGGCATAAAGCCCGGCGCCAGGAAACCGACGGAAGTCCCTGATTACCCAGCAGGGTGCGAATGACCGGTTACCCGGGTTGATTTTACGCTGGCGTCGTCTTCAAGGTCCGGCACCGCCTGGCAAAAAGTGCACTCTTCGGCATCCACTGCCGCCCCACCCGTTTCCACGTAACGAATGCGATGGCTGGCCTTGCCCCGATTGGCAGACACAGCAAAGCGACGATTCTTGCGCTCGTTTTCGGTTTCAGGAGTTTGATGTTCGTCCATAGCGACACCTGCTGTTTTCGGTAAACGGTTCAGCAATGAGTGTACGGCAAAATCGGAATTGATTGGTAAAGCGGAGGAAAATGCGTATTCGGGAAGGTGTGTCTGAGAGAAAAATGGCGGTGGGCCAGGGATTCGAACCCCGGGACGGCTATTAACCGTCGGCGGTTTTCAAGACCGCTGCATTCAGCCACTCTGCCAGCCCACCGTCTTGTTGGATCGGCGATGACTCGCCTTTCCTCAGCTGCCTTGCGACAGCGGGTGGAATGATACCGGATTTGCCTGTGCTGTCAACGCCCTGTAGAAAAAACGATGTAAATTCCGGAGCTTCTGAACAATCCATAAACAAGATTACAGCGGTTTAATGGAATCCGGAAGGCGAATTACTGTCGTAAATGATTGAAAGTTGCGGATTCAACATTATGATGGGACACAGTATCCAGTTTCACTAAACGGAGATGACAATGGAAGACAGACGTTTCGGCGTTCAGAACAACCAGGCTGCCTACGACACGACCGGGGAAAGAAGCCAGGTCACTGCGGGTATCAGCGATGATGCCATGAAGGTGCTTCGCAACACTTACATGTTGCTGGGTATGACCCTCGCCTTCTCCGCCCTGACTGCGTTCCTGAACATGAACGGCACTCATCCGGGCTTCCTGATCACCATCGTGGGTTACATTGGCCTGCTGTTCGCTACCTATAAACTGAAGAACAGCCCTTGGGGCATCGTAACCACCTTCGCCCTGACCGGTTTCATGGGTTATACCCTTGGCCCGATCATCGGTGCGTTTGTGGCGGCCGGCGCCTCCCAGATTGTGGCCCAGGCCCTGACACTGACAGCAGTGGCCTTTGTCGGCCTGTCTGCGACAGCGATCATCACCAAGAAAGACTTCAGCTTCATGTCCAGCTTCCTGACCGCTGGCGCATTTGTGCTGATCGGTGCCATGCTGCTGGCGTTCTTCATGGAAAGCTCTGCCCTGCACCTGGCGGTGTCTGCAGGCTTCACCATCTTCGCCTCCATCATGATCCTGTTTGAAACCAGCCAGATCATCAAAGGCGGCGAGCGTAACTACATCATCGCCACGGTTGGCCTGTATGTATCCATCTACAACCTGTTTGTCAGCCTGCTGCACCTGCTGGCGGCATTCAGCGGCGAAGACTGATCTCCGGTCAGTCCCTCGCTTCCAGAAACCCCGGCCTTTGCCGGGGTTTCTGCTTTAGGTACACTGCAAATCCTCAAGATTCACTCCCGGGTGCAGGACGCCATGACGCCACTGAGCTATACCCTCGTAATCACCGGAGCCCCCTGGTCTTCCCAGGCCCCCCAGAGCGCCCTGGCCTTTGCCCGGGAATTGCTTGTTGCGGGCCACCGGATTGACCGGGTATTCCTGTATGGTGAGGGCGTATTGCTGGCCTCGGCGCTGGCGACGCCACCCTCTGACGAGGTGAACTGGCCGAAGCAGTGGGCCGGCTTCCTGGCTGACAACGCCATTCCCGCTACCGTTTGTATTGCCTCGGCGCTGCGCCGCGGAATCATTGATGATACCGAACAGGCCCGCTACGAACTGCCCGGCAACAACCTGCTGGAGCCGTTTGGCATTGCCGGCCTTGGTGAATGGGTGGAAGGTAATGTGAAATCGGACCGGGTTACCTATTTCCACGGGAGTAACTGACGGTGAGCACGCTGATCATAGTAGACCAACCCCCATATGGTAACTGGGCCGGGCGCGAGGCCCTGGACATGGTGTTCTCGCTGGCCGCCTTCGACCAGCCGGCTGCCCTGCTCTTTACCGGCGCCGGGGTCAACTGGCTGCGCAAGCAACAGGCTCCCGACGCCATTGGCCAGAAATCCGTGGAGAAAAACCTCTCGGCAGCGCCCATGTTCGGCGTGGAAGAAATCTTTGCAGACACGGCGTCCTGCGAGTGCTTTGGGCTTGGGCCGGAGCAACTGGTTTCGGGTGTCACCCTCGCCGAAAACCTGCAAGACGTCATGAACGCCCACAGTAACGTGGCCTTTGCAGGCTGAGGCAGGAAGATAATGACAAGCACGCAGCCAGCAAACCCGACACTGCACATTCTGAACAAGCCTCCGGGGCACCCCCGGTTTGAAACCTGCCTCCAGGCCATCCAGGACTGCGATCAGCTGGTACTTACCGAAAACGCGGTACTTGCCCTGGCCGATCGCTCCGTTACCCTTCCTGCCGCCTGTAAGGCCATGAAAGCGGATGTCGACGCCCGGGCGCTGAATGAGCAAACCCGGACAGGAACGATCGACTACGCCGAACTGGTACGCCTGACCGCCAAACATTCACGCATCATCAGCTGGTAAACCATGCCGATAACTGACATGCCGCCCCGCAATAACGAAGGTTTCCTGGAAGACGCCAATCAGTGGACACCGGAGGTGGGCCGCCAGATTGCCGCAGATGACCAAATAGAGCTATCAGAAAAGCACTGGGAAATCATAGAGTTTCTGAGGGGTTTTTATAAATCACATGAAATGTCGCCGCCATCAAACCGGCTGTTCGTAAAGGCGGTAAAGGAAGCACTGGGCGAAGAAAAAGGCAACAGCATCTACCTGATGCAGCTGTTCCCCGGCACACCGGCCAAAACCGCGTGCCGGATAGCAGGTTTGCCCCGCCCCACCAACTGCCTGTAGGCCTGAACTACAGTAATCAGATCAGTACAAACTGGATAAAGCCCGCCATCGCCCCGAACAAGCCACCGATCAGCATCAGCTGGATTTCCTCTTCCCGAAATGCCGGGCGCAGGATTTCCTGGAATTCTTCGGGTTTGAGGGCTTTCATCTGGCCCGCCAGCACACCGGCAACGACCGGTGCCCGCTCCTTGTTGAATGCCGGGTCGGAGAAGACATCCCGGGTAGCCAGTACCGCCTTGTCGTTCATGGCCCGCTTCAGGTCGGTATAACCGGACATACCCACGGTAACCTGCGCAGCCAGCCGCATGACCATGGAGTTATCCAGCATCGGGCGCAGGTGTTTCTGCAGAATGGAGCGGGTACGGGCGCCGTGGCGACCGTTAATCATGGCATCCGCCACCTTCTCCACGGTAATCAGTTCCTCGGCCACCAGCTGCGCCCAGATGTCGCTGATTTCGTCCTGTCGCTGCAAAAACAGGCCCTGAAACTTCCAGAACAGCATCCGGCGCGGCCTGAGCGGGGCAAAAATCAGGTTGATGGCCAGCCAGTTGGTGATAAAACCGATGGCAAAGCCACCCACCGGCAACACCCACGGCTGCGGGTAGGATACCCAGAATGGCACCAGCAGAGCGCCCAGCAAGGCACCGATCAGCGCACCCCGGTTGATCACGGACTGCAATTCCACGGCACCGGCCTGTTTGAAAATGCGGTTCATCAGGTCCGGATGGTGTTGCAGTTCGCGGCTCAGCAGCGCTTTCAGGTCTACCAGGTCGTCCAGGTCGTCACCAAAGTCTTCCACCAGCTCCTCTATGCGCGATGGCAATTGCTGTCGCGCCCACTGGTAAATGCGGTCTTTCACAAACATCGGGAGATTGTCCCAAAGCACCGGCTGGACTTCGTACATCACTTCATCAATGTACTCGTCCATGCGCGGCGATACCTGGGTCAGAACCTGCTGGACAATGCGCTGGGGTTCGAGCTTCTGGTACACCGAGTTGAGGTCGCCGAAATGCTGCAGGGTACGGTCGATGCAGATGTGAGCCATTTTCTCGGCTTTGCGGGGAATCACGCCCTGCCAGCCAACGACGCCGAAACCGATGAACTGAACCGGATAGAACGACATCTGAATAGCCAGCCAGTTAGTAAACCAGCCAACTACGGCAGCCATCACTGGCACGGATAGAAGTGTTAGGTCCGACAAGACTTACCCCGAGTAAATACCAAGTCATTCTGTTGATGGCGGAAATAATGAAACAGAAGGCACTCGCGGGCATTGGCCGTGTAGCCACGGCGAAGGGGTGTCTGTGGCAGACTGTCCAGGCTCGGGAAGTCAGCCTGCCACAGCAGTCGCTTACTGGTAGTAAGCGTTTTCGGTGTTGGTGTGGTCTGTTACGTCACGCACGGCGGTAATTTCCGGCACGCGTTCTTTCAGGGTTTTCTCGACACCCTGCTTGAGAGTCAGACTCACCGCTGAACAACCCTGGCAGCCACCGCCAAAACGCAGCACGGCCACAGACTCTTCAACAATCTCGACCAGCGATACATCGCCACCGTGAGCCGCCAGGTTGGGGTTGATCTCGGAGGCCAGTACGTAGTTCACCCGGTCCGGCAGCGGTGCATCGTCAGATACCTGGGGTACCTTGGCGTTCGGCGCCTTGATGGTCAGCTGGCCGCCCATCTGATCCTTGGAATAATCCACGTAGGCTTCTTCCAGGAAGGGTACCGAGTTGTGATCCAGGTACAGCGTAAACTTCTGCAGGTCTACCGTTTCGTCGGTGGGGACAATTTCGTTCGGCGGACAGTAGGCCAGGCAGGTTTCTGCGTTACGAGTGCCGGGCTGGGTCACAAAGATACGAACCCCCATACCTTCGACATCCTGCTTTTCGATCAGTTGTGCAAGATAGTCCCTTGCAGAATCAGTAACAGTTACCAGAGCCATGCTTCCTACCTGTTTTCAAATGTGACCTCCATTTTAGGAGAGTTCGCAGGAACTTAAAAGACCAAGTAAAATAGTCGGGCATTAATCGGGCTAATGAGCTTCCCTTATGACCCGGCTAACCGCCGCACACGGCAAGGCACTTGATAATGATCATCCGTACTAAGACGAACTGCTCGCTTTTTGCTATGATCCCGCGCCATTAACCGTATTAGACGTTATTCACGACATCCGGAAGATTTCCCTATGACCGATCGCAACACCCGTCTGGACCAGCTTAAAAAGGCACTCAAGGAACGCATCATTGTTCTTGATGGCGCCATGGGCACCATGATCCAGAACCAGAAACTGGATGAAGCCGCGTTCCGTGGCGACCGGTTCAAAGACTACGATCGGGAAGTCCAGGGCAACAACGACCTGCTGAACCTTACCCAGCCTGCCCTGCTGCGCAATATCCACGCAGAATACCTGGATGCCGGCGCCGATATTATCGAAACCAACACCTTCAACTCCACCCGCCTGTCCCAGGCCGACTACGGCATGGAAGAGCTGGCAAGGGAGCTGAACGTGGCTTCGGCCAGGCTGGCCCGGGAAATCGCTGATGAATACACCGCGAAGAATCCCGAAAAGCCCCGCTTTGTGGCCGGTGCCGTGGGCCCCACCTCCCGTACCGCGTCGCTGTCGCCGGATGTGAACAACCCGGGGTACCGCAACGTCGATTTCCAGACTCTGGTGGATAATTATTACGAGGCTGTGTCAGGCCTGGTGGAAGGCGGTTCTGACCTCATCCTGATTGAAACCATTTTCGACACCCTGAACGCCAAGGCAGCCATCTACGCTACCCAGCAGTTCTTCGAAGATTCCGGCATTGAACTGCCGATCATGATCTCCGGCACCATTACCGATGCTTCCGGCCGCACCCTATCCGGCCAGACTACCGAGGCGTTCTACAATTCCGTGGCCCACGCCAAGCCGATTTCCATTGGCCTGAACTGCGCCCTGGGTGCGGATGCCCTGCGCCCCTATGTGGAAGAACTGTCCAACAAAGCGGAAACCTATGTCTCCGCCCACCCCAACGCCGGCCTGCCCAACGAATTCGGTGAGTACGACCAGACTCCGGAAGAAATGGCCGAAATCATCGAAGGCTTCGCCAGAGACGGCTTCCTGAACATTATCGGCGGTTGCTGTGGTTCCCGCCCGGAACACATTGAAGCCATTGCCAACGCGGTCTCGAAATATCCGCCCCGGCAGATTCCCGAGCGCCCGAAGGCCCTGCGCTTGGCCGGCCTTGAGCCCTTTACCGGCGACGAAAACACCCTGTTTATCAACGTGGGTGAGCGCACCAACGTGACCGGCTCCAAGCGTTTCCTTCGCCTGATCAAGGAAGAGCAGTACGAAGAGGCCCTCAGCGTTGCCCGGGACCAGGTAGAGAATGGCGCCCAGATTATCGATATCAACATGGACGAGGGCATGCTGGACTCGAAGGAGGTAATGGTTACCTTCCTGAACCTGGTTGCCTCCGAGCCGGACATTTCCCGCGTGCCGATCATGATCGACTCCTCCAAGTGGGAAGTGATCGAAGCCGGCCTGCGCTGCATCCAGGGCAAGGCGGTAGTGAACTCCATCAGCCTTAAAGAAGGCGAAGAGGCGTTCATCAAGCGGGCAAAAGACTGCATGCGTTACGGCGCCGCCGTGGTGGTGATGGCCTTTGACGAAGACGGCCAGGCCGACACCTACGAGCGCAAGACCGAGATCTGCAAGCGCTCCTACGATGTGCTGACCAGCATCGGCTTCAACCCGGGCGACATCATCTTCGACCCGAACATCTTTGCCATCGCTACCGGTATCGAGGAACACAACAACTACGCGGTGGACTTCATCAACGCCACCCGCTGGATTAAAGAGAACCTGCCCCACGCATCCATTTCCGGCGGCGTGAGCAACGTGTCCTTCTCGTTCCGCGGCAACGATGCCGTGCGTGAAGCCATCCACTCGGTGTTCCTGTACCACGCCATCAAGGCCGGCATGAACATGGGTATCGTAAACCCGGGCCAACTGGTGATTTACGATGAAATCGAGCCGGATCTGAAAGAACTGGTGGAAGACGTGGTACTGAACCGCCGCGAAGGCTCCACCGACCGCCTGCTGGAAGCGGCCGAGAAGTTCAAGGGCAAAGGCGGCCAGGCTAAAGAAGAAGACCTGGCCTGGCGCGAATGGCCGGTTGAAAAGCGGCTTGAGCACGCACTGGTTAAAGGCATCACCAACTTCATCATCGAAGACACCGAAGCCTGTCGCCAGAATGCCAGCCACCCGATCGAGGTGATCGAAGGCCCGCTGATGGACGGCATGAACGTGGTCGGCGACCTGTTTGGCGATGGCAAGATGTTCCTGCCCCAGGTGGTGAAAAGCGCCCGGGTTATGAAGCAGGCGGTCGCCCACCTGATTCCGTACATCGAGGCGGAAAAAACCGAAGACCAGCAAGCCAAGGGCAAGATCCTGATGGCCACGGTGAAAGGCGATGTGCACGACATCGGCAAGAACATCGTGGGCGTGGTGCTCCAGTGCAACAACTACGAAGTGATCGACATGGGCGTGATGGTGCCCTGCGACAAGATCCTGGAAAAAGCAAAGGAAGAAAACGTCGACATCATCGGCCTGAGCGGCCTGATCACTCCATCGCTGGACGAAATGGTGCACGTTGCCCGTGAAATGCAGCGGCTGGACTTCAAGATTCCGCTGATGATCGGTGGTGCCACCACCTCCAAGGCCCATACTGCGGTCAAGATTGAGCCTCACTACAAGAACGACATTGCCCTGTACGTGTCCGATGCCTCCCGTTGCGTCAACGTGGCGTCACAACTGCTGAGCAAGACCGCCAAGCCGGCCTTTGTGGAAGCAGCCCGCACCGAATACGACGAAATCCGTGAGCGCCGCAAGAACCGTGGCGACCGCACCAAGCTGGTATCCCTGAAAGAAGCCCGGGCACGGGCGCCGGAGATTGATTTCGAAAACTACCAGCCGCCCAAGCCGGCGTTTACCGGCGTGCGGGTGTTCGAAGACTATGACCTGAACGAACTGGCGGAATACATCGACTGGACGCCGTTCTTCATTTCCTGGGACATTGCCGGCAAGTACCCGGCGATTTTCGACGACCCCAAGCGTGGAGAAGCCGCCCGCAACCTGTTCGACGACGCCCAGAAACTGCTCAAGCAGATGATTGAGGAGAAGCGGATCAGTGCCCGTGGCGTGATCGGCTTCTGGCCGGCCAACCGCCGGGGCGACGACATCGTGGTGTACACCGACGAGACCCGCACCGAGGAACTCACCACCCTGCACCACCTGCGCCAGCAGGATGAGAAGGCCCCGGGCAAGCCGATGATGGCCCTGTCTGATTTCGTGGCCCCGGAGAGTTCGCACCTGGGTGACTATGTGGGCGGCTTTGCGGTCACCACCGGCATTGGCGTGGACGAACTCACCACCGAGTTCAAGAACGCCCACGACGACTACAGCGCCATCATGGTTCAGGCCCTGGCGGACCGCCTGGCCGAAGCCTTTGCCGAGCGCATGCACGAAAGGGTTCGCAAGGAGTTCTGGGGTTACGCCAATGACGAGCAGATGGCCAATGAAGACCTGATCAAGGAACGTTACCGGGGTATTCGCCCGGCCCCAGGCTATCCGGCCTGCCCGGACCACACGGAAAAAGCCACCCTGTTCAAACTGCTGGATGCCACCGCCAACACCAGCCTCGAGCTAACGGAACATTTCGCCATGTTCCCGACCGCTGCGGTTTCCGGCTGGTATTTCGCGCACCCGGACTCCAAGTACTTTGCCGTGGGTAAAATTGGCGTGGACCAGGTTGAGGACTATGCTGAACGCAAGGGGCTGTCAAAAGCGGAAGCCGAACGCTGGCTGATGCCGAGCCTGGCCTATGATCCCGCAGAATAAATCAGGGCGGTAAACCATGACTGACGTTGCCAACAAAAACAAAAAGGACAACGAAGACCAAAAAACCGGTTCGCCGGGTGTTCTGAAAATCATGCAAAGCATCCTGGCCGGCGCCCTCGGTGTGCAATCCGACCGCCGGCGGCAGGAAGACTTCTCAAGCTACAGCCCCGCCCCCTACATTATCGCGGGGCTGCTGTTTACGGCCGCCTTCGTAGGCGGCCTGATCCTTGTGGTGAACCTGGTACTGGCCGGTCAGTAGTAACCTACTGGCCAGCCACCCAGATTACGGCAAACGACACAGTTAACACGACTAAAAGAACGGCTGCTACGGCATCGACCTTGCTGTCTGAACCTGCAGATTTGCTCATGGCTACCTTCACCTCTCTTTATTGGTTTTTGTTCTTCGCGTACGCCCTTCATTTAAGCAGTAAATTGATATTCGTCCAGCCCTTCAGCGCCGCCCTTATCGCCTGAATCGATAATGTTATGTTGAAATAATCATTTTGAGAATAAAAAGCCGGTGATATCCTGCCCCACAGGAATAAGGCGCTCCCTATTTTCGAGCCCGATATCAGAAGACTCTTTGATGTAGCAGGCAGGACGTTACCCTATGTACGTTTACGATGAACACGACAAGCAAATCGCAGCCGAGCGTGTGGCCCAGTTCCGGGATCAGACCGAACGCGCACTGGCCGGTGAGCTTTCCGAAGAGGAGTTTCTTCCCCTTCGCCTCCAGAACGGCCTTTATGTTCAGCGTCATGCCCCAATGCTTCGCATCTGCGTACCCTACGGTATGCTGCGCTCCGAACAATTACGACGGCTGGCGCGGATTACGCGGGATTACGACCGTGGCTACGCACATGTAACCACCCGGACCAACATCCAGCTGAACTGGCCAAAACTGGAAGAGGTGCCGGATATCCTGGCCGAGTTGGCAGAGGTAGAGATGCACTCCAACCAGACCAGCGGCAATTGCATTCGTAACACCACCACAGACCAGTTCTCCGGCGTGCAGGCGGACGAAATTGCCGATCCGCGGCCCTACTGCGAAATCATCCGGCAGTGGTCTACCTTTCATCCGGAATTCGCCTTCCTGCCCCGCAAGTTCAAGATTGCAGTGAACGCTTCGGAGAAGACCGACAGGGCCGCCATCCAGATTCATGACATCGGCCTGCAACTGGTCCGGAATGAACAGGGTGAGCTGGGTTTCCGGGTACACGCCGGCGGCGGTCTCGGCCGCACCCCCATGGTTGGGCCCGTTATCCGGGAGTTCCTGCCGGAACTGGACCTGCTCACTTACCTCGAGGCCATCGTTCGGGTGTACAACCGCTATGGCCGCCGGGACAACAAGTTCAAGGCGCGTATCAAGATTCTGGTAAAAGCCCTGACACCGGCCGGGTTCGCCGAAAAGGTCGAGGCTGAGTGGGCACAGATCAAGGATTCCCCCACCCGTCTCACCCCTGACGCGATCACGAAGTTTCAGGGCTACTTTACCGAGCCGGACTATCAAACACTGGAAAACGCCAGCGACCTGCTGGGCAAGCAACGTTTTGAGAACCGGGAATTCGACAAGTGGCTGACCCACAACGTGGACGAGCACAAGAAGCCCGGTTACGCCATCGTCACCCTGACCCTCAAGAAAACCGGCACACCTCCGGGCGATGTAACAGACGCCCAGCTGGAAGACATTGCAGACCTGGCCGACGAGTACAGCTTCGGCGAAGTCCGGGCCACCCATGAACAGAACATTGTCCTTGCAGATGTACGCCAGGACCGCCTGTTCGAGCTTTGGCAGCGCATTACCCCGATGGGCTTTGCCACCGCCAACCTGCACACCCTGAACGACATCATCTGCTGCCCGGGTGGCGACTTCTGCGCCCTGGCCAATGCCAAGTCGATCCCCATCGCGGAAGCCATTCAGCGCCGCTTTGACAACCTGGATTTCCTGTACGACCTGGGCCCGATCGACCTGAACATCTCCGGCTGCATGAATGCCTGCGGCCATCACCATGTCGGCAATATCGGCATCCTGGGTGTCGACAAGAAGGGCGAAGAGTTCTATCAGGTAAGCCTTGGTGGTGCTTCCCATCACGACGCCGCCATCGGCAAGATCCTTGGGCCATCATTTGCCCGGGAAGAAATGCCCGATGTGGTTGCGAAGATTATTGACGTGTTTGTTGAGAAACGCACAGAAGAAGAGACTTTCCTGGACACCTATCGCCGGGTCGGTCTTGATCCTTTCAAGGAGCGGGTTTATGCCTGATGTCATTGCCGTTGACGGCACCCTTCGTAACGACAACTGGGCCGTGGTTGCCCGCCCGGAAGCCGGCGAATCGCTGGCCATTCCAGAGGGCCAGCCGGCACTGATCCCGGTGGATCTCTGGCTGGCCGGCGCTGAACACTATGCCGGGCGGAAAGATATCGGCGTATGGTTCGACAGCCATCACGAACCAGAACTGTTGGCCGACAAAGCCAACCAGCTGCCGGTAATAGCCGTTAACTTCCCACGCTTCGTGGATGGACGGGGCTACAGCATTGGCCGCTTGCTGCGGGAAAGGTACGGATACAGCGGCGAGCTGCGGGCCATAGGTGACGTGCTGCTTGATCAGCTCCAGTTTATGAAACGCTGCGGCTTCGATGCCTTTGTGCTTCGGGCTGACAAAGACGCCACCAAGGCAGCCCGCTGCCTGAACTTCTTCTCCCAGACCTACCAGGCGGCAGCCGACACAGACGTGCCGCTGTTCCGCCGCCGGGCTTCCTGAGGAAGCCCGCTACTGGATCTTCTGGTTACGGAACGCGCTCAGCACTTTCCAGACGGTGTGCTCGAGCGCGGCACTGGTGGCCAGCCCGAGTTTTTCCGGCAGTGTCCGCTTGCGCTGGAAAGATACCGACACGACATCCCCCCGATCACAAGCCTCGATCAGGTATTCGTCTGAGGTTTTGATCTCGTCAATCAGTTTGACCTCCAGCGCCCGCTTGCCAAACCAGATGTCACCGTTCGCCACCGCCTGGATATCCAGGTCAGGACGGCGCTCACTGACGTATTCCTTGAACAGGCCGTGGGTGTCTTCGAGGTCTTCCAGGAACTTCTGGCGGCCTTTGTCGGTGTTCTCACCAAACACGGTCAGGGTGCGTTTATGCTCACCGGCTGTCAGCACTTCGAAGTCCACGTCGTTCTTTTTCAGGAACCGGTGGAAGTTGGGCAGCTGTGCTACCACGCCTATAGAGCCCAGCACTGCAAACGGAGAGGCAATAATTTTGTCTGCGACGCAGGCCATCATATAACCGCCACTGGCAGCCACCTTATCGACACAGGCCGTCAGCGGAACGCCCTTGCTGCGGATGCGGTCCAGCTGCGCAGCAGCCAGGCCGTAGGCGTGTACCAGGCCGCCGCCACTTTCAAGGCGCACCACCACCTCATCGGTTTTCGGGTCTGCCACACTGAGCACCGCCGACACTGAACGGCGCAGGGTGTCGGTGTCGCTGGCCTTGATGTCACCATCAAAGTCGATCACATAGATCCGTGGCTTGCCGGGCTGCTCACCCTCACCTTCCTTACTGCTGCTTTTTGCGGCTTTTTTCTCGGCTTTGTCTTCTTTCTTTTTCTTCTTCGACCAGCTCTTGTATTCCGCATCGGACATCAGGCGGGTCTGGATAGACTCTTTTAACTTGCGGTACTGGTCGTTCAGCTTGCGGATTTTCAGCTCACCTTCACCTTCGTGGTCATCGCGATCACGATGGGCAGCTGAAAAGATAATAGAGGCAAGAATGATGGCCGCCACAACGAAGGTGGCAACCTTGGCAAGGAACAGGCCGTATTCGGTGAGAAATTCCAAAATGCAGTCTCCGGAAGTGTTTCGCAAAGCCAAGAGTGTACCCGCTCGGGCCAAGTGTGATAAGCCCGAAAGAAAATTAAAACAAGCGTTCGATCAAGCTTGACACACACCCTCTGTGCCCATAAAGTCGAATTGCGAAGTCACCATGACAAGACAACCACCAAAAAGGGTAAAACAATGTCTGTAGCTCAGGTATTTGAAAAGCTGGAAAAGAACTTCAACGCAGACGCGGCACAGGGCCTGGACCTGGTCTTCCAATTCGATATCGAAGACGACAAGACCTACAACCTGGAAATCAACGACGGTACCTGCAAGATGAACGAAGGTGCCCACGATGATCCTTCCGTTACCCTGATCATGAACTCTGAAACCCTTCAGGGCATTGTTTCCGGCGAAACTGACGGCATGCAAGCATTCATGGCTGGTCAGCTGCGCGCCGAAGGCGACATGATGCTGGCTACCAAGCTGGGTGAACTGTTCAACATGGGCTAATCCCCTGCCGAACGCTCTACAAAAAAACCTGCGCAAGTCGCAGGTTTTTTTGTGGCTGGACAAAAGCCCTAAAAACGGGCCGGCTGTTACAGCCCTACGTCATCCAGCGATGATTCCGCCAGCTTCAGAAGATCGGTATTGCGATCTTCCCGGCGGCCGATGCTTTCAATGTAGTATTCCAGCGAGGTCAGAGCATCCGCCAGCGCTTCCAGCACCTGGGAAACCGGCGCTTCGCGGGCATCCAGCAGCCGCTCCTGAATAGAAGCCGCAACGCGTGCGATCACATCCGCGGCCTGCGGATCGTTGACCATCACCAGGCCACCCCAGATGCTTCGCAATGTTCCGGGCAGGTTTGCCAGGTGCAGCTTGTCGTAATCAGATTCAATAAACGCGGTAATCGCCCGCTTGGCCAGGGTCAGTGCACTTCGGGCTTCCTCTGCTACCACCCAGACCGCTTCCTGCAGGTAAATCGACTCTTCTGCTTTGCGCTCACTGGTAGCCAGGGCGTCGGTTTCTGAGGTAATACCACGGGACACAATCTGCATCACCGCGTCTTCAATACCCAGCACCGAATCGGCCAGGCGATATAGTTCGTCTTCCTCCGGCAAGCGATCCTCTTTTTGCCACTGGCGAAGCTTGCCAGCTTCTTCACGGGCAACACCCGCCAGACGGTTCAGGTCGAGCATCACCAGGGTATTGGCCAGGCGTTCGAGAGACTCGGCAATGGACACCAGTTCAGCCAGGTCTGGCTCGATGCCCCGCTCGATGATATCCAGTTTGTCCTTGAGCTGGTTCAGCTCTTCCTGCAGCGCTTCCGACAGGGATTTCAGGACATCGGAACCCGGGCCGTATAACCGGCGGGAGTGGGCTTCCAGAAGGGAGTCCGGAAAATCAGACGGTGCTACCTGCCAGGCCGACAAGACTTCAGCGACTTCCGGGTTGCCGGAACCACTGCGGTACAGCAGGTAGACCAGGTCACGAATCAGGGAGTCAGGAGCGTCTTTTGCGGTAGCAACCTTGCCCACATACACCACTTCACGGGCGTATTTCTCAATACGCATCAGCAGCCGCTTGCGAGCTTTGTTGAACACCATCGCCCGGTCGAGCATGGTGTCCGCCACGGTGGCCAGCAAACACCACATCTGCCCCATGGGTGCGCCCTGGCATAACCTTGCAAAGCCCCGGGCCGAGCGGGCGATCAGTTTTTTGCTGACCACTTCGTTCCTGTCCCGGAGAACACCCAGCAACGCCACCTGGAAGGTCAGGCGCATGCGCCGGGCAAGGATTTCGTATTCCGCTTCGCCACCTTCCAGCGGCTGAATCGCCTTGCCCTTGCAGAAATCCGGACGCTCCCTGACCTCCAGGTCAAAAAAGCAGGATTCGGGATAAGGTTTTTCGCGGCGGGCTTCGCGCAGATCGTTTATCACCGGCAGCAACAGTTCGGGATGGTCTTCCCGCTGCTGGTGGTAATACTCCACATAGCGGCGAAGGATAAACAGCGCACCGCTGAGAGTGGTCAGGAGAATGTTTTTGTCGTCGTTGGCGCCAACAGGTACATCGTTGGCCAGGCTGACGGCTTCCTGGCAAAGCAGGGTGCCACCGCGCAGCTCCACCAACAGGAAAATGCCGCGAAGCTGGTTCAGGTAATCGACACAGTTTTGCAGGTCTTCCCCGCTCTCGCGGTTTTCCTGGAAACGTTCAAGGCTGGCCTCGGCCTGCTTGATGGTCTGTTCGATTTCGCTTTTGACCAGATCAAACGACTGCGATTTCGTCGCCAGAGACGATTGAACCATAAACGTTTCCTGCTTCCTTACAAAGAATAATCAGTTACCAAAAAACTGGCGAACTTCCCATTACTTATAACACAGAATTCAAGTACCTCAAGAAAGCCGGAATGTAACATTTGGTACACCCTGACCCAGTTCTCATTCTGCTCCCTGTAACTTGCTCCAGACCGTTCCGCCGGCCTGTTTTTCCATCATTGCCATGAATGCCTCATGGGCTTCGGCTTCTTCATCACTGGCGCGCACAACGGCCAGCGGCTGGCGCTCTGAACTGATCCTGCGCAGCCCCCCGGCGCTGCCGTCGTCACCGGTCCCGCTGTCCAGTGACAACGCGGTCTGGCCGCCGGTCATCAGCAGATAGACATCGGCCAGGATCTCGGCATCCAGCAAAGCGCCGTGCAGGTCACGGTTGCTGTTATCCACGCCGTAACGCTTACAGAGTGCGTCCAGGTTGTTCTTCTGGCCCGGATGCTTGGCCCGGGCGATAGCCAGGGTATCGACAATACCGCAGTGGTCTGCCGTTTTGCGGACAGGCTTCAGGCGGGCAAACTCGGAATCCATGAAACCGACGTCGAACGCCGCGTTATGAATGACCAGCTCTGCGCCCTTGATGAATTCGAAGAACTCGTCGGCAATCTCCGCAAATTTCGGTTTGTCTGTCAGGAATTCATTGGTAATGCCGTGAACGGTTATGGCTTCGGCTTCCACTTCCCGTTCCGGATTGATGTAAACGTGGTAGTTCCTGCCCGTCAGCTCCCGCTCGACCACCTCAACACAACCAATCTCGATAATCCGGTGGCCGTCGTTGGGATCAATACCCGTTGTTTCGGTATCCAGTACGATCTGTCTCATTGCTTACCTTCAGAAATACCCATCAGACTTTAGAAAATGCCGGTTCAGCTGCCGGACAACTCAGCCACGCCACGATTCGCCAGCTCATCCGCCAGCTCGTTATCCGGGTGGCCGGAATGCCCTTTGACCCAGTGCCAGCTTACTTTGTGCCGGGCGGCTTCAGCATCAAGCTCCTGCCAGAGGTCGGCGTTTTTAACCGGTTTTTTGGCCGAGTTTTTCCAGCCGTTACGCTTCCAGCCGGCCATCCATTCGGTGATGCCTTTACGGACGTATTGGGAATCGGTGTACAGTTCCACCTCACACTCCCGCTTCAACGCCCTCAAGCCCTGAATGGCGGCCATGAGTTCCATACGGTTATTGGTGGTTTGCGCCTCTCCGCCGTGCATGGTTTTGCAGGCATCGCCATAACGCAACAATACACCCCACCCGCCGGGGCCCGGGTTACCTTTACAGGCACCATCGGTATACATCACTACCTTGCCGGCCATTCACACTCCTGAACTGTTCTGCTGTTTCTTTACCGTGCCGGTACTGGCGCAGGTTCCGTGGGAACCCACAGCCCCGGGTAACGACACGACCCGTGTTTTGCGCCAGGGCACCCGCCGCTGCAACCGGGCATAGACACGTTTGCGGGCAAGGATACAGTAATAGGCCCCGACTGGCAGGAAATGTCCATGACAATCCAGGTCTTTGCTTTGCCGGCTTATATAGTTGCCCTTTCTTTGCAGCGGAAGCGTACAGAAAAACGTGGCACTGCCCTCCAGCTGAAACCCCAGCAACCTGAGCCAGTCTTCCATCCTCGCCCGGAGCAGAAAACGACCGCCCCATGGGCCAAGCTGATGCCGGGAAACAAGCTTGCGCGCGCCCCAGAGACTGAGCGGGTTAAATCCGATCAAAGCCAGGTGCCCTTCTCCCCGCAAAACCCGGGCCGACTCCCGGAGCACCTGGTGTGGATCCGGCGAAAAGTCGGCAGTGTGGTGCAGGATGACCAGGTCCATGGAATCCCCGGGAAACGGCAACTCGTCCGCATCGCAAACCGCTACGCCGTCCGGCATGTGGGTATACCAGGCTGGCGTGGTGATAATTTTCTGGGAGAAGTCGGTACCGCTGGCCAGGGGCAATCGATGGCTCAGCCCCACCTGCAATTGCCGGGCGCCGGTTAATCCATCCAGGTGATGGTCAAGGACACGCCGCTGGCTGGCCAGCAGGGCGCGGCCAAGCGGGGTCTGTATCCAGCGCTCGAAACTTTCGTGGCGTGCGGAATAATCTACAGGCTGCAAACCTTTCACCAGGATTTCTCCAACATCAGCGCCCCTGTTCCGGGCCGGATTCGCGGGCGCGCTTCTTGGGATGACAGCACGGTTGCATTATCATAACAGGCACATTCATCGAGCACATGGGGTCACCATGTTCAGTATTCACCCGATTCCGGCGTTTTCAGACAACTATATCTGGTGCCTGGCAGACCAGGAGACCGGCAAGGCACTGATTGTAGACCCTGGGCAGGCTCAGCCGGTGAAGGACTACCTGGTCGCCAACAACCTGGTTGCAGACACCATCCTGGTTACCCACCATCACCCGGACCACGTCGGCGGCATCAAAGACCTGCAGCAGACATGGCCAGACGTGCGCGTGGTCGGGCCGGCGGAATCCCCGTTCAAGGGCAGCAATCACCCGGTTCACCCCGGTGACGAAGTTATCTGGCAGGGGCTGACCTTTGACGTGCTGGCCGTGCCGGGCCACACCCTCGACCACCTGGCTTATTTCAGCCCCACACAGGTCGATGGCAAGCCGGTACTGTTTTGTGGCGACACCTTGTTTGTTGGCGGTTGTGGTCGCTTGTTCGAAGGCACGGCGGAGCAAATGCACCAGTCCCTGAGTACCCTCCGGGACCTGCCCGGGGATACAGCCGTGTATTGCGCCCATGAATACACCCTGGCCAACCTGCGCTTTGCCCGCAGCTGGTTGCCCGACGACCAGGCCCTCGCGGATTTCGAGCAACAGTGCCAGGCACGCCGTGACCAGGGCCTGCCCACCGTGCCCTCAACCATAGCCGCCGAGAAATCGCTGAACCTGTTCCTGCGCTGGGACGACCCGGCAGTGGCAGAAGCTGCCCATCGGTACTGCGCTGAGCAGGGTTTGCCCTCTGGCTCGGACAGCGAAATTTTTGCAGCAGTCCGGCACGGAAAGGATCATTTCTGATCCTTTCCGGCGCTGCCGGTTAACAGTTCTTGTCACAGCTGTAACACGGCAATTCTTGACCGCCGTGAAAGGGCTTTCTTAGAATCCCAACCTGCTATCGACCGTAACCAGTCATTTCTGCCGGCCCTTTATACATGACGCTGCCGGCGCTACTCGGAACTCTTTTATGCCGGTCAAACGACTCTCATATGTGTTACTCGCTTCCTCGCTGCTTTCTGCCTGCAGCAGTCCCCAGATCATGGAGAACTGGAACTCCCCATCAGCCTGGTTCGGATCGGACACTGACCAGCAAGGCAACCCGGTGGATTCCGAGAAGGTAGTGGTAGCCCGGGGAGACGAAGACCTGAAAGCCTCGGTGGCTGCCGGCAATAGCGATGAAGCCACGGATGCCCCGCTGGATGACGCCATATCCCCGGAACTGCGCGCCAAGGCGAAGGATGCCCGGCAAAAGCTGGATGATCCGAAAACCCGGGCAGATGCCAGTGCCGACAGCCAGGACCTTTGGGACCGGATGCGTTCAGGTTTCGCCATGGACCACGCTGTCGACAACGCCAGGGTCAAATCGCAACTCGACTGGTACGCCCGCCACCCGAGCTACATCAAGCGGGTTGTCGAACGGGGCTCCCGTTACCTGCACCATATTGTGGAAGAAACCGAGGCACGGGGTTTGCCGACAGAAATGGCCCTGCTTCCGATTGTCGAAAGTGCGTTCGACCCGTTTGCCTATTCCCATGGCCGGGCAGCCGGCCTCTGGCAGTTCATTCCTTCTACCGGCAAATACTTCGGCCTGACCCAAAGCTGGTGGCACGACGACCGCCGTGATGTGCTGGAAGCAACCGACGCAGCCCTGACCTACCTGGACCGTCTAGCGAAGCGGTTTGACGGTGACTATACCCTCGCCCTGGCCGCCTATAATGCCGGTGGCGGCACCGTATCCAGCGCCATGCGGCGTAACCGGAATGCTGGAAAGCCGACGGATTTCTGGTCTCTGTCACTGCCCAAGGAAACCAGCCACTATGTGCCCAAGCTGATTGCACTGGCCAAGATCTTCGACAACCCCGAAGCCTATGGCATCGAGTTGCCAGCACTGGACGACGAGCCCTACTTCGAAGTGGTGGATACCGGCTCACAGCTGGACCTGGCACAGGCTGCCGAGCTGGCCGGGGTGGATATTGATGAAATCTACCTGCTGAACCCGTCTTACAATCGCTGGGCCACCAATCCGGAAGGCCCGCACCGTCTCCTGGTTCCGAAACAGAATGCCGGAGAGTTCCGCCAGGCCCTGGCGAATTTCCCGAAAGAACAGCGTGTATCCTGGCAGAACTACAAGGTCCGCAAGGGCGACAACCTGAACAGCATCGCCCGGAAGTTCGGCACGACTACGTCCGTGGTGCGCCAGGTGAACAAACTGGATTCCGACCTGATCCGCATTGGCCAGAGCCTGCTGATTCCATCCTCAACCCGCGGCGCTGATGCCTATGCCCTGAGCCAGTCCCAGCGCCTGCAGCGCACCCAGTCACGCAAGCGGGATGGCAACAAGGTTTCCTATACCGTGCGTTCCGGTGACACCTTCTGGGACATCGCCCGCGAACACCGGGTATCGGTGCGTGAAGTGGCTGCCTGGAACGGCATGGCCCCCGGCGACCCGCTGATTCCCGGCAAGAAGCTGGTTATCTGGTCCAAGAACGCACAACCCACCGTTGCCTCCAACAACTCCGCCCGCAGCAAGGCGATGGTTCGCAAGGTGGGCTACCGGGTCCGCAGTGGCGACTCACTGTCTGCCATTGCCAGCCGTTTCTCGGTGAATGTGCGGGACATCGCATCATGGAACGATCTTAATACCAAGCGTTATCTGCAACCCGGACAAAGTCTGGTACTCTACGTTGACATAAGAAACAGCCCTTAACGTGCGAGAACCATGATAAAAACACGGAAAGCCGCCTTTTCACTGACCAGTATTTTCACCTCCCTGGCCCTGATGGCCACCGCAGCAACCACCGTTGCGGAAACCCCGGCGGCTTCGAATCCCGCTCCCGTGCACGGCATTGCCATGCACGGCGAGCTGAAGTATCCGGAAGATTTCAGCCACTTTGACTACGTAAATCCGGACGCCCCGAAGGGCGGAACCCTGCGTATGTCTGTGGTCGCCAACGGCTTCGACAGCTTCAACCCGTTTGTTATCCGGGGTGTTGCGGCAGCTGGCGTCAGTACCTACGTTTACGACACCCTCCTGGAATCCTCTGCCGACGAACCGTTTTCCGAATACGGACTGATCGCCGGGAGCGTTGAAGTACCGGAAGACCGCAGCTACGTGATCTTTAACCTGCGGGAGCAGGCCCGCTTCCAGGACGGTGAACCCATTACCGCCGAAGACGTTGAATTCTCGTACCGGATACTCACCACCGAAGGCCACCCTTTTTACCGCAACTACTATGCGGACGTGAGCAAGGTCACCGTCGAAAACAGCCATCGTATCCGCTTTGATTTCGGTGCAACCGAAAACCGTGAACTACCCCTGATCCTCGGGCAAATGCCTGTGATGCCGGCCCACTACTGGGCCGACCGCAAGTTCGAAGGTAACGGCCTGGATGTCCCGGTTGGCAGCGGCCCATACCGCATCGACAGCTACGAGGCCGGGCGCTCGGTAACCTATGAGCGGGTCGATGACTATTGGGCGGAAGACCTGGGCATCCGCAAGGGCCGTTTCAATTTTGATCGCATCAAGTACGAGTACTACAACGACGATACCGTCGCCCTGGAATCCTTCAAGGCCGGCAACTTCGATTTGCGGGTGGAGACCTCAGCCAAGAACTGGGCCACTGCCTACACCGGGCGCGGCTTCGACAACGGCGAAATCACCAAGGAAGCGGTTGAACACCACCGCCCCAGCGGCATGCAGGGCTTTGTCTTCAACACTCGCAAAGCAGTGTTCAAAGACCCGAAGGTACGCAGGGCCCTGGCCTATGCCTTTGACTTTGAATGGGCCAACCGCAACCTGTTCTTCGATCAGTACACCCGCACCGACAGCTATTTCGAGAACAGCGACCTGGCCTCCTCCGGCTTGCCCTCCGGCCGCGAGCTGGAGATTCTCGAGACGTTCCGGGATCAGCTGACCCCGGCTGTTTTCACCGAGACCTACACGCCTCCGACGACCGGTGACGGCACCTCCATGCGGGATAACCTGCGCACGGCCATGCAACTGCTGCAGCAAGCCGGCTACAGCGTCCGCGACGGCAAGATGGTGCACGCGGAAACCGGCAAGCCACTGGCCTTTGAGGTGCTGCTGTTTCAGAAAAGTTTCGAGCGCGTTGTCCTGCCCTTCCGGCAGAACCTTGAGCGCCTCGGGATTGACGTATCCGTGCGGCTGGTGGACAGCAACCAGTATGTTCAGCGGGTACGGGATTTCGATTTCGACATGATCACCCAGGTATTGCCCCAGTCCGATTCTCCGGGCAATGAGCAGCGTGAATACTGGCACTCATCCAACGTGGATGTGTCCGGTTCCCGCAACTACATGGGTGTGAGTGACCCGGTGGTGGACCGCCTGGTGGAGATGGTCATCCAGGCACCGGACCGGGACGAACTGGTGCACCGCGTCCGCGCCCTGGACAGGGTATTGTTGCACGGCCACTATGTGATCCCCCACTGGCACCTGACCAGGGACCGGGTTGCGTACTGGAACAAACTGCAGCGCCCGGAGGTCACACCGAAAAACGGTATCGACCTGAACAACTGGTGGGTCAAACCCTGACCCGCCGGTTTATTCCACAGCAGTAACGGAAGGACTCCTCCCCTCAATGGGCATTTACATACTCCGCAGGCTGGCCCTGATTATCCCGACCCTGGTCGGGATAATGCTGCTGAACTTTATTATCGTGCAGGCGGCGCCCGGCGGACCTGTAGAACAGCTGATCGCTGAAATGGAAGGCCATGGCGGCAGCGCCCTGGCCCGGGCCGGTGGCGGGGACACCGGCGGCGAGGTGGCGTCGGGCTCTTCTGACAGCCGGGGTTCCCGGGGCCTGCCTCCGGAACTGCTGCAAGAAATCGAGGCAATGTACGGCTTCGACAAGCCCGCCCATGAACGTTTTCTGATGATGTTAAAGGACTACGCCACCTTCGATTTCGGCGAGTCTTTCTTCCGGGATCGTACGGTCATCGAACTGATCATCGACAAAATGCCCGTTTCGATATCCCTGGGGCTCTGGTCTACCCTCATCATTTATCTGATCTCTATTCCCCTGGGTATTCGCAAAGCGGTCTCGGACGGTTCGCGCTTCGACGTCTGGACCAGTTCCGCCATCGTGGTGGGCTACGCCATCCCCGGCTTTCTGTTCGCCATCCTGCTGATCGTACTGTTTGCCGGTGGCAGTTACTTCGACTGGTTCCCGCTGCGGGGGCTGACCTCCGCCGATTTCGAGCAGATGACCTGGTACCAGAAGATTGGTGACTACTTCTGGCACCTGGCCCTGCCGGTAACCGCCAACGTCATTGGCGGCTTTGCCACCCTGACCCTGCTCACCAAGAACTCCTTCCTGGATGAAATCGGCAAGCAGTACGTGGTTACGGCCAGGGCCAAGGGCCTTGAGGAAAAACAGGTGCTTTACGGCCATGTATTCCGTAACGCCATGCTGATTGTGATTGCCAGCCTGCCCGGGGTACTGGTGTCGCTGTTCTTTACCGGTTCCCTGCTGATTGAAGTTATCTTCTCCCTGGACGGGCTGGGCTTGCTGGGTTTCGAGGCCGCCCTCAATCGGGATTACCCGGTCATCTTCGGCACCCTGTACATCTTCACCTTGATGGGCCTGGTCCTGAAGCTGATCAGCGACATTACCTACGTGCTGGTGGACCCCCGTATCGACTTTGAAAGCCGGGAGGGTGCGTAGTGCCAACACTCTCTCCCATACAGAAGCGACGGCTTAGTAACTTCAAGGCCAACCGGCGCGGCTACTGGAGCCTGTGGGTGTTCCTGTTGCTATTTGGCCTGTCCCTGGCCGCCGAGCTGATCGCCAACGACAAGCCGTTGATGGTGTCCTATCAGGGCGACTGGTATTTCCCGGTAGTACAGAACGTACCGGAGGAAACCTTTGGCGGCTTCCTGCCCACCGAAACGGACTACCGGGATGATTTTATCGCCGGGGAAATCAACGCTAAAGGCTGGATGATCTGGCCACCGATCCGCTTCAGCTACAACACCATCAACTACGACCTGGATGTACCGTCACCAGCGCCCCCCAGTGCCGAGAACTGGCTGGGTACCGATGACCAGGGCCGGGATGTCGCCGCCCGCGTTATCTATGGTTTCCGGATTTCCGTGGTGTTCGGCCTGACCCTCACCATTGCCAGCTGTGTTGTAGGCGTGATCGTGGGGGCCATTCAGGGCTATTACGGCGGTAAGGTTGACCTGTTCGGGCAACGGTTCATCGAAATCTGGTCCGGCCTGCCCATGCTCTACCTGCTGATTATCCTGTCAGCCATTGTGCAACCCAATTTCTGGTGGCTGCTGGGCATCATGCTGCTGTTCAGCTGGATGGGGCTGGTAGATGTGGTGCGCGCCGAGTTCCTGCGGGCCCGAAACTTCGAGTACGTGAAGGCTGCCCGTGCCCTGGGCCTGGAGAACCGTCACATCATGTTCCGGCACATACTGCCCAACGCCATGGTCGCCACCCTCACCTTCCTGCCCTTTATCCTGACCGGTGCCATTACCGGCCTGACCTCACTGGATTTCCTGGGTTTCGGCCTGCCATCCGGGTCGCCATCCCTGGGGGAACTGATCGCCCAGGGCAAGTCCAACCTGCACGCACCCTGGCTGGGCATTTCGGCGTTCGTGTCTTTGTCCGTGATGCTGACCTTGCTGGTGTTTACCGGCGAAGCCGTGCGTGATGCCTTTGACCCGAGAAAGAACTGATATGAGCGAACTACTGAACATCTCGGGGCTTTCCATCCGTTTCGACAAGGGCCCGCTGGTGGTGGACGACCTGTCGCTATCCATCAACAAAGGCCAGACCCTGGCGCTGGTGGGTGAAAGCGGTTCCGGTAAGTCGGTTTCCGCCCTGTCGGTACTGCGCCTTCTGGACGAGCGCCACGCCGACTATCCGTCTGGCAGCATCACCTATCAGGGCGAAGACCTTCTGAAGGCCCCGGAAAAACGGTTGCGGCAAATCCGGGGGCGGAAGATCAGCATGATCTTCCAGGAGCCCATGACCTCCCTGAACCCGCTGCACACGGTAGAGAAGCAGATCACCGAAACGCTGGAACTGCACATGGGCCTGCGGGGCGAGCAAGCCCGGGCGCGATGCATGGAATTACTGGCGCTGGTGGGCATTCCGGAACCGGAACGTCGCCTCAAGAGTTATCCGCACCAGCTTTCTGGTGGGCAGAAGCAACGGGTCATGATCGCCATGGCCCTGGCCAACGAGCCGGAGTTACTGATTGCAGACGAACCCACCACCGCCCTGGATGTCACCGTACAGAAGCAGGTGCTGGAACTGCTTAAATCCCTGCAGCAGAAGCTCGGTATGGCCATGCTGCTGATTACCCATGACCTGAGCCTGGTGCGCCGGTATGCCGATAACGTGGTGGTTATGGAGCGCGGCAAACGGGTCGAGGAAGCACCGGTCGCCATCCTGTTTGAATCGCCATCCCACCCCTACACCCGCAAGCTGATTGATGCGGAGCCACCGGAACACCCGGTTGCGGCAGAAACCGGCGGCCCTGAGCTGATCAAAGTCGATAAGCTGAACGTGCACTTCCCCATCAAAAAGGACCTGTTTGGCCGGGTAAAAGAGAGCTACCACGCCGTTCGGGACGTGGCTTTCACGGTGCGCCCCGGGGAAACCCTGGGCATTGTCGGCGAAAGCGGCAGTGGCAAGACCACCATCGGCCACGCCTTGTTAAAGCTTACCGGCGCAACCGGCAACATCCAGCTGGGTGGCACCGACATCGGCAACCTCACCCAGAAAGCCTTCCGGCCCTGGCGCAAGCGTATCCAGATTGTGTTCCAGGACCCGTTCGGCAGCCTGAGCCCGCGCATGTCCATTGCCGAAATTGTTGGCGAAGGCCTGACGATTCACGACCCGGACAACCAGGACCAGCACGAAGCCCGTGTCATCCGGGCCTTGCAGGATGTCGGCCTGGACCCGGAAGCCAGGCACCGATACCCCCATGAGTTCTCCGGTGGGCAACGCCAGCGCATTGCCATCGCCCGTGCCCTGGTTCTGCAACCTGAGCTGATTATCCTGGACGAGCCGACATCCGCGCTGGACCGAACCGTGCAGAAACAGGTGATCGAACTGTTGCGGGATATACAGCAGCGATATCGGTTAAGCTATATCTTTATCAGCCATGACCTGGCCGTCGTCCGGGCATTGAGCCACAAACTGCTGGTGCTCCATCATGGCAGCATCGTGGAGTACGGCGATGCGGAGAAGATTTTCCGGCAACCGGAACAGCCGTACACCCGGGAATTGCTGAACGCAGCCTTCTTCTACCAGACTACGACCAATTGACCGTTACCCGCGTGTACCCCGGTCGGGGATAATACGCGCAAATCACAGGAACACAGGGAGCAGATACCCATGGGAATTCTCAGTGGCAAGAAAGCACTGATTGTTGGCGTAGCCAGCAAGCATTCCATCGCTTACGGCATTGCCGAGGCGTTCGCCCGTGAAGGCGCCGAACTGGCCTTCACCTACCAGAACGAAAAGCTGCAGTCCCGCGTTGAAAAATTCGCGGAACAGTGGGGCAGCACTATCACCCTGCCCTGCGATGTCGCCAGCGACGAGCAAATCGAGAATGTGTTCACCGAGCTGAACAAGCACTGGGACAACATCGACATCATCATCCACGCCGTTGGCTTTGCCCCGGCCCACGAGCTGAACGGCAACTATGTGGATGTCACCACCCGCGAAGGCTTCAAGATTGCCCACGACATCAGCTCCTACAGCTTCGTGGCGCTGGCCAAGGGTGCCCGCAAGATGATGCACGAAGGCAGCAGCCTGCTGACCCTGAGCTACCTGGGTGCCGAGCGTGTCCTGCAGAACTATAACGTGATGGGCCTGGCCAAGGCCTCACTGGAAGCCAACGTCCGTTACATGGCCGCCAGCCTGGGCGAAGAAGGCATCCGGGTGAACGCGATTTCTGCCGGCCCGATCAAGACCCTGGCCGCCTCCGGTATCGCCAGCTTCCGCCGTATGCTGAGCGAGAACGCCAAGCGCGCTCCGTTGCGTCGTAACGTGACCACCATTGAAGTAGGTAACGCCGCTGCGTTTATGTCGTCTGACCTGGCTTCCGGTATCACCGGCGAGATTCTGTACGTAGACGCCGGCGCCAATATCTCCGGCATGGGTTCGCTGGACGACTGAGCACCGCCGTTGAAAAGCACTGCCAAATAACGCAGACTAACCAGCTCACCGGCGGGCGGACAACCGCCTGCCGGCACCATTTGCGTTAATCTTCAGTCACCGGGGAAGCACTACAAGATGTCGGGCAAGAAACTGGAAAACCTGAACGTGGCCAGCCAGGAACCACTGATCACTCCTGAAGCCCTGAAAAGCGAACTGCCGCTTTCAGATACCGCTGCAGAAACCGTGGCCAACGGCCGTCAGGCAATCTACGACATCATGGACGGCAAAGACCACCGTCTGTTCATTGTAGTTGGCCCCTGCTCTATCCACGACGTGGACGCTGCCCGGGACTATGCCAACCGACTGAAGAAACTGGCCGACGAAGTCAGCGATACCCTGCTGCTGGTGATGCGGGTTTACTTCGAAAAGCCGCGGACCACCGTTGGCTGGAAAGGCCTGATCAACGATCCGCACCTGAACGATACCTTCGACATCGAACAGGGCCTGCACATCGGCCGTCGCCTGCTGCTGGATATCAATGAACTGGGCCTGCCAACGGCAACCGAGGCGCTGGATCCGATTTCTCCGCAGTACCTGCAGGACACCATCGCCTGGTCTGCCATCGGAGCCCGTACCACGGAATCCCAGACCCACCGGGAAATGAGCAGTGGCCTGTCTATGGCTATCGGCTTCAAGAACGGCACCGACGGCAGCCTGGATGTTGCTGTTAACGCCATGAAGTCGGTCTCCCACCCTCACAGCTTCCTGGGCATCGACCAGCAGGGTAAAGGCGCCATCATCCGCACCAAGGGCAACAACTACGGTCACGTAGTACTGCGCGGTGGCGGAGGCAAGCCCAACTACGACTCTGTGAACGTTGCCCTGTGTGAGCAGGCGCTGGAGAAAGCCGATCTGCGCAAGTCCATCATGGTGGACTGCAGCCACGCCAACTCCAGCAAAGACCCGGCCATCCAGCCGCTGGTAATGCAAGACGTTACCCACCAGATCCTGGAAGGCAACAAGTCTATCCAGAGCCTGATGGTGGAAAGCAACATCAACTGGGGCAACCAGTCTATTCCGGAAAACCTGGCAGACCTGAAGTACGGCGTGTCTGTGACCGACGCCTGTATCGACTGGGAAACCACCGAGAAAGCAATCCGCACCATGCGTGAAAAGCTCAAGGACGTACTGCCCAAGCGAATCGACTGATTCGATTCGCGAGGCATAAAAAAACCGGGCTCATTCAGCCCGGTTTTTTTGTGCCTGATGTTTGGCCAAACTCAATATGGCTCGGGTTGTACGCCCAGCCAGTCCAGGCGGTTGCGCAGGGTGACCACCTCGCCAATAATCACCAGCGTGGGCGCGGCCACTTCCCGGTTTTCGATAATACCCACGATGGTCTCCAGCGTACCGGTAATGACTTCCTGCTCCGGCGTGGTGCCCTTTGACACCAGTGCAACCGGCATATCCGGCGCCATGCCGTGGGCGATCAACTCCCGACTGATAATCGGCAGGCCCACCAGCCCCATGTAGAACACCAGGGTCTGGCTGGTCTGCACAAAATCAGCCCAGGGCAGATCACAACTGTCGTTCTTCAGGTGGCCGGTAATAAACCGGACCGACTGGGCATAGTCCCGATGGGTCAACGGAATTCCCGCGTAGGCCGAACAACCAGAGGCGGCGGTGATACCCGGCACGACCTGAAACCGCACCCCGGCCTGGGCCAGGGTTTCGATTTCCTCGCCACCACGGCCGAAGATAAACGGATCGCCGCCCTTCAGGCGTACTACCTTATGCCCTTCACGGGCCAGGTCCACCAGGCGCTGGTTAATCTGATCCTGCGGCAGGGTATGGTTAGCACGCTGCTTGCCGACATGGATCTTCTCGGCAGTTTCCGGAATCAGCGCCATGATTTCCGGTGACACCAGGCGGTCGTACAATACCACTTCCGCGTTGGTAATCAGCCGCCAGGCTTTCAGGGTCAGCAACTCGGGGTCGCCGGGCCCGGCGCCCACCAGGGCAACCTCTCCGGCAGAGTTGTTCGGGTTTTCGGTAATCGGATTCACCCGATACCTTGGTGCGGCAGAGGCCACACCAATCGCTCCTGGCGGTGGAGTACCTTCGTTATTCTGGCTCATTGGATTCTGTCCAGGCCTCTCATATACGGCTTCAGCACTTCCGGAACGAGGATGCTGCCGTCCGCCTGCTGGTAGTTTTCCATCACCGCAATCATGGCACGGCCCACCGCCAGGCCGGAGCCATTAAGGGTGTGTACCGGCTCCGGCTTGCCGGTTTCCGGGTTGCGCCAGCGGGCCTGCATACGGCGGGCCTGGAAATCGCGGGTATTGGAGCAGGAAGAAATTTCACGGTACTTGCCCTGCCCCGGCAACCACACTTCCAGGTCGAAGGTCTTGGCCGCAGAGAAGCCCATATCGCCGCCACACAGGGTCATTACCCGGTACGGCAGTTCCAGCAGTTGCAGCACTTTCTCGGCGTGGCCGGTGAGCTGCTCCAGCGCCTTGGCGGAGTCTTCGGGGCGCACCACCTGAACCAGCTCTACCTTGTCGAACTGGTGCTGGCGAATCATGCCCCGCACGTCGCGGCCGTATGAGCCGGCTTCGCTGCGGAAACAGGGTGTGTGGCAGACCAGGCGCAGCGGCAACTCCGCATCATCCAGAATGGTGTCAGACACCAGGTTGGTGGCCGGCACTTCCGCCGTCGGAATCAGGTACAGCGGGTTGTCGCCGGCGGTACGGAACAAGTCTTCCTCGAACTTCGGCAACTGACCGGTACCAAACAGGGTATTGGCATTCACCAGGTACGGCACATAGGCCTCGGTGTAACCATGCTCTTCGGTGTGCAGGTCGAGCATGAACTGGGCCAGGGCCCGGTGCAGACGGGCCAGCTGGCCCCGCATAACGGCAAACCGGGAATGGGCCAGCTGGCTGGCTTTCTCGAAATCCAGGCCTTTCAGGTCTTCACCCAGTGCCACGTGGTCTTTCGGCTCAAAGTCGAATTCCCGGGGGGTGCCCCACAGGCGGGTTTCAACGTTGTCGTCTTCATTCTTGCCCGCCGGAACGTCTTCGTCCGGCAGGTTGGGAATTCCGGCGAAGAAGGCATTCAGGGATTCCTGGACGGAACGCAATTCGTCTTCCGCTTCAGCCTTCTGGCGCTTCAGGTTGTCCACTTCCTCCAGCAAAGGCTGGATATCCTCACCGGCCGCCTTGGCCTTGCCGATGGACTTGGAACGCTTGTTCTGCTCGCTCTGCAGTGTTTCCGTACGAACCTGGATGGCTCGGCGGCTTTCCTCTAACCGTTCGAAGGTAGCCACATCAAACTCGAAGTTCTTAATGGCCAGCCGGCGGGCGATTTCTTCAGTCTGGGTACGGACACGTTTCGGATCGAGCATGATCTTCCTGAATTTTCCGGTTAACGAATGAAATAGAATATAGCGGCATTATACCTGCCGCAGTGCTGCTGACCACCTTCTGCCCTGCGCCCGGCGTAAATTCAGTAAACCGGGAGTATCAATAGCGTTTTTTCGGGCTCTGGGCATCCAGGGCGTCGAGCCGTTGGCGTTTCTCGGCCAGCTTGATTTCCAGCCCGCGCATCACCGGTTCGTAATAACGGCGCTGGTGGATGGCTTCCGGCAGGTAGGATTCGCCGGCGGCGAAGGCATCCGGCTCGTCATGGGCGTAACGGTATTCCTCGCCATGGCCCATGCTTTTGAGGAGCTTGGTCGGGGCATTTCGCAGGTGCACCGGCACTTCATAATCCGGGTCTTTGCGAATGTCGGCCATGCACTGGTTGTAGGCCTTGTAGACCGCATTGCTCTTGGGCGCCATGGCCAGGTAGGTAACCGCCTGGGCCAGGGCCAGTTCCCCTTCCGGAGAGCCGAGCCTTTCCTGTGCATCCCAGGCCTGCATGGTGATCTGCAGCGCCCGGGGGTCCGCGTTGCCGATATCCTCGCTGGCAATCCGCACCAGCCGCCGCGCCACGTAGAGCGGATCGCAACCGCCGTCGAGCATCCGGCACAGCCAGTACAGGGAGCCGTCCGGGTTGGAGCCACGCACGGATTTGTGCAGGGCGGAGATCTGGTCGTAGAACACGTCGCCGCCCTTATCGAAGCGGCGCAAACTGGTTTGCAGCACCTGCTCCAGGGTGGCGGCGGTAATACGGCTGGCCTCTGGCCCTTCCGGGTCTGCCAGGTCGGCCGCGACTTCCAGAATATTCAGGGCGCGGCGGGCATCGCCACCGGCGGATTCGGCCAGGGTGTCCAGTACGTCTTCGTCAATCAGCAGCCTGCCGCCAAAACCGGCGTCACTGGTGAGCGCCCGGTTCAGGAGTTGCAGGATGTCATCCCGCTCAAGGTTTTTGAGCACGTAAACCCGGGTGCGGGATAACAGGGCGCTGTTTAGCTCGAAGGAAGGGTTTTCCGTAGTGGCGCCCACAAAGATAAAGGTGCCGTTTTCGATATGAGGAAGAAAAGCATCCTGCTGGCTTTTGTTGAAGCGGTGCACCTCGTCCACAAACAGCAGGGTTTCCCGCCCCTGGGACTGTTTTCGATTGCGGGCCCGCTCCACCACTTCGCGGATTTCTTTCACCCCGCTAAGTACGGCAGACAGGGTTTCATAGGAAAGCTCGCCAACATTGGCCAGCAACCGGGCAAAGGTGGTTTTGCCCACCCCGGGCGGGCCCCACAGGATCATGGAGTGCAACTGGCCCTGCTCTACCGCCCGGCGCAGGGGTTTGCCGGGGCCAACGAGGTGCTTCTGGCCTACGTAGTCATCAAGGGTTGCCGGCCGCATGCGGGCGGCCAGCGGCTGGAAACCGGCTTCAGTCTGAAACAGGCTGTCTTGCATCAGACGCCATCCCGGATAACATCAACCTCCTCCGGGTATTCCAGCCGGAAGGCGCTGCGTTCAATGTCTTCGTTCAGGCGGATCTCGTCAAAGCTGAGAATGCTCATCTGGGACAGGGAATCCTCCATGCGCATTTCCTGCAGTTCACCATCGTAGAAGCTCAGGCGCAAGGAGGTGAACAGCGAGTCGGCGCTGCGGGGTTCCAGGGTAAACTCCCGGGTATCTTCCCCGATACTGCGGCCAGACACCCTGTAGCTCTCATTCAGGTTACCCACTTCGCCACTGAGCAACAGCGCCGGAGTAGTCTGGATACGGTCATCCAGGGTATGAATGGTCACCTGCTCCAGGTCCGGATCGTAAACCTCTACTTTTTCACCATCACTGACAATGAACTGGGACAGCGGCGCACCGGTTTCCCAGTAGAACAGGCCCGGGCGTTTGGCCTTAAGGTTGCCCCGGGTTTCCTGCACGCGACCGCCGCTGGAGTCCACCACAATCTGGATAAACCGAGCCTGGTAGGTTTCGTAGCTGCGCAACATGGCGGACAGCTGCTCTGCCGCTTTCAGGGATTCCTGCTCGCTGTCAGCCAGGGCCGGTGCTGCCGAGCCAAGGGCCGTCACCAACGCGAACCCGGCCAGCAGTGATCTAATCATAGTACCCTTCAAAGCACCTAGCATAGTTGATCTCCTAGTCTCGTGGCGGCGGGGGCGCCAGCACTTCACGTGCGCCATTGTGTCCCGCCGGACTGACCACACCGGAAGCTTCCATGGCATCCACCAGATTGGCGGCCCGGTTGTAGCCGATTTTGAATTTGCGCTGCACCGACGAGATCGACACCCGCCGGTTTTCTGTGACAAAGGCCACCGCCTCGTCAAACAGGGCGTCCCCTTCGTCTCCACCGCCCCCTTCCGAGAGGGTTGGAACACCGGGCAGGTTCTCGCCCTCGGCGCCATTAAGGACGTCGTCCACGTACTCCGGTTCGCCCCGGGCTTTCCAGGCACTGACTACCCGATGCACTTCGTCATCATCCACAAAGGCACCGTGAACCCGAACCGGCAGGCCGGAGCCCGGCGGCAGGTACAGCATGTCACCGTGGCCGAGCAGCTGCTCCGCCCCGCCCTGGTCCAGCACTGTGCGGGAGTCGATCTTGGACGACACCTGGAACGAAATCCGGGTCGGGATGTTGGCCTTGATCAGGCCGGTAATCACATCCACCGACGGCCGCTGGGTGGCCAGGATCAGGTGTATACCGGCCGCCCGGGCTTTCTGGGCGATACGGGCAATCAGCTCTTCCACCTTCTTGCCGACAATCATCATCATGTCGGCGAATTCGTCGATCACCACCACGATAAACGGCAGGGTGTCGAGTTCCGGGCGTTCCTGCTCGTCATTGGCCAGGTATTCGTCCGGTTTCCAGAGCGGATCCAGCAAAGGTTCGCCTTCGGCGCGGGCGTCCTTCACCTTCTTGTTGTAACCGGCAATGTTGCGCACACCCAGATTCGCCATCAGGCGGTAGCGGCGCTCCATTTCGGCCACACACCAGCGCAATGCGTTGGCGGCTTCTTTCATGTCGGTTACGACCGGCGCCAGCAGGTGGGGAATGCCGTCATAGATGCTCAATTCCAGCATCTTCGGGTCCACCATGATGAAGCGAACTTCTTCCGGAGTAGCCTTCAGCAGCATACTCAACAGCATGGCATTGACACCCACAGACTTACCGGAACCGGTGGTACCGGCCACCAGCAGGTGAGGCATCTTGGCCAGGTTGGCCACCATGGGGTTGCCACCGATGTCGTTACCCAATGCCAGGGTCAGCGCAGACGACGATTCGGTGAATACCCGGGCTCCCAGCACCTCGCTCAGGCGCACCATCTCACGCGCTTCGTTCGGAATTTCGATACCCACCACGGATTTGCCAGGAATCACTTCCACGACCCGAACGGCGAGTACCGCAAGGGAGCGGGCAAGGTCTTTGGCCAGGTTGGAAATCTTGCTGACCTTCACCCCGGCCGCAGGCTTGATCTCGAACCGGGTAATGACCGGCCCGGGGTTTACTTCTACAACCTCGACGGACACCCCGAAATCGGCCAGCTTTTCTTCCAGCAGGCGGGACATGTGTTCCAGGGATTCCTCGGAGTAGCCTTTTTCTTTGTGCTCTTCAGCAGGGTCCAGCAGGGAAATGGGCGGAATCGGGCTCTCGATGTCCTCCAGGAGCGATGCCTGCTTGTTGGAAGCTTTCTTATCCGCCGGTTTCTGCTCGTCTTTCTTGAACGGAGAAATCTTCAGGGAGCGACTGGCTTGCGGAGCCGGTTTGTCGGAGCTGAGAGCCGGCTCGGGCCGGGGCTCGTCGACTTCTCGGGAGCTGAAGCTTTCCAGCCGCACCGGTTCCGGGTCTACATCGGCAAGGCCTTCCAGCCCGGGTTCTTTACGGACTTTCGGTGCAGGCGCCTTCTGCTCTTTGTCGGCGGCTTTGGCGCGGCGGCGGAACAGACGGTTCCACCAACGCCCGGATTTTGGTTGGGTGCTGTCCGGACCTTCATCAGCCACCTTGTCCCGAATAACCGGCGGCTCGGGTTCCGGCTTTGCGGGCCGTTCGGGTTTCTCGGCTTTGTCACCCGTGCGGGTGAACAGAGCCTTCACGGCCAGCCCGGCTTTCAGGGTTAAGGCCCCCACCTGGTCCATGAGCCGGAACCAGGACAAACCAATGGTGACCGTCAGGGCAAACAGGAAGATCGCAATTAACAGCAGTGTAGTGGCCGGCAAGTTAAAGAAGCGCACCATGGCTTCCGACACCGCCATACCCATGACACCACCGGAGGATTCCCCCAGCCCGAACACCGAATACAGTGACAGCAGGCTGGTGGCAGAGAGCAGGATCAGCAGGAAGCCACCGAAGCGCACCATGAACAACGGCCAGTGCAAATCCAGTGACTGGTTACGCAGGCGAATAAGCATGACTGCATAACCGGCAATCATGGCAGGAAACAGCCAGGAAACGTGGCCGAAGAAATCCATCAGCAGGCTGGCCAGCCAGGCGCCGGTACGCCCTGCGTAGTTCTGTACGCTGGTGTCGTGGCCGATACTGGCCCAGCCGGGATCAGACGGGCTGAAGGTAAACAGGGCCATGGCCAGATAGATGCAAAGCACTATCAGGCCGATGACAGCCCCTTCACGGGCGCCCTGTGCCATCAGGCGGCGAAAGCGTTTCTGTTTTTCCGTCAGCTCGGCTGATACTGCTTTTTTCGCTTTAGCGGATTCCGCCATGAATGCCCAAACCGTCAGTGAGTTTAATCTTTCAGTGCCTGAAAACCTCGATCCAGATCGGTTTTCAGGTCATCTATGGCTTCTATGCCAACAGACAACCGAATCAGGTTTTCGGTGATGCCTGCCTTGGCCTTGTCTTCCGGCGCCAGCCGCCCGTGGGTGGTGGTTGCCGGATGAGTGATGGTGGTTTTCACATCACCCAGGTTTGCGGTGATAGAAATCATCCGGGTGGCATCGATAAACCGCCACGCCTGCTCCCGCCCGCCTTTCACCTGGAACGACACCACACCGCCAAAGCCGTCTTGCTGGCGTTTGGCCAGCTCGTGCTGGGGATGGCTTTCCAGGCCGGCATAGAACACCTTTTCAACCTCCGGCTGCTGTTCCAGCCAACGAGCCAACTCTAACGCATTGGCACAGTGAGCTCGCATACGAATCGGTAAGGTTTCCAGGCCCTTCTGGAACACCCAGGCGTTGAACGGGCTCATGGTGGGGCCGGCAGAGCGGATGAAACCGTAAATTTCGTCCAGGTACTTTGCCGGGCCAACAACCACGCCGCCGACACAACGGCCCTGACCGTCCAGGTACTTGGTGGCCGAGTGCACCACCAGGTCTGCGCCGTGTTCCAAGGGCCGCTGCAGTACCGGGGTACAGAAACAGTTATCCACCACAAACAGGGCATCGTTGGCATGGGCCAGTGCCGACAGTGCAGCAAGGTCGGCCACATCACACAAGGGGTTGGAGGGGGTCTCGATGAACAGCATGCGGGTTTCCGGCCGCACCGCGGCCTGCCACTGTTCCATATCCGTCAGCGACACAAAGGTGGTTTCCACCCCGAATTTTGCCATGTACTTCTGGAACAGCACGTTGGTGGTGCCGAACACGCCCCGGGAGCAAATCACATGGTCCCCGGCTTTCAGCAGCGCCATACAGGTGCTGAGAATCGCCGCCATGCCGGAGGCGGTGGCGACGGCTTTCTCGCCGCCTTCCATCGCCGCAATCCGGCCTTCGAAGGCCTGCACCGTGGGGTTGGTAAAGCGGGAATAGATGTTACCCGGCTCCTCGCCTCCAAAGCGCGCCGCCGCCTGGGCGGCACTGCCGTAGACAAAGCTGGATGTCGGGAAAATCGCATCACTGTGTTCCAGCTGCCCGGTACGGATCTGCCCTGCCCTGACCGCCAGGGTGTCCACAGACATGCCGTCCAGGTCCGATTCCGGAATCCAGAGCTGTTCTTCACGGCCGTAAGTCATTGGGTTCTCCTGGTGCTGGGGTCAGTCTTCATCATTGTGCAAGTCGATAATACCGTTATCTTCATCCATCACCTGGCCACCGGAACGCTTGGTGTCGTTGCGCTGGTCTTCCAGGCGCGCCAGGTAGGCGGCATCGACATCACCGGTCACGTATTCGCCGGTAAATACCGAACATTCCCAGCCATCGATATCATCGTTAACGTCGTCCACACAGGCCACCAGGTCTTCAAGGTCCTGGTATACCAGCCAGTCAGCGCCAATCAGGCCGCGAACTTCCTCAACCGTGCGGTCGTGGGCAATCAGTTCATTGGCAGACGGCATGTCGATGCCGTACACGTTCGGGTAGCGAACAGGGGGCGCGGCCGAGGCAAAGTAAACGTTGCGGGCGCCGGCGTCCCGGGCCATTTGTACGATTTCCTTACAGGTGGTGCCGCGAACAATGGAGTCGTCCACCAGCATCACGTTCTTGCCGCGGAATTCCAGGTCAATCGGGTTCAGCTTCTGGCGCACAGACTTCTTGCGCATCTTCTGGCCCGGCATGATGAAGGTACGGCCGATGTAACGGTTCTTGATGAAGCCTTCGCGGTACTTCACGCCCAGCTGGTAAGCCATCTGCATGGCAGAGGTACGACTGGTGTCGGGAATCGGAATCACCACGTCGATGTCATGTTCCGGGCGTTCGCGCAGCACTTTATCGGCCAGCACTTCACCCATGCGCAGGCGGGCCTTGTACACAGATACGCGGTCCATGATGGAATCCGGGCGGGCAAAGTAAACGTGCTCGAAAATACAGGGGTATAGCTTGGGCGCCTCGGCGCACTGCTCGCTGTAGAGGGTGCCGTCGGTTTCAATATACACCGCCTCGCCCGGTGCAATGTCGCGCACCATGGTGAAGCCGGCGGCGTTCAGGGCCACGCTTTCAGAAGCGATCATGTATTCCTTCTGGCCGCTTTCGTTCTCGCGCACACCGTAGCAGGCCGGGCGGATACCGTTGGGATCACGGAATCCGACAATACCGTAGCCGGTAATCATGGCGATAACGGCGTAGGCACCGCGACAGCGCTTGTGCACGGCCCGCACCGCCGAGAAGATCTCATCCTTGGTGGGGTTCAGCTTGCCCTGCTTCTGCAGTTCGTGGGCGAACACGTTCAGCAGGACTTCGGAGTCTGAATTGGTGTTGATATGGCGCAGGTCGGTACGGAACAGGTCCTCGGCAAGGTCGTCGGCGTTGGTGAGGTTGCCGTTATGGGCCAGGGTAATACCGTAGGGGCTGTTCACATAGAACGGCTGGGCTTCTGCCGAGCTTGAGCTGCCGGCAGTCGGATAACGGACATGGCCGATGCCCACGTTACCCACCAGGCGGCGCATGTGCCGGGTGTGGAATACATCCCGAACCAGCCCGTTGTCCTTGCGCAGGTAAAACCGGTTGTCCTGGAAGGTCACAATTCCCGCCGCATCCTGGCCACGGTGCTGAAGAACGGTCAGCGCATCGTAAAGCAGCTGATTAACGTTGGAAGTACTGACAATACCGACAATGCCACACATGGCTGGGCAACTCTCCGAGTGTTAGAACTGAATGTTATCGGGATGCAGACGCGGGTTGCACGTCTTCGATTTCGTTAGCAGGTACGGGTTGTTCCTGCGCTTTGTCTGCCGGCCCGAGAAAACGGGCAAATTCATCCCCCAGTGTCCGGCGTGACCAGTCTTCGACTACTGCAAGCCGGTCAATCATCACTGAGGTTTTCCACCAGGTATCCTGTGCCAGCGGCGTGTATCGGGTAAATGCGATAGCGACGATAACCACCACCACGCCCCTCAGCAGGCCAAACCCCATGCCCAGCACCCTGTCTGTCGCGGACAAACCGGTGGCCCGGACCAGGTGGCCGATCATGTTATTGATGATCGCACCGATAATCAGGGTGCCGAAAAAAAGAATCGCGAACGCGGCGATCAGCCGCACTAACGGTGTTTCAACCGAAGATTCCAGCAGCGATTGCATCTGGGGGTGAAAGGTTCGGGCGATGATAAACGCGCCAATCCAGGTTACCAGCGACAGGGCTTCTTTTACGAAGCCACGCTTGAGACTGATAACCGTGGAAACTGTAATGAGGGCAATGATGACCCAGTCAATCCAGATCAGCGTTTCCATGAACATCCCGGTGTAGAAAAGGAAACGCGAATTCTATCAGGAAACCGCACCGCACCAAACTGCAGAGTGCCCAAAACAGCGGTTGATTTCCGGCGCCGGCAGATTATTTACCGCCAGTGGTCACCAGGCTGTTCAGATTGAATTCCTTGTCGAGTACGGCCTTTGCCTTCCTGGCTTCAGCTTCGTTCACGAAGGGGCCGCTGAACACGCGGGTCAATTCGGTGTCACCACGGGTCACTTGCTGCAGGTGCGCTCCGTACTTCATCTCGATCACCTTGTCCCGCAGGCGACGGGCATTATCGGCGTTGCCGAAGCTGCCAAGCTGGACAATCCAGGCTCCCTCAAGGGTTTTGGAGAACTCCTTGGGTTGCTCGGGCTCACTGGCACTGGCCACCGGTTCGGTTGCCTGCTGTGGCTCTGGCGCTTGCTGTGGTTCTGCCTGCGAAGCTGTTTGTGCAGGAGTTGCTTCTGTAGCTGTTTGAGAAGCTGGCTCTTCAACTGTTTCCGCTACCGCGGCATCGGCCTCTGCAGGCTCTTCAACCATTCGGTAACCGACGCTCGAACCGCCTGCTTCAGGCTCTTCGAAATTCCGAGCGTCCGGCTGAGCCGGCATATCCACTTCCGGGAACGGCGGCTCTTCAGGGATGGTGATCGGTGTGGACTGACGTTCTGAGTGCGGCTCATCAAAAATCATCGGGACAAAAATAACCGCCAGTGAAATCAGTACCAGCGCGCCGATTATCCGTTGCTTCAATCCATCCACCGTTGACGGCTCCCGTTCATTATCCGTTCACCACGATACTAACCGCCACCTGCGCCAAGTCCAAGCCCACCGCACGGGAATGGACAAAGTTTAAGAACCGGCACCCGCCAACTTTGCCCGGGCCTCGGCAACGGTATAGAAAGAACCGAACACCACGATACAGTCATCCGGACGGGCATTGGCGATAGCCGCATCCAACGCCTGACTGACCGAGCCATAGCCCTCACCATCGGTGATGCCACAGGCGCGCGCATGGGAGACCAACTGGTCAACGGCAAGGCCGCGGGGAACATCCAGCCCGGCAAAATACCACTGGTCGGCCACAGATTTCATGGCCGTCATCACGCCTTCTACGTCTTTATCTGCCAGTGCTGCATAGACCGCATGCACTTTTGAGCCTGTACGGCGACCGGCCGAGACCTGCCCGGAAAGCCAGCGCGCCGCGTGGGGATTATGGCCAACGTCTGCCCGCACAAACGGACTGCTGCCCAGCAGCTCAAATCTCCCGGGAACACTGACCGTTCGGGCAATATCACCCAGCGATGACGGCGCCACATCTGGCAGTAACTTATGAGCCAGCACAACCGCTGCGGCAACACTTTGTACCGGCAGGGGGCCGGCCGGAAGATTGATGTGATCTCCCGCCACGGTCAGTTCAACGGTATTGGGGTCACCATTAGCCGGAGACAGCTGGTAATCCCTTCCGGTTACCTGAAGGTTCACTTTCTGCGCGGCCGCTTGCTGCAGCACCGAAGCCGGCGGCTCCGGGTCGGCACATACGGCAAAGATTCCGGGCCGTAAAATGCCAGCCTTCTCAAAACCGATCACTTCCCGGTTATCACCCAGAAACCCGATATGGTCGATATCAATGGAGGTAATGACTGCGAAATCAGCATCGAGCACGTTCACGGCATCAAGCCTGCCGCCCAGGCCAACCTCCAGTATCCAGTCTTCCACGCCGGCATCGGCAAATGCGACAAACGCAGCCAGGGTGCCGAACTCGAAATACGTCAGGGATACCTTGCCCCGGGCTTCTTCCACTTTCTCGAAAGCGCTCACCAAGACCGGGTCTGAAATATCTGTGCCGTTCAGGCGAACCCGCTCGTTGTAGTCCTGGAGATGCGGAGAGGTGTAAGCCCCGGTTGTGCGGCCCGCTGCCAGCAACAGCTTTTCCAGGGTGGCAACTGTGGTGCCCTTGCCATTGGTACCCGCCACGGTAATGATCCGGGCATTGGGCTTGCGCGGGAACAGGCGGCGAAGAACCACCAGAACGCGGTCCAGGCCAAGCTCGATTTCGGTAGGATGGATGGCTTCAAGCCAGTTCAGCCAGTCCTGAACGGAAGCCCCGGCGCCGGGGCTGGATGCCGGCGCCGGAGAGGGATCAGTGCCCGGAGGGTTCATCTGTATCGGGTTTCTCGGTAATTTCGAATTCGATCGGAGCCTCGGTGCCCGGCTTCTCACCACCGGTGAACTTGGCCAGCAGGTGGGCAATACGCTCACGCATGTTATGACGGTGCAGGATCATGTCGATGGCACCGTGCTCCAGCAGGAATTCGCTGCGCTGGAAGCCTTCCGGCAGTTTCTCACGCACGGTCTGCTCGATAACCCGCGGGCCGGCAAAACCGATCAGCGCATAGGGCTCGGCAATGTTCAGGTCGCCCAGCATGGCCAGGCTGGCAGACACGCCACCGAATACCGGGTCTGTGAGCACGGAAATGTAGGGAATCCCCTCTTCCTTCATGCGCTCGAGGACCGCAGCGGTTTTCGCCATCTGCATCAGCGACAGGATCGCCTCCTGCATACGGGCACCACCACTGGCAGAGAAGCACACCAGGGGAATACGGTGCTCCAGGGCCACGTTGGCAGCCTGGACGAACTTCTCACCCACTACCTGGCCCATGGAACCGCCCAGGAAATTGAATTCAAAGGCGCAGGCAACCAGCGGAACACCCATGGTCGTGCCTTTGAAGGCCACCAGTGCGTCTTTCTCGCCCGTGGCTTTCTGGGCTGCCGACAGGCGATCCTTGTAACGCTTGGTGTCTTTGAACTTCAGGCGATCGGAAGGCTCGAGATCCGCAGCGATTTCCTCACGGCCGTCTTTGTCCAGGAAGATATCCAGCCGACGACGGGCGTTTACCCGCATGTGGTGGTTACACTTCGGGCAAACGTCGAGATTCTTCTCGAGCTCCGGCTTGTACAGGAAGGCGCCACACTTGGGGCATTTTTTCCACAAACCTTCCGGCACGCCGGTACGCTGCCGTGATTCCGAGCGAATCTTGCTCGGCATGATCTTTTCCAGCCAGTTACTCATGCTTTCATCCTGTCCTTTGATGCCTGGACGCCGTTAACTCAGGAGAGACTGTCCAGAGCCTCGCGCATCGGGTGCAACAGATCGGTCAGGGCCTTACGAAGACCGTCCGGATCTGTCTGGTGTCGGGCTATTGTATCCACCAGCACGCTGCCAACAATTACACCATCGGATACTCTGCCTACTGCGGCGGCAGTTTCGGCATCGCGGATACCAAAGCCGACACCCACCGGCAGAGCGGTCAGTTCGTGCACATGTGCTACTTTCCGGGCCACTTCGTCGACGTCGATGGTGGCAGAGCCGGTCACACCCTTGATAGAAACATAGTACACATAGCCGGAAGAGTGCTCACTGATTGCCCTGATTCGCTCATCCGTGGTGGTCGGCGCCAGCAGGAAGATCGGATCCAGCTTGCGCTCGGCGAACAGCGGGGCCACCTGATCTGCCTCTTCCGGCGGCAGGTCTACCGTCAGCACGCCATCAAGGCCCGCATCGGCAGCTGCATCGGCGAACGCCTCATAACCCATGGCTTCCATGGGGTTGAGGTAGCCCATCAACACGACCGGCGTGTCACTATCGGTTTTCCTGAACTCTTTCACCATACCCAGCACATCGCGCAGCGACGTGTTGAACTTCAGCGCCCGCTCACAGGCCAGCTGGATAACCGGGCCGTCTGCCATCGGGTCAGAGAACGGCACGCCCAGCTCGATGATATCGGCACCGGCCGCCACCAGTGTGTGCATCAGGCCCACGGTCTGATCCGGGTGCGGATCACCGGCCGTGATATAGGGGATCAGGGCCTTGCGGCCCTGCTCTTTCAGCGATTTCAGTACACCTTCAATTCGGCTCATGCCTGCTCCTGATACCTTCAGATCTCGATGCCATCCAATTGGGCAATGGTGTGAATATCTTTGTCGCCACGGCCGGAGACATTGATGACCAGCATTTTGTCTTTATCCATAGTAGCAGCCAGCTTGAGGGCGTAGGCCACTGCATGGGCAGACTCCAGTGCCGGCATGATACCTTCAATACGGGTTAGTTTGCGGAAACCGTCCAGTGCTTCTTCATCGGTGACCGAAACGTAGTTGGCGCGGCCAATATCCTTCAACCAGGAATGCTCGGGCCCTACGCCCGGATAGTCCAGGCCTGCGCTGACCGAATGGGTGCCGGCAATCTGGCCATTTTCGTCTTCCATCAGGTAAGTACGGTTACCGTGCAGTACGCCCGGGCGGCCGGCACACAGGGGTGCGGCATGCTGGCCGGTTTCAATGCCCAGGCCACCGGCTTCCACTCCGTAAAGCTCAACAGATTCGTCGGTCAGGAAGGGGTAGAACATTCCGATTGCGTTGGAACCACCACCCACGCAGGCTACCAGGGCATCCGGCAGTTTGCCGGTTTTCTCCAGCGACTGGCGACGGGTTTCACGGCCGATCACAGACTGGAAGTCGCGCACCAGCAACGGGTACGGATGCGGGCCAGCCACGGTGCCGATGATGTAGAACGTCTCATCGACGTTCGCTACCCAGTCACGCATGGCATCGTTCATGGCGTCTTTCAGGGTTTTGGTACCACTCTCAACGGCATGCACCGTGGCACCCAGCAGTTTCATCCGGTACACGTTAAGGGACTGGCGCTTGACGTCTTCAGAGCCCATAAACACGTGGCATTCGAGACCCAGACGGGCACACACGGTAGCCGTGGCCACACCATGCTGGCCGGCCCCGGTTTCCGCAATAATGCGTTTCTTGCCCAGGAAGCTGGCCAGCAACGCCTGGCCGATCGTGTTGTTGACCTTGTGGGCGCCGGTGTGGTTCAGGTCTTCCCGTTTCAGCCAGATCTGGGCACCACCGGTTTCCCGGGTCAGGCGCTCGGCAAAGTAAAGAGGGCTTGGGCGGCCTACATAATCAGCGAGATCCTTGTCGAACGTCGCCTGAAACTCAGGGTCGTCTTTCAGGCGCAGATACTCCCGCTCGAGCGTCATCAGGGAGTCCATCAGGGTTTCCGATACAAACCGGCCACCAAAGGCACCGAAGTGGCCTTTCGCATCGGGAAGCGCCTTGAGCATTTCTTCAGTCAGTTTTACAGACACGGTGAACCTCTTTAATGAATTCGGATAGTTTGGTGGCGTCTTTCCTGCCTTTACTCTGCTCTACCCCACCACTCACATCGACAGCCCAGGGCCGTACCTGCTCGATAGCGCTGGCTACGTTAGCAGATGACAAACCACCGGCCAATATCAGGGGCAGCGGCCGTTGTTCCGGAATCAGCTGCCAGTTGAAGGAATGACCTGTACCGCCGTAACGGTCCGGATCCCAGGCATCCACCAGCAGACCACAGGCACTCTGATAATCCACGAAGGCCTGTTCGATCTGGCCGGTTTCCTGAACCCGGATCGCTTTAATCCAGCGCCGCCCGAAAGAGGCGCAAAATTCCGGCGTTTCGTCGCCGTGAAACTGCAGCAAGTCCAGCGGCACCTGTTCAAGCACCTGTTTGACGAACGCTGGGTCCGGATTAACGAATAGTCCGGTCAGCGTGACAAAGGCCGGAACCCTGGCCGCAAGTTGTTTTGCCTGCTCTGCAGAGACAGCCCGGGGGCTCTTGTCGAAAAACACCAGGCCAATGGCATCTGCACCGGCGCGAATGGCCGCTTCCACATCCTCTGGCCGGGTCAGGCCGCAGATCTTAACGCGGGTTGTCATGATTCCGTTACCGGCTGTTTCGGGTGAATATGGCTTGGCGGAATGGGCTGGTTCCCCTCGGCTGAAAACCAGGGACTGGCGAAACCGGGCCCGCACAGGGCTTTCGGAATACCATACCCGTCAGGATACCCCACATCCACCAGATAAAGCCCGTGTGGCGGTGCAGTGACCCCGGCAAGCTTGCGATCCCTTGCCTCAAGCACGTCGCCAACCCACTCCACCGATTCCTTTCCTGTGCCCACATCCATCAGGGCACCGGCTATATTCCGAACCATATGGTGCAAAAACGCATTGGCCTGCACATCAATTACGACATAACTGCCGCTTCGGGTTACCGAAATCCGCTCCATGTAACGCACCGGCGTACGGGACTGGCAGCCGGCTGCCCGGAATGAGGTGAAATCGTGCTCGCCAATAAGTGCCTGGGCGGCCTGGTGCATTCTGTGCTCGTCCAGCGGGCGAAAGTTCCAGCTCACCTGCCCTCGCTGGATTCCCGGCCTGACCGCGTGGTTGTAGATGATATACCGATAGCGGCGGTAAACCGCAGAAAAACGGGCATGAAAGTCATCGACCCCGTTGCCGGCCCAGTGCACGGCAATGTCATCGGGCAAGGCTGTGTTCATACCCATCACCCAGGACCGGAGGTTGCGTACCGAGGGAGTATCAAAATGGGCAATCTGAAAACTGGCATGCACCCCGGCATCGGTCCGGCCAGCACACACCAGGTCCACCGGATGATCAGCCACCTTTGACACAGCCTTTTCCAGTTCGGCCTGCACTGATCGCACGCCGCTTTTCTGGAACTGCCAGCCATGGAAGTGCCGGCCGTCGTACTCAAAGGCAATGGCAACACGGCCGTTACCGATGGCGTTGTCTGTGGTCAGGGGTTGTGGAGTAAGAAACAAGGGTCAGCCCGGAATGATGTCTTCTGAAAAACAAAGCGCCGGCACAAAGGCCGGCGCTGTTGCCACGATGGAACTGATTATAACGGATCAGGAAAGATTTTTAAGGAGCTCCTGCGCCTCGGCTTTCTGATCATCGTTACCTTCCAGCGCAACTTCCTCCAGGATGTCACGGGCACCGTCGCTGTCACCCATCTCGATGTAGGCACGGGCCAGGTCGAGCTTGGTGGCAGCCTCATCGGTGCCGGCCAGGAAATCGAAGTCGTCGTCTTCAAGATCGCTTTCGTCGATATCCAGTCCGGTAGCGGGAGTAACCGCCTCGTCTGACGCGCCCTCTTCCGGCATTTCCGGAACTTCTGCGCCAGTGTCGGACGCCTCAGCCTCAGGTTCAGGCTCAACAACCGGCAAGTCGCCAAGAGGATCTTCTTCGGTCTCCAGTTCCTGCAGGGCATCTTCAAGGCCCAGTTCTTCGTCGACCTCCGGGCTCTCGCTGTCTTCGGAGAATTCTTCCATCAGGGCCAGGTCTTCGTCGGAAACGTCCAGCTCCAGCTCTTCAAGGGAAGAATCTTCAAGGTCCAGCTCTTCCAGGGAGTCATCCTCGCTGGATACTTTCTCCAGCTCGGCATCCAGCTCGTCCAGGAAGGATTCGTCCAGCGACTCACCCTCGAGGCCGAGGTCGATCTCTTCTTCAGCAGGCTGCTCAGAATCCAACTGGTCCAGGCCGGCATCTTCAGCGTCCAGTTCGAAATCGGAGAGATCGAATTCAACGGAATTGTCGTCTGCATCGGTTTCGAGTGAGCTGTCGGATTCCAGCTCGCCGAACTCGTTTTCTTTCACTTCATCGGCAGCGGCTTCAAATTCATCCGCCTTGAGCTCATCAGACAGGGGCCAGTCTTCTTCCGGCTCCTGCTCCGGTGTCTCGAAAGAAAGCGCCTGCTCCGGTTCGTAATCCGACAGACTGAAGGAATCAGAACGCAGCTGGGACTCCAGGTCATCAATGCTGGGCATGGACTCCGCTTCGTCCAGACGGCTGCGAATGGCTTCCGCTTCCTGCAGGGCGGACTCGTCTTCCAGCGCCGCTACTTCACCGTACTGCTTCTCGAACGCATCGCGGTCCTGGTTATCTGCATAGACAGACAACAGCTTCAGGCGCAGGTCTGCGCGGCTGGGCTCGCGGGAAATTGCGGTTTCCAGGACTTCGATGGCCTGGTCGTTACGACCATAGGCAATGTAGGTCTCGGCTTCTGTCAGCGCATCGGCAGTTTCTTCCTGGTCGCTGCCGGCAACAGCCGCTGCGGGGCCAAGGTCTACCGAATCATCTGCCGAATCGTCTTCACCACGATTGAACTCATCGTAGAAATCCTTCTCGCGCTTGGCGTTTTTGCGAGCCACCAGTAGCAGAAGCAGGAGCAACAGAATCAGGCCACCACCCAGAGCAATCTGGTACATCGGGTTGCCCAGAACCGTGTCCATGAACTGACCGAAGAAGCCCTTCTCTTTGGCAGGCGCAGTCTGAGAGGGCTTGGGCTGGGCCCTGGATTCTTCCTGAGCCGGAGCTGCAGCCGCTGCAGGGGCGTCGTCGGCATCAGCAGCTTCTGTCGCTTCTGCAGACTCGGTATCAGGCTGTGCAGCCGTATCAGCACCCGCTACGTCAGCCTGACCAGAACCAGATGCATCGGCTTCGGCCTCCGCGGGAGCCTCGGCGTTTTCACTCTCACCTTCAGCAGCACTGGCTTCCGCTTGCTCGCCGTCACCAGACATTGCGGCAGTCGTGTCCGCGCTGCCTTCAGCCATGCCAGCCTCAGTTTCAGCACTTTCACCTTCCTGGGCCTCAGCACTTTCACCTTCCCGGGCCTCAGCGCTTTCGCCGGCCTGAGCCGCCGGTTCTTCTACGTCGGCAGACTCCGTGGCCGCGGCGGTTTCACCATTAGCATCGGCGTCCGTACCTGCGGCACCGGCCTGGGCACTGTCACCCTCGGCCGCGAGCGCCGCAGCAGCTTCTTCCTGGGTCATACCCTGAAGTTCCGCCAACTGGCTATTCTTCAGCTCGAGCAGGCGTTGCAGGGTCTGAACCTGTTCCTGCATATCCTGCAGGCGACTGGACAGTTCTTCGTTTTCACGACGAGTCGCATCCAGCTCTTCCATGGCAACGGCATTACCGGCGTCTGCACCGCCAGCCTGTTCGCCATCACCACCGGCTGAACCGCCTTCGTCATCAGTACGGGGAGAGGTTTCTTCCTCGGCTACCAGCAGTTTCAGTTCGTCGGTGCCGGCATTTTCAGCAGTCTGTGCCGGGGCCGTTTCACCCTGGGCGGTACGGGTTGCATCAACAGGGCGTGGAGACTGGAATTCCTCGTTCTGTCGGGCTACAACACGATTGGCCTCGGCCTTGGTGCGGCGCTGAATCTGATCAAGGGTCGGAGCACGAAGTACCTGGCCGCGCTTAAGCTTGTTGATATTGCCGTCGATGAATGCATCCGGATTGAGATCCTGGATGGCCAGCATCATTTGCTGCATGGACACAGAACTATCCGGCCTCATGCGCTGGGCAATCGTCCAGAGAGTGTCAGACGGCCCGGTCGGGCCAAAGCTGTCAGGCTGATAGCCCCGGGCCGGCGCACGCTGTACAGCCGCCTCGCGACGAATCGATTCCGCACTGCGAGTGGTGGTTTGACGTGCCGGCGCAGATGCCGCCGACGATACAGGCGCGCTCACCTGCTCCCGCACACCGGATTCCTCGGCATAAACCGGGGGATCAACCAGAACCGCGTATTCCCGCATCAGGCGACCGTTGGGCCAGGTCAGCTCCAGCAGGAAATTCAGGTATGGTTCACGCACCGGTTCACGGGACGACACGTTGATGGCAAGGTTGCCATCGGAGCCCGTCACCACCTCGAACTTCAGTTTGCTCAGAAACTGGTTCCGCTCCAGGCCTACCCGTTGATAAGCAGACTCCGGTGCCACATTGACGAATACATCACCCGGATCTACACCCGCACTCTGTCTGAGTGAGATTTCTGCGTCCAGGGGCTCATTCAGCCAGGACTGCAGTTCGATTTCACCGAGTCCCAGGGCCTGTGCCATGCCGGAGCCAAGCCCTCCCGCCAGCGCCAGGGCAACCGCAAGCTTGCGTACCTTCATGCTTTTTCCTTTCCAGTCTCCGTTATTCGTTACTGCTGACTTTCAACAGAATCGGACGAGGTTGGATGACGTTTCGTCTTGTTATTTCTCGTTTTTATATCGTAAGTCTAACTATGGTGGGGAAAGTATTGATGATAAGTCCCCTTTTATCAATCAATCAGCTGCAATCCTTGCACTGATTCCTGACCTGTCGGGCGGAACTCCTTACTGCCCTTGAAAATAACAGGGGCGGACGCTGAAATCAGCCTCCGCCCCCGACCGGTTTGCTAAAAACCGGACACAGTTGGCATTAATTGCCCCTGCGTAACATTTCTTAACGCTCTTGCAGAATCCGCAGCATGCGGCGCAGCGGTTCAGCGGCGCCCCAAAGCAGCTGGTCACCCACGGTGAACGCTGAAATGTATTCCGGCCCCATGGCCAGTTTCCGGATGCGCCCAATAGGAATACTCAGGGTACCGGTCACCTTGGTCGGGGTCAGTTCCTGCATGGTGGCGTCACGATCGTTAGGGATCACCTTCACCCAGTCGTTGCCCTTGGCCAGGATGCCTTCGATTTCAGCAACCGAAAGATCCTTCTTGAGCTTGATGGTCAGCGCCTGGCTGTGAGAACGCATGGCGCCGATACGCACGCAGATACCATCAATCGGGATCGGGTTGCCGGAGCGGCCCAGAATCTTGTTGGTCTCCACACCCGCTTTCCACTCTTCCTTGCTCATGCCGTTATCGAGCTGCTTGTCGATAAACGGAATCAGGCTGCCGGCCAGCGGCACACCGAAATGCTCGGTGGGGAAATCGCCGGAACGCATGGTGTCGGTCACCTTGCGGTCGATTTCCAGGATGGCGGATGACGGATCGGCCAGTTCAGATTTCACGCTCTCGTTCAGGGCGCCCATCTGGTTCAGCAGTTCACGCATGTTCTGGGCACCAGAGCCGGAAGCCGCCTGGTACGTCATCGGGGAAACCCACTCGATCAGGTCCTGCTCCAGCAGGCCACCCAGGGCCAGCATCATCAGGCTGACGGTGCAGTTACCACCAACGTAGTCCTTCACGCCTTTATCAAGGGCGGAGTCGATCACGTTACGGTTAACCGGGTCCAGCACGATCACGGAATGATCCACCATCCGCAGGGTGGATGCGGCATCAATCCAGTAGCCTTCCCAGCCTGCATCACGCAGCTTCTGGTAAACCTCGGTGGTGTAATCGCCGCCCTGACAGGTCACGATCACATCCATGCCTTTCAGGGTGTCGATATCAAAGGCATCCTGCAGAGGAGGAACCCCTTCCTTGCCTACGTCCGGGGCCGGCTTCCCTGCTTGGGAAGTGGTGAAAAACACCGGATCGATATCGGCAAAATCGTTTTCTTCACGCATGCGCTGCATGAGGACTGAGCCTACCATGCCACGCCAACCTACAAGTCCAACTCGCTTCATGTGCGACCTTTGAACCTCACATTATGCCCGCCCATTACCGTTATCGCTGGCAGGGACAGGATGGATGATCCCGCAGCGGCAGCATCGCGCCGCTGTCGGGTCTCGGTTTGCCGGATCAAGCCTGGCTTAAAGTGCGTTCAGAACCGCCTCACCCATTTCGCGGGTGGAGACCTTCTGGCCGCCGTCAGACATGATGTCTGCGGTACGCAGGCCCTGATCCAGCACCTTGCTGACCGCCGCTTCAATCGCTGCTGCGGCTTCTTCCTCATTCAGGCTGTAACGCAGCATCATGGCTGCACTGATGATGGTGGCCAGCGGATTGGCAATGCCCTTACCGGCGATATCCGGTGCCGAACCGTGGCAAGGCTCGTACATGCCCTGCTTTTCAGAGTTCAGCGACGCAGACGGCAACATGCCGATAGAGCCGGTGAGCATAGCCGCTTCGTCAGAAAGAATATCACCAAACATGTTGCCAGTCACAATCACGTCGAATTGCTTCGGCGCACGAACCAGCTGCATGGCGGCGTTGTCCACGTACATGTGGGACAGTTCCACATCGGGATATTCCCGCTTCAGGTCTTCCATGATTTCCCGCCACAGCACGGTCACTTCCAGCACGTTGGCTTTGTCTACGGAACACAGCTTCTTGCCCCGTTGCTGGGCCGCCTCAAAAGCAACCCGGCCAATCCGGCGAATCTCGGATTCGGTATATTGATAGGTGTTGTAACCCTGGCGCTCACCGTTCTCCAGCTCACGCACACCGCGGGGCTGGCCGAAATAGATACCGCCGGTCAGCTCGCGCACGATCAGGATATCCAGCCCGGAAACCACTTCCGGCTTCAGGGAAGACGCAGACGCCAGCTGCGGGTACAGAATGGCCGGGCGCAGGTTGGCAAACAGCTGCAGGTTGGAGCGCAAACCCAGCAACCCCTTCTCCGGGCGCTTGGCCATCGGCAAGCTGTCCCACTGGGGGCCACCTACGGCGCCCAGCAGAATGGCGTCGGCCTTGCGGGCCTTCTCCAGGGTCTCGTCCGGCAGAGGAGTATCATTAGCATCGATGGCCGTACCACCGACCAACGCGCTGTCAAAACTCAGGCCAAGACCAAACTGTTCATCAACCTTGTGCAGAACCTTTTCTGCCTCGGCAACAATTTCCGGACCAATGCCGTCACCCGGCAGAAGCAATACATTACGGGACATATCCAAATCCTTGTTAATCAGTTTCCAGCGTTAAACAGCCAGGGAGCCGTCTTGCGGCGAGCCTCTTCGTAGGCGCGAATGGTATCGGCATCTTCCAGCGTTACACCAATGTCGTCCAGACCATTCAGCAGACAGTGGCGACGGAAGTCATCCACATCAAAACCGAACGACTCGCCAGACGGCGTGGTCACGGTCTTGGCTTCCAGGTCAACGGTCAGCTGGTAGCCCTCGTTCGCTTCGGCTTCCTTGAACAGCTTGTCGACAACTTCTTCATCCAAAACAATGGGTAACAGGCCGTTCTTAAAACAGTTGTTGTAGAAGATATCGGCAAAGCTCGGGGCAATGATCACCCGGAAACCGAAATCATCCAGCGCCCAAGGCGCGTGCTCACGGCTGGAACCGCAACCGAAGTTGGCCCGGGCCAGCAGTACACTGGCGTTTTTGTAACGGTCCTGGTTCAGCACAAAATCCGGATTCAGCGGACGGCCAGCACAATCCTGGTCCGGCTTGCCTTCGTCCAGGTAGCGCAGTTCATCAAACAGGTTCGGGCCAAAGCCCGTGCGCTTGATGGACTTCAGAAACTGCTTGGGAATGATCATGTCCGTGTCCACATTGGAACGGTCCATGGGGGCTACAATGCCCTGGTGTTGCGTAAATGCGCGCATGGTCTCTCTCCTGTGGCTCAGTGCATCAATTCACGGACATCAACGAAGTGGCCGGTTACCGCAGCTGCAGCAGCCATGGCCGGGCTCACCAGGTGGGTACGCCCACCAAAGCCCTGACGACCTTCGAAGTTCCGGTTAGAGGTAGACGCACAATGCTCGCCCTGCCCCAGCTTGTCGGCGTTCATGGCCAGACACATGGAGCAACCCGGATCACGCCATTCCAGACCCGCCTCGATAAAAATCTTGTCCAGGCCTTCCTGCTCCGCCTGCGCTTTAACCAGGCCGGAACCCGGAACCACCATCGCCTGCTTCAGGCTGGAAGCCACCTTGCGGCCTTTCACCACCGCAGCCGCTTCGCGCAAGTCTTCAATCCGGCTGTTGGTGCAGGAACCGATAAACACACGATCCAACTGAATGTCGGTGATCTTCTGGTTCGGCTGCAAGCCCATGTACTTAAGCGCGCGCACAATGCCTTCACGCTTGATGGGATCTTCTTCCTTCGCCGGGTCCGGCACATTGCCGTCGACACCGGTTACCATCTCCGGAGACGTACCCCAGCTCACCTGCGGCTGGATGGCAGAACCGTCAAGCTCAACCACCTTGTCGAAAACCGCGTCGTCGTCGCTGTGCAGGGTGCGCCAGTATTCAACGGCCTTGTCCCAGGTCTCGCCTTTCGGAGAGAACGGACGACCTTTCACATACTCGATGGTGGTGTCATCCACCGCCACCATACCCACACGGGCACCGCCCTCGATGGCCATATTGCAGATAGTCATCCGGCCTTCCATGCTCAAACCACGGATCGCCTCACCACCGAACTCGATGGCGTAACCGGTACCGCCAGCGGTACCGATCTTGCCGATGATGGCCAGAACCACATCCTTGCCGGTCACACCCGCGCCAAGTTTGCCGTTTACCTTCACCAGCATATTCTTCATCTTCTTCTGAACCAGGCACTGGGTGGCCAGAACATGCTCAACTTCAGAAGTACCGATACCATGGGCCAGGCAACCAAAGGCACCGTGGGTGGAGGTATGGGAATCACCACACACAATACTCATGCCCGGCAAGGTCGCACCCTGCTCCGGCCCGATCACGTGTACGATGCCCTGGCGCTGATCCTTGATCTTGAATTCCAGGATGCCGAACTCGTCGCAGTTCTTGTCCAGGGTTTCCACCTGGGTGCGGGAAACCGGGTCCACAATGCCGTCGATGCCCCGATCACGATCGGTGGTCGGCACGTTATGGTCCGGTGTCGCGATGTTGGCATCAATCCGCCAGGGCTTGCGACCCGCAATGCGAAGGCCTTCGAATGCTTGCGGTGAGGTTACTTCGTGCAGCAACTGACGGTCGATGTAAATCAACGCGGAGCCGTCGTCCCGCTGTTTGACCAAATGGTCGTCCCACAATTTGTCGTATAAAGTCTTGCCCGCCATGGTTCTCTCTCACTCTCTGGGGGTTTCTGTTTCTGCTTTGATGCCTCTATCTTACTCTTCCGCCTGACATAACCTCAATTCATCTTTTTCATCTATCGAATTCCTCTTGGTTATATTCTATATTTCAGCTAGCCCGGAGTTTTGAGCTGACTTCAATCCAACTTCGTGCCGGGCGCACGTTGGTGGGGGCCGCTTCCCAAAAGGCGCTCGAGCCTTCCATGGGCGCTTGGCTCCGGCCATCCATGGCCTCCGAAACTTTTGGGAAGCGGCCCCCACCAACGCGCTCGAAAACGCCGTGCAAATTCCCACATCAGACGGCCTATTCAATTGTCCGCGGAGCGGCTTCAGGGCCCCTTCCCAAAAATGTGCGGAGCCATGGATGGCGGAGCCCAAGCGTCACACGGACGTGCCGAAGGAGCGTTTTTTGGGAGGGGGCCCTGAAGCCGCTCCCAGCCCCCAAATAAGAGGTAAGAAGCAAGAGGGTACATAGTGGATCCAAACGCACTGAAGGCATTCCTGACAATCGTAGACCAAGGCTCATTCTCCGAAGCCGCAGAAGCCCTGCACCTGACACAGCCGGCTATCAGCAAACGCCTTGCGGCCCTGGAAAACCAGCTGGGCACCAAGCTTATAGAACGCGGCCACCGGGAAATTCGTGTCACCGAAGCTGGCGCCAGGCTGCTGCCCCACGCCAGGCGCATCCTCGATGAAATCCACAACGCCCGCATGGCACTGTCAGCCGACGACGGCATCATCAGCGGAGAACTCGAAATCATCGCCAGCCACCACATTGGCCTGCACCACCTCCCGAACTGGCTGCGACGGTTCGTCAGTGACTATCCGGAAGTAACGGTCAACCTGCAGTTTATGGAATCCGATGCCGCTTACAGTCAGATGCTCAAACGTAACGCAGAGCTGGCGTTTGTCACACTCAGTGACAGCATGGGAAGCGAGTTCGTGGTATACGAACAGTGGTCTGATCCTATGGCCTTTGTGGTGGGCGCCGGCCATGAGCTTGCAGTGGGTAAAAACGCCAGTCTTGAAGACCTGGCCCAGTATCCCGCGCTGCTGCCAGACACCACCACGGCAACGTACCGGGCGGTCAGCCGTTTGTTCCTGGAAGCCAACCTTCCGCTCAAACAGCAGATTCCCACCAACTATCTTGAGACCATCAAGATGATGGCCAGTGTGGGCCTTGGCTGGAGCGTGTTGCCGGTGAGTATGGTGGATGAAAGCCTGCACCAGCTGGATACCGGGTTTCCGGTCAGCCGGGTGCTGGGGGCGGTGGGTTTGTCAGGCCGGCATCTGAGCCCGGCGGCGACCGCCCTGCTCGGTATTGTTCACGACGAAGAAGCAAACCAAACAACCTGATCCGGATAAACAACGGGAGACAAGATGGGCTTTGACGATTACCTGAAAATCCTGGCCAAACACGATGGCTCAGACCTTTACCTGAGCACGGGGGCGCCGCCCTGCGCCAAGTTCCACGGTACCCTGAAGCCCATTGACCGAATGCCGATGCCCTGGGGCTGCCGCCTATCCTGAAAGACGTGGTGATGGCCAAGCGCGGGCTGGTGCTGTTTGTGGGGGCGACCGGCTCCGGTAAGTCCACCTCCCTGGCGGCACTGATCGACCACCGTAACAGCAATTCGGCTGGCCATATCATCACCATTGAAGACCCGGTGGAATACATTCACCGGCACAAGAAGAGCATCGTAAACCAGCGGGATGAACCTTCGGGCGTTTGTGTCACAGCGCCTCATCCCTACCGTGGACAAGAAGCGTACCGCCGCTATCGAGATCCTGCTGGGCACACCTACCATCAGCGAGCTGATCCTGCGGGGGGAGATCGACGGCATCAAGGAGATCATGGAAAAGTCTGCCAACCTGGGCATGCAGACCTTCGACCTGGCCCTGTTCAAGCTCTGGCAGGAAGGCAAGATCAGTGAAGAAGAAGCCCTGAAGAACGCAGATTCCGCCAACAACCTGCGCCTGCGCATCAAGCTGCACGGCCAGGATGGCTCTTCCGCGAAAGACAGCAGCAGTTCCGGCGGCCCCAGCGGCAGCGGGCTGTCCCTGCAGCTGGAAGACGACGAGGAAGATCCGGATCAATAAACCCCGGGTCAGGCTTCTTTCGGCGGGGGCTGCAGCCCCCGCCAGGTAACCAGGATGGCAACGGCCATTGCGACGGCACCGCCCCAGAAGGCGGCAGAGGTGCTGTAGCCGTCCACCAGGAAACCTGACATCCAGGCGCCGAGCGCGCCACCGGCGCCGAAGGTCAACCCGCTGTACAGCGCCTGCCCCTGCCCGTGGTGATGTTTGCCGAAGAAACCCTGAATGTACTGCACCGAAACCGCATGTAAGGCACCGTAAGACGCCGCATGCAACAGCTGGGCAAAGATCAGTACCGGAACAAGCCCGGTGAGCTCGGCAACCAGCCCCCAGCGAATCATGGTCAACACCAGCGAGCCAAGCACAATCTGGCGCACGGTAAACCGCGTCGACAGCCGGTGCATGACCAGGAACAGCCCGATTTCCGCAATCACCCCCAGTGACCACAACAGGCCGATCGACAGCTTGCCGTAGCCGTGTTGTTCCAGGTGAATACTGAAAAACGTGTAGTAGGCGCCGTGGGACACCTGCAGCAGGAAGTTCATCAGGAAGAAGGCCACTACGGCCGGATGAGTAACGATGGCTTTCAGGCTGCCTTTGGGCGCAGGCTCTTTGCGTTCACCCCGTTCGGACGGCACCAGGAAGGCCGACACGGCAATGCCGGCGAATACCGGCAGCAACAGCCAGGGCAAATAGCGAATCGGAACCAGCTCCAGCAAGCCGCCTACCAGCGCCACCGCGCCGATAAAGCCCACCGAGCCCCAAAGCCGCACCTTGCCGTAACGTTCTTTTTTTGAACCCAGCACCCGCAGGGTGATCACTTCATATAACGGAAGAATCGCATTCCAGAAAAAGGTAAAGGCAAACATGACCAGCAGCAGGCCGTAGAAGCCGGGCTCCAGAAACACCCCGGCAAAAAACAGCGAACCGGTGATGGCACCAAAGCGTACCAGCCTTACCCGCTGGCCGGTGCGGTCGCCCAGCCAGCCCCACACGCTGGGGGCAACCACCTTGGTCAGCTGAATGGTCGCCATCAGGGTGGCGATTTGCAGATAGGAAAAGCCCTGCCCCTCCAGGTAGAGGGACCAATACGGCAAAAGCCCTCCAAGGAGGGCGAAGAACCAGAAATAAAGGTTAGACAGCCGCCAGTAGATGGTAGCGCCTCCCTGTTATCAGAGCTGGCCGAGTACCGGCGTATCGACGCTTACATCACCATTCTGGCCACGATGGCGCAGGTAATGATCCATCAGCACAATGGCCATCATGGCTTCGGCAATCGGCGTGGCCCGGATACCCACACAGGGGTCGTGCCGGCCAGTGGTGATCACTTCCACCGGGTTGCCATTCACATCAATACTGCGACCCGGCAGGCGCAGGCTGGATGTAGGCTTCAGGGCAATGCTAGCCACAATGGGCTGGCCAGAGGAAATGCCACCCAGCACGCCACCGGCGTGGTTAGACAGGAAGCCTTCCGGCGTCATTTCGTCCCGGTGCTCCGTGCCCTTCTGCTCCACGCAGCCAAAACCGGCGCCGATTTCCACACCCTTGACGGCGTTAATGCTCATCAGGGCATGGGCCAGGTCGGCATCCAGCCGGTCAAAAATCGGCTCGCCCAGTCCCGGCGGAACACCTTCAGCGACCACGTTGATACGGGCACCAATGGAGTCGCCCTCTTTACGCAGCGCGTCCATGTAGGCTTCCATTTCCGGCACCTTGTCGGCATCCGGGCAGAAGAAGGGGTTCTGGTGTACCTGGTCCCAATCCAGCTTCTCGATCCTGATGGGGCCCAACTGCGACAGGTAGCCCCGAATACGAATACCCAGGCGCTGCTCCAGGTACTTGCGGGCAACGGCGCCAGCAGCCACCCGCATGGCGGTTTCCCGGGCCGAGGAGCGACCGCCGCCACGGTAATCACGCACACCGTACTTGTGGGTGTAGGTGTAATCGGCGTGGGCCGGGCGGAACTGTTCGGAAATCTTGGAATAGTCCTTGGAGCGCTGATCGGTATTTTCGATGATCAGGCCAATGGGCGTGCCGGTGGTTTTACCTTCGAACACACCGGACAGAATCCGCACCTCATCCGGTTCCCGGCGCTGGGTGGTATGGCGGGATGTGCCCGGCTTACGCAGGTCCAGGTCCTTCTGCATATCCGCTTCAGACAGCTCCAGCCCGGGAGGGCAACCGTCAATAATGCAGCCCAGAGCCGCCCCGTGGCTTTCACCGAAGGTGGTTACGGTAAACAGTTTTCCAAAAGTATTTCCGGACATAATTCAGCACTTTATCAAGGTTTTATAATAAATTACTTCAGCTGTTTCTGGCCTGCCATTCACGCAGGTCCCGGGCCGTAACCAGGAACACGCCGTCGCCGCCATTCTCGAATTCCAGCCAGGTCAGCGGCAGGTCCGGATAGGCATCGTCCATCGCACCCCAGGAGTTACCCACTTCCACAATCAGCAGGCCGTCTTCGGTCAGGTGGTCGGCGGCACCGGCGATGATGCGGTGGGCAATATCCAGGCCGTCGTCGCCAGCGGCAAGGCCCAGTGCCGGCTCATGCTGGTATTCTTCCGGCATGTCCGCCAGGTCTTCCGCATCCACATACGGCGGATTGCTGAGGATGACATCGTAGCGGCCCTCGATGTTGTCAAAAACATCCGAGCGAACCGTTTGTACCCGCCCTTCCAGGCCGTGCATCTCGATGTTGGATTCGGCAACCGCCAGCGCATCTTCAGAAATATCCGACAGGTCTACATCTGCCTCGTCGAACACCGTCGCGGCGCCGATTCCGATACAACCGCTGCCCGTGCACAGGTCCAGAATGCGCTGAACGTGGGTGCCGCCAAGCCAGGGCTGCAAGCCGTTTTCCAGCAGCTCACCCAGTGGTGACCGGGGCACCAGTACCCGCTCATCTACGTTGAAGGGCATGCCCATGAACCAGCCTTCACCCAGCAAATAGGCAATGGGCACACGCTCGTTAATGCGGCGCTCAATGCGCTCGATGATAAGCTCCCGCTCGCTGCGGGTCAGGCGCGCATCCAGGAACAGGTTGTTGTTTTCCAGCGGCAGGTGAACGCTGCGAAGCACCAGTTGTACGGCTTCGTCCCACACGTTATCGGTGCCATGGCCAAAGTACAGGGGCGAGGCAGCAAACCGTGAGGCGGCATAGCGCAACAGGTCGCGAATGGTCTGCAAGTCGTCTACGGGGCTGGTCACAAACTCGGTTTCCTGAAAGGTTGAATATAGCGCGGCATTATACGCTTATTAGGCCGGTGGCTGCAGCTTTCCGCCCGCCGGCCATCACAGCGCCAGCGGGCCGGAACTGCTCCGGCTGGCCTCAAATCGATCCAGTGCCGCCGTCATACGTTCGCGCCCCAGCTGGATCAGCTCCGGCGCCTTGTGGAAGTCGTAGCTGCGGGACGCGTTCTTGGGAATATTGATCAGCAAGTCCGGCGGATAACCGGCAATCTTGTACTGCACCAGGGCGCTCTGCATGGTTTCGATGGTCAGGTTCATCACATCAAACTTGCCAATGCCCAGCTTGTCCCAGTCGATGGTGTCGTGCTCTTCCCGCTTTTCCGCATCCAGGTGGTCGGCCGGCACCGGAGCCTTGGCCTTGGCTTCAATCGCTTTTTCCTGCGACTTTTTGGCAATCTCCCGGCTGATCTTCTGTTCCGGTGTTTCGTCCTCACTGCCCTTGCGGTTAGTGAGCGCTTTCAGGGCATCCCAGTCGAACCAGCGGGAAGCTTTGTCCCGGAGCGCATCCATCCACTCTTCCATATCGCCGCCGGTATCTTCTGCAGGCGTCAGCGCTGCGTCCGGAATTCGCTGGAGTTGCTCTTCCTCGCCCGCCAGGTTGACCGCCATAATCAGGTCTGCGTGGGCAGAGATGGTGGGAATAATCGGTAAGGGATTCAGCACCGCACCGTCCACCAGCACACGGCCGTCCAGTACCAGCGGTGTCACTACACTGGGAATCGCAATGGAGGCACGGATAGCCTTGTCCAGAGGCCCTTCCTGGAACCAGATTTCCTTATGTGCCAATAGGTCGGTCGCTACGGCCGTAAAGGGAATCGGCAGGTCTTCAATGCGGGTATCACCCAGAATTTCCCGCACGATGGAAAACACCTTCTCGCCCCGGATGGCACCGATGGAGCTGAAGGTAAGGTCCAGCAGCTTGATCACATCAAACTGCCCTAACCCGGTTACCCAGTCTTTGTACTCTTTCAGCTTGCCGGCGGCATACATACCGCCAATCAGGGCGCCCATGGAGCAGCCGGAAATCGCAGCAATCTTGTAACCACGCTCTACCAGCACCTCGATTGCGCCAATGTGGGCATAGCCCCGGGCGCCACCGCTACCCAGGGTCAAGGCAACGGTCTTGCCCTTGCCGGTCTTGCGAACATTGCTGCTGGCAGGCGCACTTGCAGGAGAAACATCAGAGCTTTTTATGACCGCACTGGCACCGTTATCAACCGGTTTATACTTCTGTGCCATGGCTTACCTCTTGATCACCAATACTTCTACACGATCACCACGACGATCCGGGTCTTCCACCTGCACCACGGGCCCTACCGTGACAATTCGAATCTGGCTGCGGGAGATTCCGGTTTTGCCCAGCACCTCGGCCAGGGCATCACCTGCCTGCCGGGCGCGCTCCAGGGCCGCCTCCAGACGCTCGCCGTCCTGCAGGGAGGAGAACGCGGCCAACACCACCTCGGCGCCCTCATCAGCCGCCCAGTCGGTCAGCCTGCGCCGGTCATCGGCACTGAAATCAAACCGATAGGTAACGCCACCGCTCCAGGGCACCACCACCGGCCCCTTCATTCGCCCGTTTGACGCTTCAAAGCCCGGAATGGACGCACCTGCGCCTACCTCCAGCTGCTCCACCCAGACATACTCCCGCAGGTTACCGCGAGTGACGGTATACACCAGCGTGAGCCACTGGGTGCCGTTCTCGTCTTCCACTGCAGCGGCCACATAATCCTGGCTGCCATCCCGGCCCAACAGGCGGGATTGCTGAAAAATCTGGTTGGCCCAGACGTTGTTACGGCCGCACTGTATACCGGAACACTGGTACAGAACGCTGGCGCCCCTGGCCCGGAGTTCCGTCAGGTAATGGTCCAGCGCAGCCTCGCGACTGGCGTCCCGGTTGATCTCGAACAGCTGCCCCTGGCCAGACACCGGCAGGCGCGCCATTACATCGGAACGGATTTCGTTGCGAATCTCCCGCACCGGGCTGAACAGCACCAGGTGGCCGCTGGATTCAATCGCTGCGGTATTCTGCAGCGACGATTGCGAGAACTGCACAGGGGCCTGCGCAAGAGCGTTTGCCTGGACAGCACCGGCAGACGCAAACAGAACTACAGCCGCCAAACCTCTCAAAAAACCACTGCGGGATCGGTTAAACATCAAAAAGAAACCTTTTTATGGCATCACTGACTGGCGTGGTATCGCCATCCAGGTGACAGTGGTGGCCGCCGGGAACATCCACCGTGGTCAGCTCCGGAATCAGCGCCGCGCGCTGATCCAGCCCCTTCCGGTAAGTCAGCAGGCCTTCCTCGGCACGCACAAACAGCGCCGGGGTTTTAATGGCCGCCAAAGAGGCTTCCACCTGTTGCTCTGTCATCATCAAAGCCGTGGGGTGCCGCAACCTTGCATCGGTCTGCCAGACATACCCCACCCCGTAACTGCGCATGTTCCGGGGCACCAGCAAGCTGGCCGCCTCGGCACTCAGGGGGCTGAGGCCTCCCTCGCGAATTCGTGCTGCGGTTTCCACATCCGGATAGATCGCCGGCGGCGCCGAACCGTTACGCTTTTTCTGCAACGCCCGGCGCAGCTGGGGAATAGTTTCTTCCGCCGGGCGGCTAAGCGCCCCCAGGCTGTCGATCATCACCAGCCGCCGAACCCGCTCCGGAAAGGCCGCTGCGTACAAAGCACATACGATGCCGCCCAGAGAATGGCCGACCAGGTCTATCGGTTCTTTTTCGCTGTGCGGAAAATGGCTGTCGATCAGTTCGGAAAGGTCGCCCACATAGTCCATCAGCCAGTAGCTGTACCCCGGCGGCCGGTGGCCGGACTGGCCGTGGCCTGCCATGTCGATGGCGTGGACCGGCGCATGGGCGGCAATTTCCGGCGCAAGGCGGGCAAAGCTCATGGCGTTATCCAGCCAGCCGTGCACCATCAGCACAGGTTGCCGGGTGGCTGCTTCGCGGGGCGGATGCCAGCTCAGGCCGGCAAGGGTGATGTTTTCGAGTGGCCAGTGCGCCTCCCGGCAGTCGGCCGGAACTTCGTGCCCACTGTCGGGTAACACTGTGTCATTCATGCAAGGCAGGTCCTACATGGTGTGGGTGGGGCGATCAGAGCTCAGGGAGCCAGCCAGGTATGATTCAATCTTGGTGCGGGCGGTTTCATCATCACCGTTGAACTGCACACCGATACCGGCAGCCCGGTTGCCCTGGGCGCCTTTCGGGGTAATCCATACCACCTTGCCGGCCACCGGGATTTTCTCCGGCTCGTCCATCAAGGTCAGCAGCAGGAAAACCTCGTCGCCCAGCTGATACTGCTTGTGGGTGGGAATGAACAGGCCACCCTGCCTTATGTACGGCATATAGGCTGCGTACAGCGCGGCTTTGTCGTTGATAGTCTGGGTCAGAATACCACTGCGTGCTCCGAATCCGGGCCCCATATCAAACACCTTCTTTTTTCTGATATTTCGCAATCATAGCAGCTGTTAACCGCTAAAGCTCAACCTGCGGCGCGCTTTCTGGGCATCAAATCACGCCAGGCAATCAACAGCTGGCTGGCCTCCAGTTCCGGGCTGGCATTATACACGGCGGCCTCTCGGCTCTGCCGGACCCGATCCAGCAATTCATGGGCCCGCCAGGGCGGATTGCTGCGGGCCAGGAACATCAGCATATCTGCCGCTTCGGTATCATTGGGCTGACCGCCGGCGCTGCACCGGGCCAGGTCGGCGGCCCAGCTTTCGAAAAGCCAGAGGGTGTCTTCCAGGCCGATGGTCTTGAAGCACTTCGCCGCATCACCCACGGTGACCTGGCCTTTCATAAACTGCTTGAAGGCCTCGAACGCCTTGTCCCGCAACCCCGGAAACTCTCCGGTGGCATATTCCAGCGCCAACCTAGGCGCATTACCCGCCAGCATCAGACTCTTGGCCAGCACCTCGGCTCCGGGGCGCTGATCTTCCTCCAGCCCGGATACCTGCGCAGCCAGCCAGTTCTGGGCCTGTTCTTCCGCTGGCACCGGAATGGTCAACGCCTGACACCGGGAGCGAATGGTGGGAAGCACCGGCCGGCCACTTTCCTGCAACAGCAGCAGGGTGACATCCGGCAGAGGTTCTTCCAGGGTTTTCAGCAGGGCGTTGGCGGCATTGATGTTCAGCAGGTCTGCCCGGTCGACAATGGCTACCTTGTGATGGGCCACCTGGGGCGAACCCACGGCAAAGGTAGACAGTGCCCTCACCTGGTCCACCTTTACCATGCGGGATTTCTCCGGCGCGTAGATTCGCAAATCCGGATGACTGCCCGCACGCAGCAACTCGCACTGCTTGCAGTGGCCACAAGCCACCAGGTTGCCGTTACCCAGGTCTTGCCGGCGATCGCACAGCAATAACCCGGCAACGGCCTCGGCCCAGGCACGCTTGCCCACACCCCGTTCGCCGGCCACCAGCAAGGCGTGAGGCAGCCGGTCTTCCGCCAGCCGGTGCTGAACCGCGTGCCAGGCCTTGGCCAGCCAGGGCATGTCTTGGGCGATATCACTCATTGGGTGGAGTCCGTGTTTCGGGTACTGGTTCCGGGCCATTGCGCCGTTGCCGCTTCATGGTACGCAGCAACCGCTTCAAACGGCGGGTGTCGTCGGCAGAGGCCGGCGCGGATGAGGCACTATAGTAATGATTGTTCACGGCCCGGGCAAAGACCCGCGCCGATTCAGACACAGCGGGAACCGCCCGGGACAGCCTTTGCGCCAGCGCTTCCGGAGTTTCACCAGCCCGCACCGGAACGCCCGCTTGCTCACAGAACCGGTGCCAGCTGCTGACCACCCGGCGGAACGCATCCTGCCGTGCGCCCCGCTTCATGCCCAGGGCAGACACCAGGCCGGCTACCAGCAACGCCAGGCCGACAATACCTGCCGTCAGGTAGCCCAGTTCCTTCATACCCACGCCACCGGGCAACCGGGACATCAAATCCATCTGGCTCTGGCCCTGATAACCCACCACCCAGCGCTGCCATTGGTAGTTGATGCGGTCCAGCTGCAGTGAGGCCCACTGCAACACCTGCAGATCGCTGTAACGCTGAGGCGAGATCAGTTCGTTTTCCAGGAATGAACCTTCGTCTGCCATGGCGTCCCGCAGCCCGGATTCAATCCGGCTAGGGGCGATGGCGGCAGTAGGATCAACCCTCACCCAACCGCGCCCTTCAAGCCACACTTCCACCCAGGCGTGGGCATCGTACTGGCGAACAATGTAATACTCGTTGTTGGCACCGGCGTCGCCACCCTGGTAACCCACAACCACCCTTGCGGGAATACCCGCTGCCCGGAACACAAAAGTAGCTGCACCGGCATAGTGGGCACAGAACCCCCGCTTTTCATCGAACAGCAGTGCATCAATGCCATCTTCCGGCATGGCGGGTGGCCGCAGCGTGTAGAAATACTCCTGCTCCCGGAACCGGCGCATCAACTCCATCACCGTTTGTTCCGGGCTTAACTGCGAACCCAACTGCTGCGCCAGTTCCCGTGCCCGGGGGTTGCCCTGAGCTGGCAGCTGCAGGTATCGGCGTTGTTCCAGCGGTGACAACCCCTGCACTGCGCTGCTCGCCGCCACATTGCCAAGAGCCATCCGATAGCGCACAGAGCTGTCTGCCGGGCGCCGGAAACGGAACAGGTTTTGCTCTGCCTCTACCACGTTATCCGAGACAGCTTCGGAGCCATCCAGGGCGAACGCCCAGCGCTGGTCCGTGGGTTCCAGCAGCACATCGTACTGGTTCGGTTCCAGATCCCCCACGCCGCCATCGATGGCTACGCGGCCCGGCCGGAAGAAACGCTCGGAATCGCCCTGGCGCCAGGTTTCGCCGTCCAGCCGGTCCAGGATCAGCCCACGCCAGTAGCGGTCACGGTAATCCGGCGCATCACCACCGAAGGTCACCCGAAAGGCCCGTTCGCTGCTCTGGGCCAGGTTGGAGATATCGCCCGGGCGCATGGTGTCCGAAATCCCGCTCCGGGCCTGGCCAGACACCATGGGCACACTCCACAGCGGCGCCATGCGGGGGAAGAACACAAACAGCAGGATCACCACCGGCAGGGTTTTCAGTATCAGAAGGCCAAGGCGCTTCCAGCCCCGGCCGATGGCATTGGGCAGGTCCGGCGCGTTTATGGTTTGCAGCCCCACCAGCAACAGTGCAATGGCGGCAAAGTTCACCAGCGCCCAGAGAATGTCCTGCCGGAACAGGAAATTCACCGTGGCCAGGTACACCAGGATAAAAAACAGCACATAGAAGTCCCGGGCACTGCGGGTTTCCAGCCATTTCAGGCCCACCGCCAGCACAAAGAACGATGCCGCCGTATCTACCGTAAAACGTCCCTGAACCGTGGCAATGTACACCGCCATCAGGATCAGCATGATACCGGTGCGCAACCAGCGCCCGGGCAAACGCACCCGCCCAATCTGCGCCAGCCAGCGCCAGCCAGCCAGCACCACACAGGCGGCAATCAACCACACCGGCAGTCGATCCCACTGGGGCACAAGCAATACCGCAAAAGCCGCAATCAGCCACAGCAGGGCCTTACCAGGAATGGTTTCTTTCGGCGGCTCTTCCCGGCCACTGAACAAGCCAAAAGGCAGGGAAAGATTCATACCGCACTGCCTCCCCGTGCTGCCCGATCCAGTTTCCTGCGGGTACCAAAGGCCCTGGCATCATCGTCCCGGGGCTTTTCCTCGCCCCAGATAGCCAGCGCCCGCAGGCAACGTTCCACGTGCACCTTGCCGGAATCCGGCTCGATCACCTCACCCGGCAGGTTCAGGCCAAAACGGGCGCCCTTTGCAGCCCTGTCCTGTACCAGCCAGGCCAGGTAACTCAGCCGCAGCTCGTTATCCACGCCCGGGAAAGCAGCAAAATCCAGCCAGTGCGGGCTGCCCTGCTTCTCTTCCCAATCTGCCACCACCATCTGGCCGGAGCGGGCAAAGCGCTTCCACATCACCCGGGGGCTTAAATCCCCCTCCCGCCAGGGCCGCAAGTCCGCTTCGTCCTGCCCGGCTGTTTTCGCGGCCGCCGCGTTCTCCGGGCCATCCTCCAGGGTACTGAGTGCTTCCGGCGCAGCTAATGGCCGCGGAAACACCAACCCGGCCGAAGACGGCCGCACCCAGGACCAGGCCTTCAGCAAACCAAACGGAAACCGGGTTTCAATACGCACCCTGTCGGGGCGCAGATAGCCGCGCCAGGCCGAAGGGACAGGCAGGGTGACGTCTTTCGACTCCCCGGCTGGCACATGAATACCCTCAACCCGCGAGTCCTCCACCGACAATCTGATCGACAAGGCATCGTCCTTGCCACTGCTGACCCGGAACCGGAAAGGAATGTCTTCACCAGCCACACCTTCCCCTGCCTGAATGAGGGCAAGCGTCAAGCCGGACAGGTTACGATGGGTCTGGTGCATGGCCCCCACAAACAGGGCGCCCAGCATGAAAGTAAGCAGGTAAATCAGGCTGTTCTGATAATTGATGCCGGTAATCAGCATGATCAGCAACAGAATGCCGAACACCACACCGGCGCCGGTGGGCAGAATGAAGATGTTTTTCTGGCTGAACAGAACGCTGTCTGCACGGGGAATACGGCGGTTGATCCAGCGGCTGAAACGACGGCCAACAGATTGTTTTATCATGCCCATCAGGCCGGAAGACTCCTGAAAAGTTCAATGCAGTTTACGGACTATGAAACCATATCCACAGCGTTTTTATAACTGTACTCCGTAGGGGAAGATTCTGATCACAATAACGGCACTTTCCGGTTGAAATCGTGTCAGACAAACCGAATACTGACAAAATGAAGCGCATAGCCTGAATGCCCTGAGTTCGGCAGTCTCCGCAGTCTCAGCAGCGCCTCTGCACACACCGGTTACCCAAGAGGCAACTCATGATACGTCGCAAACTGCTTGCCGCTGCCATAACGGCCGCCATCGCTGCCCCCGCAACTGCGGGCGTACAAACCATGACGTCTGACGAAATGGTGGAAACCTACGTAGAAGACTCCGCCGTTATCGTGGTACCCAAAGACCAGCAGAAATCCGAGGCGGACCGCCAGCGCATCATCCAGGCCCTGACCATTTCCCCGGGCGAGCCGGTGGTCACCGAGGCGGAAGAGGAAGCCTACCGGGAAGCCCTGCAACGCTACCTGGAAGATGACCGAAAAGATTCCTTAACCGACGCCGAAGAAGAATTCCTGCGCCGCGCCCTGCTGTTGCCAGTCGACGAACTGGCAAGGGTACAGCCACCAGCCGAATTCCGCCCGGACATCCCCCAGCTGATCTTCGGCCAGCAACCGGAAATTCCGGACGAACCCTTTACCCAAACCTTCCTGAACGACCAGCTGGGTATCGGCTTTGACGGCCAGAACCTGAATTTCAGCATCGGTAATCCACCGGGCATCGACCGTATCGATATACCCCAGGCTATCAACGAAGGGCCGGTTAACCTGACTCCGCGGCCGGGTGGCGGGTTTGATCTTTCTATTCAGGTGCCGGATCAGTAAGGACTTATTGCAGCGCACTCGCTAACGAAAAACGGCAGCCCATTCGCTGCCGTTTTTTTGTGTCTGAGCGTTCTGCAGACACAAAAACGCCCCGCCGAGGCGGGGCGTTGTACCAGGATTGGTGTCAGGTCAGATCAGTCGTGACCGTAAACAGCCAGACGGGTGTCAGACAGGTGCAGGTTATCGATACTGATGGTACCGATGCTGGCACCGCCAATGATGGTCTCTGCAATGTTGACATCCATCAGGACATCGGCAACATCCACGCGTAGCACATCAGTTGCAGTAGAAGCACCCAAACCGTCGCCTTTGTAGACATCCAGGCGAGCAACCGCGAACGACGTGCCCAGGGCGCCTGAAGCGAGGGCAACGAGGCGTCCATCAAGCTCTGCATCCTGACTGTTGTCGTCGCCCAGAATGGCAGTAAGCTCATCCTCATCCATAGTCTGACCGAAGTCATTCACACCACGGATGCTCATACCCCTGATACCAACACCCATGAACTCACGGTCAAAGTCCATTTGCTCAACAGTGAAAGCAACGTCCAAGTTAAGCGTTCCGGTACCGGCTACGCCATTAACGTCGTCGGTGTCCACACGGATATCCAAGGCACCCAACAGACCCCATGCATCCATATTGGAAATCAGAGTGGTCTGTTCTCCGGCGTTGCCGCGAAGTTCCATGGAGTCTGCGGTCATACCCCAGTCAATAGGTACCGGTTGCTCTGGGGTACCTGGATCGCCATCGTGATCGATAGTTTGCAATGAACCCACGTGAATGACGGCATCGCCATCATCTGCAACATCAATATCAATCTTCAGGTTATCCAACAGGCCACCGGCACCCGTCGCAGCGGCATAGTCGGCAGCGCTATCAGAAGCACTAACGGTTACACCACCAAGATCGATACCACTAACCGCGAAAGTACCTTCGTCGGTATAGGTGAACTCACCAATGGCAACGCGAGTTTCCAGCTCAATGGTCACACCAGCCTGGCCGGTGACATTTCCCATCGTGGAGTCATCCAGGGCTTTCAGATCAGCATTTGCAGCAAACGGAGCTGCGGCGATCGCGGTAACCAATGCAATTTTTTTCAGGCCTTTCATTCTTATCTCCTTATAAACTCATTTTGTTGTTATCTGAGTTTTTGTTTAAGTGCGAGCTCAACTGCTCACGACTCCATTTAAGATTGTTTTACAGTCTTATTCCGTGACTACTCTCACACTTCCAAACACCGCCAGACTTGTTCACTTTCCATCATAGAAAAATTCGAAACTCTTATCCTGCGATACCGCAGCTCTGAACTCTGCGGTACCAGAGTTCAGAGTTACCGGCACTAATTTTATTCCGGATACACCCAAACGGTGCTCGTGTTCAATCGCAACAACTCTGCGCTTCATACCGTTCTTTTCTATAGTTCCAGGGTAAGCAACTAAGCCAGCATCGATCCGCCCGTGGCGAGCTACTGACTTCAGACTTGCGCGATACATTAGTACCTTGATTTCTGGAGGAGCTCCCTTCGCATCTTCTCCTAACTGAATTTTCTTCAGCTCACCGTTCTTCATCAACATCCAAGCGTTTGGTTCAAAAACACCAGAGGATTCAAGTTCGTCTTTCACTTGGGCAATCGAAGCCTCCGTCATCGCCTTCAAATCTCCTTGCGCCTGTCGCACAACTAACGACAGCTCTTCGGCCGTAAGCTTCCCATCAGCTAGCACGTGGTCTTCGTATTCCGTTTCTTGTGCACAGCTCAATGGAGCCCACATACCGGCCAGTGTTAGTGTAAGTATTAGATTCAGCGAGAGAAATTTATGCATTTTCTTGACCCAATATTTGTTTTTTTAGAGCACGAACAAAGCGGAACTCCGTTAGAATGATCCGCTGGCTGTACGGTCATTAGATCAGCGCCTGTCCCAATCGGACAACGCCCGTTTTGTGCAGCGTGTAGCATTCTTCCAATTTTTAACGGAGGTAACTTGGCCTTACCTGTCTGCCAGTCCATTTCCCGCCAGCAGTTTGATCAGCTTTGCAGCTATTCGGCCGCAGAGCCGGACTTTGTATTTCTGGGCGGCCAGGCAATTGCGGGTGGGCGCGGGGCTGCGCGAGGGTTTTCCTGCCAGGCGGTGGAACGGGTATCGTTGCCAGCCAATGCAGGCGCGGGCGTGGACACTCAGGCTTTGGCCCGGGAGATGGAACAACTTGCGGCGCCTCACCAACACGTGCTCGGTTCGTTAAAGGCAGCGCCCTGCCCGCTGATCGGCGGCTGGGTCGGCAGCCTGGCCTATGAGTTCGGATACGCCCGGGAGGCGAAGCTGCAAGGGCTGGTGCCGGAGCTGCCGTTACCGCTGATGTTTGCCGGGTTGTATCTGTGGTTTGCGAGTGAAGACCTGGAAACAGATGACTGTTACCTGTGGGTGCACCCGGACTTGCCGCAGGCTCAGCAGGAACAACTGGAAAAGTGGCTGGCTAAGCCCGCTGAGCCACAGCCAGAGCACTGGGCCATGGAGCAGCCATTCGAGCCGACTCAAGCCCCGGCCGATTTCCGCAATCGCGTGCAACAGGTACAGGATTACATCCAGGCCGGCGATTGCTATCAGACCAATCTGTCCCAGTCTTTTGAAGGAAGCTACAGCGGCGACCCCTGGCTGGCGTTCACGGAACTGAGCCATACCAACCCCACCCCCTACGCGGCGTTTCTGCGCCATGAAGGCAGCGCGGTGGTGTCGGTGTCACCGGAGCGATTCCTCGCAATCCGCGACGGGGTGATCGAAACCAGCCCGATCAAAGGCACCCGGCGGCGTGGTGCCACGCCGGAGCTAGACAAAGCCCTGGCCGATGAGCTACTGGCCTCGGAAAAAGACCGTGCGGAAAACCTGATGATTGTGGATTTGCTGCGCAACGACCTGAGCGTGAACGCCCTGCCCGGCTCGGTGAAGGTGGATGAGTTGTTCGCGCTGGAAAGCTACCAGAATGTGCACCACCTGGTGAGCCACATTCGCGCACAACTGAAGCCCGGTGTCAGCCCGTTACAGGCGCTGTTTGATGCCTTCCCCGGCGGCTCCATCACCGGCGCCCCGAAAATCCGGGCCATGGAGATTATCCACGAGCTGGAACCCCACTGGCGCGGGCCCTATTGCGGGTCGGTGTTCTATTACGGGCTGGATGGGCGGCTGGACAGCAACATTGCCATTCGTACCCTGCTCTGCGAAGCAAACGGCAGAATTCAATGCTGGGGTGGAGGCGGAATTGTGGCGGATTCCGACCCGGAAGCGGAGTATCAGGAAACCCTGACCAAGGTGAAGCCGCTGATGGACTTTCTGGAACAACTAAAGCGGTAAGCGCGAACGATCTGTGCCGCCAGGTTTCCCGCAGCGGCACAGACCGGAATACCGGAAAATCAGGCGCTGTGAATGGCGCTGGCTTTCAGGAACTCCTGCCTCAGGTCGTCAAAGTTGTGCACCGCCGGGAACTGCGGGAACTCGTCGATCACGTTCTGGGGCGCGTGGAACAGAATACCGGCTTCGGCCTGGCCCAGCATGGTGGTGTCGTTGTAGGAATCACCGGCGGCAATCACCCGGTAGTTCAGCAACTGGAAGGCCCGCACAGACTGGCGCTTGGGGTCGCGCTGGCGCAGCAGATAGTTGGTGATCTGGCCGTTGTCAGCCACTTCCAGCTTGTGGCACAGCAGCGCCGGGTAGCCCAGCTTCTTCATCAGCGGCATGGCGAATTCGTAGAAGGTGTCCGACAGGATCACCACCTGGAAACGCTCGCGCAACCAGTCCAGAAACTCCCGGGCACCGGGCAGCGGGTCCAGGGTACCGATCACCTCCTGGATTTCCGGCAGGCCGTAACCATGCTCGTCCAGAATGCGCAGGCGCTGCTTCATCAGTACGTCGTAGTCAGGAATATCCCGGGTGGTTGCCTTGAGTTCTTCAATACCGGTTTTTTCTGCAAAGGCGATCCAGATTTCCGGGATGAGTACGCCCTCAAGGTCAAGACATGCGAGTTCCACAACGGTCTCCTGAGTAAATGATAAGGTGGCAGGCACAACAGGCGCCCGACTTGCTGCCGCGTATGATATGAAAAACGAGGCGGGAATGCATCGGGAATCCGGCCCTTTAACCTGCTGGCGAGCTATAAATATATAGTTTCTCATTCCTTCAGGTTATGAGGGGTTTGATGTTAGCCTTGCGGAATCACAGTAACGATTGCTGGAACAACATGACTGATATCGATTCTCTGCGCACCGAACTGGACGGCCAGAGCCCCCGGGCTATCCTGAAAGCCGCCATCGCCCACTACGACAACATCGCCATTTCCTTCAGTGGTGCGGAAGACGTGGTGCTGATCGAGATGGCCCACAAGCTGACGGATAACCTGCAGGTGTTCACCCTGGACACCGGCCGGCTGCACCCGGAAACCTACGAGTTTATCGAGAAAGTGCGCCAGCATTACGGCATCGAGATTGAAGTGCTGTTTCCGGATTCCGACGAAGTTCAGGCCCTGGTGGGCAAGAAAGGCTTGTTCAGCTTCTACGAAGACGGCCATTCGGAATGCTGCGGCATCCGCAAGGTGAACCCACTGCGCAAGAAACTGGCCACGGTGGATGCCTGGATTACCGGCCAGCGCCGGGACCAGAGCCCGGGCACCCGGAATGAGGTGCCGGTGGTGCAAACAGACAGCGCTTTCTCCACCGATGATAAACCACTGGTTAAGTTCAACCCGCTGGCGAACTGGACCTCTAAAGAAGTCTGGGACTACATCCGCATGGCAGAAGCCCCCTACAACAGCTTGCACGAAAAGGGTTTTGTCAGCATCGGCTGCCAGCCCTGCACCCGCCCGGTACTGCCAGGCCAGCACGAGCGCGAAGGCCGCTGGTGGTGGGAAGAAGCCACCCACAAGGAATGCGGCTTGCATGCCGGCAACCTGATTGGCAAATCCGGCTAACCTCCCTCCAGAATCAAAAAAAGCCCGCCTGTCATCGCTGACGGCGGGCTTTCTTTGTTCAGGGACCTCAGTAAACCGGCAGCTCAATGTCCTTGAACAGTTCCTGAATCTCGGTACGGCTGCCCTGATGGGCGACCACACGATCCACCATTTCCTTGGTCAGGTGGGGGGCAAACCGCTGCATGAAGTCATACATGTAGCCCCGCAGGAAAGTTCCCTTGCGGAACCCAAGGCGGGTTACGGAAGACCGGAACAGTTTGCTGGCATCCAGTGCCACCAGGTCGCTGTCGGTTTTCGGGTCGAACGCCATGCTGGCGATAATGCCCACACCCAGTCCCAGGCGTACGTAGGTTTTGATAACGTCGGCATCCGCCGCCGTGAACACCACTTTCGGGGTCAGACCCTTGGACTGGAAAGCTTCGTCCAGCTTGGAGCGGCCGGTAAAGCCGAATACGTAGGTCACCAACTGGTATTCCGCCAGTTCTTCCAGCGTCAGCTCCTGCCCCCTGGCCAGCGGATGGTCTTTCGGCACCACCACGCAGCGGTTCCAGCGATAGCAGGGCATCATCAGCAGGTCGTTGAACAGGTCCATGCCCTCGGTGGCGATGGCAAAGTCCACGGCACCGTTGGCTGCCATCTCGGAGATCTGCATGGGCGTACCCTGGTGCATATGCAGCGACACATCCGGATACTCTTCAATAAAGCCGCTGATCACCGGAGGCAAGGCATAGCGTGCCTGGGTGTGGGTAGTGGCAATACTGAGGTCGCCCTTGCGCTGGTTGCTGAACTCCTGGGCAATTTTCTTGATGCCTTCTACCCGGCGCAGGATTTCTCCGGCCTCGCGGATGATAATCTCGCCGCCCGGAGTGATGCGGGTCAGATGCTTGCCGCTGCGGGCAAATACTTCCAGCCCCAGCTCGTCTTCCAGCAGGCGGATCTGCTTGGAAATCCCCGGCTGTGAGGTAAACAGGCTCTGGGCGGTGGCGGACACATTCAAATCGTGGTGCGCAACTTCCCAGATATACCGCAGTTGTTGTAATTTCATTGAATCTGTCGCTCCCTGGATGAGTCTACCGCCTGATAATACGCATAAGAACGGTTATTTTCATTCTTTTTTGATATACAAAAGGTAACTGTATTCAGTGTAGACCAATTCCGTGCTTTCGCAGCCCGGCCAAAGCCTTGCGTCATCGCAGCCCTTGACTTGCCGGCAGCAAAGCACACAATCCAAGACCTACATTTCGGTTAACCGGACAACCATGCTGCTGACCACCAAGTTTCTGAGGCCAACACCCGACCCGAGAGCCGTGCGCCGGCAACGGCTCGACTCGCTGCTGGAGCCGGAAACCGGCAAGCGGCTGAATATGGTGGTTGCGCCGGCAGGCTTCGGTAAAACCACCCTGGTAAGCCAGTGGTGTGCCCTGAACAGCCACCGCACCGCCTGGTTATCGCTGGACGAACACGACAACCAGCCACGCCAGTTCTGGCAGTACGTGGTGGGTGCCTTTGAACACGCCGGTCTGATGGGGCTGGAAGATATCCGCAAACAGCTCGCCCGCAGTGACGGCGAGGACCAGACCGCCGCCATCACCGGTTTGATCAACACCCTGAGCCAGGACGACACGGCCTGGTTCCTGGTGCTGGACGACTATCACGAGATTACCAGCGACACCATTCACCGCCAGCTGGGCTGGTTTATCGACTACCTGCCCCCGGGCATGCTGGTGACCCTTGCTTCACGCACCGAACCACCCCTGCCCCTCGCCCGCTGGCGGGTACGGCGACAGGTGCAGGATATTCATCCGGGACTGCTGGCGTTCTCTGAAGACGAATGCCGGGCATTCTTCCGGGACACCATGGCCATGGAGTTATCGGAGCAGGAAATCCGCTCGGTGTGCCAGCGTACCGAAGGCTGGGTGGCCGCCATGCAGTTGTCGGCGCTGTCGGCCAAGTCCGGCCAGCTCAACCTGGACCAGACTTCCGCGCCTCCAAGCCTGAACCCCGATGGCCGGCTGATCAGCGATTACGTGCTCACCGAGGTGCTGCGGCAGTTGCCCCGGGAACTGATGGACTTCCTGCTGGATACCGCCTGCTGCCCTCGCCTGTCTGGCGCCCTGTGCGATGCCATCCGGGAACGCAGCGACAGCCAGGATGCGTTGACCAGGCTACTGGCCCAGAACCTGTTCCTGATTCCGCTGGACACCCGTAACGAGTGGTTCCGCTACCATGACCTGTTCCGGGAAGCCCTGTTGCAACGCATTCAAAGCAAAGACCCCGCCCGGGCAGAGCTGATGCAATCCCGCACCATCGACTGGCTGCTCAGCCATGGCCAGGTGCAGGAAGCCATCGGCCAGATTGTCCGGCGCAAAGACACCGAGCGGCTGGCGCGGGTGCTCTCGGAGCACGGCAACAACCTGATCCACGGCGGTTTCCATTTGCCGGTACTGGAATGGCTGGAGAAAATCCCTGCGGATGTCATCAACGACAGCCCCCAGCTGCAGATGCTCAAGGTCTGGGGCCTGTTCTTCGCCAACCGGGTAGAAGGGTTGGAGCCCTTGCTGACCCGGGTGGAAGACCTGCTGGACCGCCGGGTGGCAGACTCGCACCCGGATGCCGAAGGCGCCCTGGCCATTCACAGTGAAGTATCGCTGGTGCGTTCGTACCTGGCCCGCAGCCGAAACGACGAGAAGAACGCCTCGGACCTGACCCGGCAGGTGCTCAAGGACATCGACAAGATCAGCATTCCCCTGAAATCCGTCACCTACTACGGCCTGGGCATGGATTATTTCGGTAAGGGCGAGCTGAACGAGGCCGAAGAAGCCCTGGAAAGCGCCGTGTATTACGGCCAGGTGGAACGCAAACCCAGTACCGTGCTGTCTTCCGGCGGGTTGCTGGCGTGGATCCAGTACAACCGGGGCGACACCGACCTTGCCCTGGAAACCACCAGCCGGGTGCGGCAATGGGTAGACGAACACTACGCCGACCCCAGCCAGCCGCGGCTGATCTCCTGCTGGCAGAACAGCGCCCTGATTGAGATCTACCGGGAACAGAACCAGCCCCAGACCGCAGCCGGCTACCTGTCGCCATTGCTCGAACATGTCGAAAAAGGCACCGAGCCCGGCCAGCATGTGGTTATACAGTTTGTTCGGGGCCACCTGGCGTTCAGTGAAGGCAGGCTGGATGCCGCCATCGATGCCCTGAAAGATGCCGTTGCCGTTGGCCGAAAACGCAGGGATCACATCCTGTTTGATCCGCCCGCTGCTGCTGCCCTGCTGGCGCGCTGTTACCTGGCCACAGGCCAGGCTGACAAGGCCATGGACTGCCTGCAGCCGGCCCTTGAAGAACCAGCCACCAACCCCCTGAACCGGGAGCAGAACCAGATCGCCCTGGCCCGGGTATTGATTGCCCGGAATGACAGCCAGAAGGCCCAGGAGATACTGTCTGCGCTGATTCCCGCTGCCGAGCGCAACGCCCATACCCGGCACCTGGTAGAGATTCTGCTGGTGTACGCCGAGGCCCTGTTCGGCCAGGGATATGAGGAAGAAGCCAACCGGATGCTGGAAAGGGCCATGGACAGGGCTGAACATGCCGGCTTCCTGCGTCTGTTTGCTGAAGAAAGCCCGGCACTGCGGGAGAAGATGCTGGAGCTGCCGCGGCTGAGAACACCGGGGCGCTGGAACCGGGAATTGCTGACCATGCTGAAGGATCAACTGCTGGAGCCACCCATGGCTGCCAGTTCAGAACCGGCGGAGCCGGAAGCGGCCGCTGCAACCCCGGCGCCACGAACCGCAGCCAGCGAACTGGCCGAACCTTTAAGCCAACGGGAACAGGAAGTGCTGGAGCTGATCAACCAGGGCCTGGCCAACAAGGATATCGCCGGCAAGATGTCGGTGGCACCGGCGACGGTGAAAGCCCACATCCGTAACCTCTACGGCAAGCTGGGCGTGGGCCGGCGCACCGAAGCACTGGCCCGGGCCCGGGATCTTGGGCTGCTGGGGGATCAGGCCAGAACGTGACGTAGTTCACACTTTGCCTGAATTAAGCCCCCTCACTACGCCCTTTGGACGATCCGTTTACGCCCCCTTACGCCCTATCATTTAACCATGGTGAGGTTAGCGCCTTACCGCGAATTCTGAAATTCAGGCCTTCAGATTTCTTGTTCCGCGTTATTTCGACGCCCGGGTTCGTCAGAACCCCTTGATAAGAGCCACCCGATTGGGATGGCTCTTTTTTTATGGGCAAAGGGAAAGGCTCAGTATTCGATTACACGGCGGAACGGCGGCAGGGCATCCAGCAACAGCTGACCATAACGACGGGCGACGATACGCCGGTCCAGGATGGTCACCCGGCCGGTATCCTGTTCGGTACGCAACAAACGGCCCACAGCCTGAACCAGCTTCACCGAGGCATCCGGCACGGTAATTTCCATAAACGGGTTACCTCCACGCTGGGTAACCCACTCCGCCAGGCTGGCATCGATGGGATCATCCGGCACGGAGAACGGCAGGCGCGTAATCACTACGTGGTGCAGGTACTTGCCCGGCAAATCGATACCTTCGGCAAAGCTGGCAACGCCAAACAGCACGCTGGGCTTACCTTCATCAATGCGGGCGCAATGCTGCTTGAGCACCTCATTCTTGGCCATGTCGTCCTGGGTACGGATCAGTTCCGGGTATTCCGGAGCCAAGGCATCCCTCACCTGCTGCATCTGTCGGCGGGAGGTAAACAACACCAGGGTGGCTTTTTCACCGGCCCAGAGTTCCGGCAGGCGCTTGATCAGGGCATCGCCAAAACCGTCATCGGTGGGCATGGCATTCATGGCCGGCACTTCTACGGTGGCCATTTCGCCATAACGGAACGAGCTGGGCACCACCAGGTAACGGCTGGCTTCCGGCAGGCCGGCCCGGGACCGCAGGCGATCGAACTTGCCCAGCGCCGTCAGGGTGGCACTGGTAAGCACCGCGCCATAGGCCCGGGACCAAAGCCGTGAATACAACAGGTTGTCGGCCAGCACCGGCGAGCTGTACAGGGTAATGTCTTCCGCGTGATCCCAGCGCTGGCGAACCGCCCACCGGGCCGCGGGCGGGCCTTTGCGGATAACCGGGGCCGCGTCTGTACTTTCAGTTTGAGTGGTGGCATCGGAACCGGTCGCCCCTTCACACCAGGCCGCCCACAGGCGCAACTGCTCTTCTGCCCGGCTGTGGAAGGCACCGATCACCGGATACCAGGAATCGGCGGTGTCCCGGTCCAGTTCCGGATCTTTGCGTTCGTCGAAGGCATTCTGCAGTTCTTCAACCAGGGTGCCCAACTGCCGGCACAGGCCGGCGGTCACAATGCGCGTTTCGGCCGCTAGTTCCGCCAGGGTATCCGGCAGCTCGCCATCCGGGTATCGCCATTGGGCGCTGCGGCGCTCGTCGTTGAATTCCCAGGCGGTATTAAGCTCCACCTCGTCGTACACCTTGGCAAGGGCAAGGTCGAGATCCCGACCAGACAGGCTGATCTTGTCCACGGCCTTGGCTGCCTGCGAACCACCGGGCAACCAGGGCTGCATTTTCACCAGGGCCTGGGACAGCTGCTTCAGCCACTGGCGGGTGGAGTTCAGGGGAACCGAGGCGGCAAAGTGGTTCAGGGCCTTGTCTGGCAGGTGGTGGGCCTCGTCGAAGATAAACAGGGCATTTTCGGGCTCCGGCAGGATCGCACCGCCGCCCAGGGCCAGGTCTGCCAATACGAGGTCATGGTTGGCCACCACCACGTCGGCATCGTCCAGGTCTTTGCGGGCATCGAAAAAGGCACAGCTATCGAAATAGGCGCAGTGGCGATTGGTGCACTGGCGGTGGTCGGTGGTCACCTGGCGCCAGATTTCATCGGGGATCTGTTCCGGCCAATGGTCCCGGTCGCCATCCCATTCCCGGGAGCCGTAGCTGGCCAGCATTTTTTCAAAGGTAATCCGGCTGGCCGCTTCATCGTCGGCCGGCTGGTCCAGCAGGAACAGCGGCATGGTGTCGCTGTCGCCATGGCCTTCGTCGTGCAGCCGGGATTCCAGCCGGGACATACACAGGTAACGGCCACGGCCCTTGGCCAGGGTCCAGCTGAAATCCAGCTTGCTGTGCTTGCGCAGGTCCGGCAGGTCTTTCAGGACGATCTGATCCTGCAGGGCAACGGTGGCGGTGGAAATCACCAGGGTTTTGCCCAGCGCCTTGGCCACAGGGATGGCCGCAATCAGGTACGCCAGGGTTTTACCGGTACCGGTACCGGCCTCCACCACGCAGGTGGCCGGCGGCGAGGTGCGCTGACCATCGTTGTCGGTGATATCGCCCATGTATCGGGCAATCTCGGCAATCATCAGGCGCTGGCCATAACGGGCACGGATGTCCTTGCCGGCCAGCAAGTCACGGTAGGCCTGCTGGATTTGCTGCTTTACGTCTTCTGTCAGGGCCATTATCTCGGGCTCACCCAGTCCCTCACAGTACCAACACGGAAGTACTGGCCGTTCTTGCTGAGCACCACGCCGTCTTCGGTAATGCGTTCAATGGTGAGCTGTTCGAACCGGTCGCCGGTGCGCAGGTAACGATTATTGATCATCACGCGGCTGGCGGACGGGTCCGAGGAATAGATATGGCTGTTGAAGGTCAAGTCGGGCACGCTCTTCTGAAAGGACAGGGGCAATTCTACCAGATGCGGCACCCTGCCCTCTGGCGGGGGCTGGGTCAAGCCCGGATTGGATTTTGACTGGCTGGGCACGATCACCACCGGTTCTGCCCAGAGCTCTTCGGTGCCGGAATGAGCTTCCGGGACATCCGGAATCGGTACCGCCGGCGCTGGCTCCGGTTGTACTGTTGCAACCGGCTCCGGTTCGGGCTTCGCTTTCGGGGCGTCTGCAACAGACTGTTCTGTCGGTACCGGTTGTGCCGGGGCAGGTTCGGCCTGCATGGCGGCGGCAACCGGGCCGTTTTCCGGCCAGAACACATAGGCCATCACCCCGGCATTTACCAGCAAGGCCAGCACCACAATCCACACCACCGCGGGTACCCGCTTTTTCTTCGGCCGGTACACCATCTGTACCTGGTGGCCGAGATCCGGAGCCTTGCCTTGCCGGCGCTCTGCTTCGGACTTTCTTAGGGCATCAAGAATATACGACATAACCTACCGGGTGCCTCCCGCCGGGGCTGTTACCAGGCGCGGCACCCGCACTTTCAGGTCGTTGTTCATCTGAATGATGGTCATGGCACCGGGAATACCGTCTACCGTCAAACCTTTCTGCTCCTGGTACCAGCGCACCTGCTGCTCCATGGCCAGGCGCTTGACCCGGGTACTTTCAGGCCCGGAACCGGCCAGCCGGTCTGCGATTTCCATCATGCGGGCACCAATCCAAAGCTCCTGGCCGGACTCATCGCCGTAGAAGCCGTCACCGGTCATGAATTCCGGCACCCGCCAGAGTACCTGGAAATCACCAAACCAATAGCGCTCCAGTTCCCGGAACGGAACCGTTTCGGTGCCCCCCGGAACCGCCAGTGTGGCGGTGTCGCCATCCAGTGAACGCAGCACCGCATAGCGGGCCTCGCCATTTTCCGGCTTGAGCACCAACAGTGCCGGGCGATCAATAAATTCCAGGCTGCGGCGGCTGCCCTGGCGCTCCAGGCAACGCAGGCCTGAATTCTGGGCGTGGTCACAGGCGTTGGGGAAAGCGGTAGGGTTGTAGTCGTTGCCCCAGATACCAAACAGTTCAACAAAGGCCTCGGCGCGAGGCATGGCGTGGCTGTCGAGAACAAACGAAGCCGGCTGGGTGGCAGCGGGTTCGGCCGGCTCGGGGCTTTGTTCGGCAGGGACAGGATCTGTAGTCTCGTCCCGCTCGATGGTGCCACCGGTCTGAACTTCCGGGTCGCTATCGGCCAGGGCCTTGTTCACCGAATCCGGGCTGTCCAGCAGCCACAGGGTGGCAATAATGGCCAGCAGAATACTCGCCGCCACCAGGGCCAGCTGGCTTTTTGCCGGCCCGCCTGAGCCGGTCCGCAGGCTGCGATTACGGATACCACCGGTCACTTCTTTCGCAGCCCGCTTGATATGGGCGCGGGTTATCTGGTGCTCGCCCTCGGCATAGGCGCCCAGCAGCGCACGGTCGCTGATCAGGTTGATCAACCGGGGTACACCCTCGCTGGCGCGATACAGGTTTTTGACCGCACCGGCGGAAAAGAGGTCACCGCGCAGGCCTGCCACGCTCAGCCGGTACTGCAGGTAGGCGGGCAGTTCCACCTGGTCAATGGCATCCAGGTGGTAACGGGCGGTTACTCGCTGGTTCAGCTGGCGCAACTCCGGCAGGGCCAGGATGTCCTGCAGTTCCGGCTGGCCCAGCAGCACAATCTGCAACAGCTTTTTCTCGGCGGTTTCCAGGTTGGTCAGCAGGCGCAGCTGCTCCAGCACTTCTGCGGAGAGGTTCTGGGCCTCATCGATAATCAGCACCTTGTGCCGGCCGGCGGCGTGGGCCTTGAGCAGATCCTGGTTGATGGCATCCACCAGGATCTTGATGGTCGCGTTGGCGGCGTGGGCAATGCCCAGCTCGTCGCAGATAGCCGACAGCAGCTCCCGGGCCGAGAGCCGGGGGTTGAGAATCAGCGCAATGTCGACGTGTTCCGGTGCGTTCTCGATAAAACAGCGGCAGACCGTGGTTTTACCGGTTCCTACCTCACCGGTAATCACGATAAAACCGCCCTGCCCCTGAACGCCATACATCAGGTGCGCCAGGGCTTCCTTGTGGCGGTCACTCAGGTACAGGTAGCGGGGGTCCGGCGCTATGGAGAAAGGCGGTTCCCGAAAGCCAAAAAAATCGTAGTACATGTTTCCTCAGGACCTGGCCGGCGCAGTACCGCTGACCAGTTTCAATTCTACCGCCCGCCGGTTCTGCTGCTTAAGACGGCGCACACAACGTTCGAGGGTCTTGGAAATCCGGGCATGGGTCCGGATCATCGAAATCTTCGGCCAGGTGGCCCGTTCACCAGCCAGGATCATCTCGCGAACATACTCCGGGCTCGGGTTCGACAACATGCCGCGATAGTGCCGCAAGGAATACTCCGGAGCAATGGTTACGTCGCCGGAGTAACGCTGGGCCATGATGGTATACAGCTGCCCGGAGGCCTGCCTGAGCAATTCCGGGCGAACCCGCTTGCGCAGGTAGTCGAACACGCCACGGCCATGGAACTGCACTTCGGACTTCAGGAAATGCATTGGCAACCGCGCCAGCGAGAGTTTTTCATCGGTCTGTTCCCCCAGGAACGGCACCACATGGGGGTTGGTCTGGCTGACGATGCTGAAATTGGCATCGTACAAATGCATCAGGCGCTCGATGGGCAGGTCACTGACCACGGAACCGTCCACAAACTGGATTCTGGGCATGTACGGCAGAGCATTACCGTAAAGGTCTTTCTTCATCAGGGTAACCGGCGGGAACACCCCGGGCACCGCAGCACTGGCCAGGGCGGCGCTCCACACCATCAGGTACGGCGAGGTATAACCGCACAACAACCGGGCTTTCTGATTGGACTGCACTGGCGACACGCTGATGTTAATGCTGCGGCCAGTGCGCTGATAGGCTTCTTCGAAGGTGTATTCGCCAATATTCGCCCGCAGGCATTGCTGCAGGGTTTGCTGGTCCATCAGGCCTTCGCCGCGCATGGCGCTGATCAGCCCGCGCCATTTCCAGGCCTTGAGGTTATGGTTCTCTGGCACCAGCATTTCCGGTATCTCGGCATCGGTGTGTACCCCAAGAATACCCGCGATAATGGCGCCGATACTGGAACCGGCGATCACCTGGGGCAGCAGCCCCTTTTCCCACAGTGCCTTGATGACTCCAAAATGGAACATGCCCAGCGATGCGCCACCGCTGAGCAACAGCGTGGGCCGGCCAAAGCTGGTCAGGGTATCGCGGAAGAACTGCAGCTTGTCGTATACCGGAAAGCCCGGCACCGGGTGATCGCACAGGTAATCCAGGGCTTCACACACCTGGCTGATGTATTCTTCGATCAGGTGCTTGGTGCCCACCCGGGAGCGGGTGTAAAGGGCCGGGTTCCCCATATTGCCCAGATCGTGGTGCAGGCCTTCGCGCAGCGCCCGCTTGAGGCGCTCGAAGTCGTTCTGCTGGCGATACTGTTTGAGGTTGCTCAGGCGATCGTAGATCAGCTCGTAGTGGTAAAGGTCAGAAACAAAATCTTCCTTCCACTCGGCATTACCTTCCAGAAAATCCAGCTCCAGCCCGGCTTCCATCCACTGTTCATAGGTCGTGGCGCCGGCCAGGGCTTTGCGAAAACGGGAAATTCTGGGGTCCTTGATCACCTGTTGCCTCCCGGCTTTACTGCTCAGAAATCCTCGAGCATGAAATCGTCGTCGTCCGCGAAGGGATCTTCCGTGATCTTACCATCGTTAATCAGGAATTCACGACGCTGCAGGAAGGCATTGCGAACAAACGTGTACTGGTCCCCGGAAATAAAGCTTTCTGCCGGAATCAGGTCTGCCCGCTTATCAACAATCTGCAGGGTGCGCAGGTAATACCATTCCGGGCTGTCGACCGCATCCCAGGCTGACGGCAGCATAAAACTGTCCGAGGCCAGGCCGCTAAAATGCCGTGGCGTGGACGGGCCCAGCAGCGGAAGCATCAGGTAAGGGCCGGAACCTACGCCCCAGTGGCCGAGGGTCTGGCCGAAATCTTCCGGTCGCTCGGGCAGTTCCCAAGCCGTGGCTACATCAAAAATACCGCCCAGTCCGAACACGGTATTGAAGGTAAACCGGCCAAAGGCCACCACGGCCGATTCCCCTTTCAGCTGAAACAGGCTGTTGGTGAAGTTGCGGATTTCGGTGAGGTTGTTGAAGAAATTGGTCACGCCACGGTCTACGACGTCCGGGGTCACGGTCCGGTAACCACTGGCTACCGGGCGCAGGAACCAGCGGTCGATGGCATCGTTGAAGGCGTAGACCTTGCGGTTCCAGTTCTCGTAGGGGTCGTCGGTATTGGCAGGCATCGCCTCGCCTTCCATGGGCGGCTCTTGCAGATTCTGGGCCTGCACGGTTGTTGCACCAAGGGCCAGTGCCATAAACAGCAGCACGCCGGGCGCCCAACGCCGGATATCAAACTCTCTCATTTTGCACTCTCGGGTTGTTTAACCTGTTTCAGTTCGTCGACAATACCGGCGTTTTATTATTCTTGTGTCACTGTTCCGGAGGAAACTCAGATGTCTGTACCGGGTAATCCCGTCAGCTCAATGTCCATGGCCCTGCGCTGGGGCGATATGGATGCATACGGCCACGCCAATAATACAGTTTACTTCCGTTTTTACGAGGAAGCCCGCATTGTCTGGCTGGCGGAACTGGGTCTGGGTAAAGCAGAAGACCCGACCGGACCGGTCATTATAAAGACCAGCGCCACCTTTCTGAAGGAACTGACGCACCCTGCCAGCGTGGTTGTTGAAACCTATGCAGACAAAGCGGGAACGACCAGCCTCGACACCTACCATCTGCTGAAAGATGCCGACACCGGCGATGTATACGCGGAAGGCTATGCAAAGATCGTGTGGGTAGACCGGACAACCCGCAAATCCACCCCGCTGCCAGACACCCTGAAAGCCCTGGCAGCGCGGTAAACCGCATTAGCGGTGGCGAACCACCACGCTGCCGATGGAATAGCCGGCACCGAAGGAGCAGATCACTCCCAGGTCGCCGGCTTTCAGGTCATCCTTGTGCTTGTGGAAGGCAATGATGGAACCGGCGGAGCTGGTGTTGGCGTATTCGTCCAGAATCACCGGTGCTTCCTGCTCGGTGGCATCCCGGCCCAGAACCTTGCGGGCAATCAGCTGGTTCATGTTCAGGTTGGCCTGGTGCAGCCACATGCGGTCCAGGTTGTCCGGTTCCAGATTCAGGGAAGCCAGGTGATCCTGGATGGTGGAAGCCACCAGCGGTGACACTTCCTTGAATACTTTCCGGCCCTGCTGGATAAACAGCTTGTCCGCTTTGCCCACGCCACTGTCATCCGCCCGGTTCAGGAAACCGAAGTTGTTACGGATGTTGTTGGAGAACTGGGTCTTCAGACGAGTGCCCAGAATCTCGAAGCCCTGCCCCGGCTGGGTGTTTTCTTCCCGCTCCACCAGAATGGCGGTGCAGGCGTCACCAAAGATAAAGTGACTGTCGCGGTCACGGAAGTTCAGGTGGCCGGAGCAGATTTCCGGGCTGACCACCAGCACGGCGCGGGCAGCGCCGTTTTCCACCGAGTTCACCGCTGCCTGCAAGCCGAAGGTGGCAGAACTGCAGGCCACGTTCATGTCGTAGGCGAAGCCGTTAATACCCAGGGCTTCCTGCACCTCAATAGCCACGGCGGGATAGGCGCGCTGCATGTTGGAGCATGCCACAATCACCGCGTCTACATCGGCGGCGGTTTTACCTGCCTGCTCAAGGGCTTCTTTACAGGCTGCAACTGCCATGTCGCACTGCACCGATGGCTCGTCGTTGCTGCGCTCGGGAATGTACGGTTTCATCCGCTTCGGGTCCAGGATCCCTTCCCGGTCGATCACGTGCCGGCGCTTGATGCCAGACGCCTTTTCGATAAAAGCAGATGACGAGGGTTGCAGGGCTGTCAGCTCGCCGCGGGCTATCTCTTCCGCATGCTCATTGTTGTACAGCTCTACATACTGGTTGAAGGCTTCGACCAGTTCGTCGTTCTCGATGATGGCGGGCGGCGTAAACAGGCCGGTTCCGCTGATGACGGCTTTAATCACAATAACCCCACGTCATGGTTATAAAACAGTTTTTGACAATTAACTGTCAGAAATACTAACACAGTCCGCCGGATTTGCCCGCTGGACTATCATCCTCGGGCACCAGGCTGGTGCAATTTATATCCGGGTGTTTTCCCACTGTTTATCCAGCCGCTTGACCGACACCGTCATGGCGGTGCCCAGTTGCTGGGCGAAGAAGGAGATCCGGTACTCCTCCAGCATCCACCGGTACAGTTCCAGTTCCGGGTCACGAACGCCCTGGCGTTTCTGCTGTTCCTGCCTGGTGGCATAACGGGCCCAGAGCGGCTCGATGGTGTGCAGAAACTCCCGCTCCCGACCCATTTCCCGGGGCATTTTCTCCAGCCGTATCAAAGCCGCTTCGAAATACACCCCGAATCGATCCAGCCACGTTGCCGGCGTGGCCACCAGGAAACCGGGATACACCAGGTGCTGCAACTGGAATTTCAGGTCTGCCATGCTGTTGGCGAGGGCCAGGTTGATCTTGCCTTTGAGTTGCTTTGCCACCTTCTGGTAGCCGCTCATGGCCTGGAACAGTCGCTCATCCGCCGCTTCCAGGGCAGGAATGAAATCGCCCCGGTGCTGCTCGTAAACCCGGCTGAAGGCGCCTTCATCCCTGGGCAGGTCGCCGGCCAGGAAGTGCTGCATCACCGCAGACAACAGCAGGTCATCCAGCAGTGCCTTCGCCTGCCCGACCGGGGCAAACATCAATGCCGACTGCTTGAACCGGGGCAGCTTGCGCTCCAGGTCTGACAGGGTGTTTCCGAAACGGTTGATGATCAGGCGGGCGATACCACGGCGGGTGGTATCCCCGGCGGTCAGCCGGTCCAGGCAGCGGATTTCCCGAACCTGTTTGCCCAGGTCTTCCAGGGCCGGGTACACGGTTACTTGCATGCCGCCCTTTTCGGTCTGGACCTGCTCCGGCAGGCTGCCGAACTGCCAGTCCAGGTATTCCTTTACCTTATGGTCGCCAGTGTTTTCGCTGGTAACTGAGGCGAGGGCTTCGGTTGCCCTGCCCTCCAGCTTCGCCTGCAACTCGTCGGTGTCCCGGCTTTCGGCAATGGTTTTATCCTTGTTGCCGGTTACCCGAAGGTTCATCCGCAGGTGTCTGGGTAATTCGTCTTCCGGCCAGGCCTGGGGGTCAATCTGCACACCGGTCATCCGGCGCAGTTGCTCGCCCAGCTTCAGGGCCAGCGGCTCGTTACTCGGCTGCATGTTGGCGAGCGCGGCATCGACAAAATCCGGCACCGGCACAAAGTTCCGGCGCAGGGATTTGGGCAAGCCTTTGACCAGCGCAATGCATTTCTCTCGCAAAAGCCCCGGCACCAGCCACTCCAGCCGGCGGGAAGGAATCTGCTTCAGGGCCATCAGGGGCACTTTCAGGGTCACCCCGTCACGCTCGCTGGTGGGTTCGAATTCATAGCTCAGGGGGTATTTCACCCCTTCCCACTCCAGGTAGTCGGGATACTGCTCCGCCGCGCCCTGGTCCAGCGGGCGTTGCAGCACATCGGCTTCGGTCAGTTCCAGCTTTTTCAGTTCTTCTGCCGACAGGCCTTTCCACCAGCTTTCAAAATGCCGGCCACTGACGATTTCCGAAGGCAGGCGCTCGTCGTAGAAGGCCACCAGCACTTCGTCGTCTACCAGCAGGTCCCGGCGGCGGGTTTTCTTTTCCAGGTTCTCGACGGTGTCGAGCATTTCCCGGTTGCGGGCAATAAAGGGGGCTTTGGACTGATAATCGCCCTCCACCAGCGCCCGCCGGATAAACAGGTTACGGCATTCTTCAGGGTCGACCTTGGCGTAGGGAATGCGGCGTTTGGGCACCACATCCAGGCCGTAGAGGGTGACCTTTTCATACCCCATGACCTGGGCTCGCTTCTGTTCCCAGTGGGGCTCGAAATAGTGGTGCTTCACAATATGACCCGCCAGCGGTTCTACCCACTCCGGCTGTATGCCCGCCACCATGCGGGCGAACACCTTGCTGGTTTCGACAATTTCTGCCGCCACGATCCACTTGGGGCCGGACTTGGCCACTTTCGAACCGGGGAAGATCATCACCTTACGGTTTCGGGTGGCCAGGTATTCCCGCTTTTCGACTTTCACTGCAATCTGGCCCAGCAAGCCGGCCAGAATAGCCTTGTGGATCCGGTCGTAGTTGGCCGGGTCCCGGTTCATGCTGAGCTTTTGCTCGCGACAAATCAGGGTCAGCTGGCGATGGATATCGCGCCACTCCCGCATGCGCATCCAGCTCAGGAAAGTTTTCTGGCACAGCTTTTTCAGCTGGTTCTGGGACAACTCCTGGCGCTGCTCCTCGAACCAGTTCCAGATATTCAACAAGGTCGCAAAGTCGGATTCCTTGTCGTTGAACGGGGCGTGCGCCTGGTCTGCCGCCTGTTGCTTGTCCTGGGGCCGCTCTCTCGGGTCCTGGATACTCAGGCCGGCGATCACAATCAGCACTTCGGCAAGGCTGCCGTGGTCGGCAGCGGTGACCAGCATCCGCGCCAGCCGCGGGTCCAGCGGCAAGCGAGCCATGGTGCGGCCGAGTTTGGTAACCCGCCGCTTGTCGTCAACCGCGCTCAGCTCTTCCAGCAGTTTGTAGCCATCGTTCACCTGGCGGCGATCCGGTGCTTCCAGGAACGGGAAATGGCGAATCTCGCCCAGCCCGGAGGTGGCCATCTGCAGAATAACGGACGCCAGGTTGGTACGCAGAATCTCCGGATCGGTGAACTCCGGGCGATTCAGGAAATCGGTTTCATCGTACAGGCGAAAACAGATACCCGGTGCCACCCGGCCACAACGCCCTGCCCGCTGGTTGGCACTGGCCTGGGAGATGGGCTCGATAGGCAGGCGCTGGATCTTTGAACGAACGCTGTAACGGCTGATGCGGGCAACGCCGGTGTCGATCACATAGCGGATGCCAGGCACCGTCAGGGAGGTTTCCGCCACGTTGGTAGAAAGCACAATGCGCCGGCCCTTGTGGGCCTGGAAAACGCGGTTCTGCTCCTGGTTACTGAGCCGGGAATACAGCGGCAGCACTTCGGTGTGGCGCAGCTCGGCATGGCGCAGCACCTTGCTCAGGGCCCGGATTTCCCGCTCGCCCGGCAGGAACACCAGCACATCCCCCGGAGGCTGTTTTTCCGTGCGCTCGTGCTGTTCGATTTCTTCGAGGGCCGAGAGCACCCCATCGGTCCAGCCCTGATCCCGGTCGTCTTCATCGCCCGCCAGCGGGCGGTAGCGAACATCCACCGGATAGGTACGGCCGCTGACTTCGATCACCGGAGCCTTGTCAAAGAACTCGCTGAAGCGCTCTACCTCAATGGTGGCGGAGGTGATGATGATTTTCAGGTCCGGCCGCTTGGGCAGCAACTGGCGCAGGTAGCCCAGCAGGAAGTCGATATTCAGGCTGCGCTCGTGGGCTTCATCGATAATCAGGGTGTCGTACTTGTCCAGAAAGCGGTCGTGCTGGATTTCCGCCAGCAGGATACCGTCTGTCATCACCTTGATCCGGGACGACTCGGAGGTGTTATCGGTGAAACGCACCTGATAACCCACCTGCTGCCCGACCTGCTCGCCCAGCTCCTCCGCAATCCGGGCAGACACACTGCGTGCCGCAATCCGCCGGGGCTGGGTATGGCCCACCAGCCCGCGGATGCCCCGGCCCAGGTTCAGGCAGATTTTGGGAATCTGGGTGGTTTTACCGGAGCCGGTTTCACCGGCAATGATGACCACCTGGTTTTGCTCGATGGCCCGGCTGATATCCTCTACCCGGGCACTGACCGGCAGGCTGTCCGGAAAACTGGCTGGCTTGTGCAGGGCTTGTCGCTTCTGCACCTTGTCCAGCCCCTGATCCAGCCAGCGTGCCATTTTCTCCAGATCCTTCTGCCCGGGCTTGCCCTTGCTCCGGCTGACCTGACGAATAATGCGCGCCGCCTCCTGCTGGTTACAGGCGTCCAGCTGGCTCATAAAAGCCTTCACGGCTGCTTGCGGGTCAGCGGTGATGGTATCGGGTGCGTTACTACGGGTCGGTTCTGTCATTGCTCGGTTTACGGGCTCTTGCTGGGGGCTGGATCTGTTCAGGCGCCACAGTCTAACGGGAAATCGCCCCTGCAGAAACACAAAGACCCCGCCGAAGCAGGGTCTCTGGGCTCTCCCGGGAGAGCAGGCAACACCAGGAATCAGGCGTTGGCTTCATCCCGCAGTTCGCGGCGCAGGATCTTGCCCACGTTACTCTTGGGCAGTTCGTCGCGGAATTCAAAGTGCTTGGGCACCTTGTACGCGGTCAGGCGCTCGCGGCAGAATTCCTTGATCTCGTTGGCGGTAACGCCTTCCTTGGTGGGCACCACGTAAACCTTCACGGCTTCGCCGCTCTTGGCATCCGGGATACCAACCGCAGCACACTCCACCACTTTCGGATGGCTGGTTACCACGTCTTCGATTTCGTTCGGGAACACGTTGAAGCCAGACACGATAATCATGTCTTTTTTACGGTCGACGATACGAATGTAGCCGTCTTCCTGAATCAGCGCGATGTCGCCGGTTTTCAGGTAACCGTCTTCAGTGAAGGACTTCTGGGTGTCGTCCGGGCGCTGCCAGTAACCACGCATTACCTGCGGGCCTTTCACGCACAGCTCACCAGGTTCGCCAACAGGGGTTTCATTGCCGTCGTCATCAATGGTCTTGATCACGGTAGACGGAATCGGCAGGCCGATGGTGCCAATCTGGATGGCACTGCGGGGGTTGAAGGTAACCACCGGGGAAGTTTCGGTCATGCCGTAACCTTCGCTGATTTCACAACCGGTCACACGCTCCCACATCTTGGCCGTGTCGCTGGTCAGGGCCATACCACCGGAGGCGGTCAGCTTCAGGCCGGAGAAGTCCAGGTCCTGGAATTCTTCGTTGTTGCACAGGGCCACAAACAGGGTGTTCAGGCCGATAAAGGCGGAGAACTTCTGCTTCTGCAGCTCCTTCACAAAGCCCGGGATATCACGGGGGTTCGGGATCAGGATGTTGTGGGCACCGGCTTCCATCATGATGCCGCAGTTCAGGGTGAAGGAATAAATGTGGTACAGGGGCAGCGGTGCGATCACCACTTCCTTGCCTTCTTCAATCTGATCTTCCAGCATCGGGCGAACCTGGGTCAGGTTAGCCACCAGGTTGGCGTGGGTCAGCATGGCACCCTTGGCTACGCCGGTTGTACCGCCGGTATACTGCAGTGCAGCCAGGTCATCCAGCTTGATGTCGACCGGGGTGAACTTCTCGCGAGCACCGGAGCTGAGTACGGCTGGCAGCTTGTGGGCACCGGGGATGTTGAACGGCGGTACCATTTTCTTCAGGTACTTAACCGCAGCGTTCATCAGGGTACGCTTGAGCGGTGAATGCATGTCGGCCACTTCGGTAATGATGACATGCTCGATACCGGTATGAGGCAGCACCTTCTCCGCGTTCTCGGCCATGTTGGCCAGTACCACCAGGGCCTTGGCGCCGGAGTCGTTGAACTGGTGCTCCATTTCACGGGTGGTATACAGCGGGTTGGTGTTCACCACAATCATGCCCGCACGCATGGCACCGAAAACCACAACCGGGTACTGGGAAACGTTGGGCATCTGTACCGCGATGCGGTCGCCGGGTTTCAGGTCGGTTTTGTTCTGAAGCCATGCAGCAAAGTTGCGGCTCTGGGTATCAAGATCCTTGTAGGTCAGCGTGGCGCCGACTGCGGAGAATGCCGGGCGGTCACCGTATTTCTTAACGGCCTGCTCAAAGACATCCACCATGTTCTTGTATTTCTTAAGGTCTACCTCCCGGGGAATGCCGGCGGGGTATTTGTCTTGATAGAACTGCTCGAAATCCATCACCATCTCCTGTCTGAACGGCGCGAATTGATTAAAAAATCAACCCTACAAAAGTATCAGCCTCAAAAAGTGGTGGAGAGAATAGCAGTTTTGTTAACGATGAGGTAGGTTTCAGGACAACGAAAGCACTCCCCTTGCTGGAAACACCAATCACCGGAGCCTGTGATGAGCGACACCCTCGATACCCTGGAAAATATCACCTACAGCGAGCTGAATGAAGGCGATTCTGCCACCTTCACCCGGACCCTGACTGAAGACGAACTGGTGCTTTTTGCGGCCGTGTCCGGAGACGTTAACCCGGTGCACCTGGACTCGGAATTTGCCGCCGAATCCATGTTCAAGGAACGCATTGCCCACGGCATGTGGAGTGGCTCACTGATTTCTGCCGCACTGGCGACCGTGATGCCGGGCCCGGGCACGATCTACCTGGAGCAAAGCCTGGCATTCAAAAGGCCGGTGAAGCTGGACGATACCCTGACCGTCACCCTCACGGCGCTGGCCAAGGAACCGAAGAACCGGGTGGTGTTCGGTTGCGATGTGCGCAACCAGAACGACCAGCAAGTGGTAAGCGGCGAAGCCAAGGTGATCGCCCCTACCGAGAAAATTTCCCTGCAGAAACCCCGCCTGCCGAAGATTACCATCGAAGGCTGAACCGGCGCTGATCAGCCCGGAAGGAATTCAATCGGGAATTGAACCTTCCGGGTTTCTACCTGCGCCGATCCGAAGTTGAACATCCGCACCCGCATGGCGATGCGCTGCTCAAGGCCCGGGTTACCAAGTTCTGAGCCCACCACCTGACAGGCCGAGACGCTACCATCCGGCTCGATAACCAGTTCCAGGGTAACCTTGCCTTCCAGGGTCGGATCCTGCCGCAGCTCCCGCTGGTACAGCGAATACAGCACACTCTTCTGGGCATCGAATACCTGCCGGATATTGCTCATGGCGCGCTGGCCAACCGAAGGCCTGGCAGCAGGTTTCGCCCGGGCCACCTGCAGCTCTTCTTTCGGTGCCTGCACCTGAGTCACCTGGTGTTCGGCAACCGCTACCTCCCTGACTGGCGCGTCACCGTCCTGCACGCCACCACTGCCGGCTAACGCTTGCTCCCGGTTCACCTCGGGTTCCGCCACATCAGATTCATCACCGGTGATATTGGCCTGCCGTGCCACCGGTACCGGCGTTTGTTCTGTTCGGGTCAAGGCGGCCAGCCGGTCTTTCATGGCAAAAAGGCCCGAGCGTGCGGCGGTTTCCCTCGCTTGCTCGGTAGTCTGGGCAGGCTTATCCGCGACGGTTGCAGCCGGTTTTGCAGGTTCGGGCTGAGGCTCCGGAGTCGGTTCCGGCGGCGTCACTTCCTCGACGTTTGCGATCGGCTCTGGCTCCGGCTCTGGCTCCGGCTCAGGTTCGGGTTCAGGTTTGACCGGCTCAGGCGGTTCTACCGGCGCCGGGGTTTCGACCAGCCGGGCCAGTCTGGGCGGAACCTTTTCGGCCTCGGACCGTTCCGGCTCGGGCACGATCAGCCCCGGAATGATCACCGCAGGCACCAGGAATGCCGCCAGCATCACGATCACAATTACGCCAAAGCGAATGCTTTCTGCCCGGTCACGGCTCCAGGGTAAACGGGTGCTTCCGACCTCCTGACGCTCAGCCATTGCGAACCTCCGCTTCCACGGCCAGCCGCACCTGGCGGAACTGCTCGTCTACACAGGTTTTCATGATCTTTCGTAACAGGCGATAGTCGGTCTCCCGGCCTGCCATAATGGTGACTTCCAGCCCCTGTTCCGGTACCTCGGCCCAGCGATTTCGGCGATAGGCCAGCTCTTCCGACAAGCCGGCCACGTGCAGGTCATCGGCACCAATAGTATCCACCCGGGCGACTTCCCGGCCCTGCACCAGAATGGACTGGCCGCTGACCTGAATGGTCAGGTTCTCAACGGCATCCTTCTCCGAGGTGGAAACCGGTAAAGGCACATCGGCGGTGTTCTGCATCACTTTTACATCAGAGGAATTCACCATCAGGAAGAACACGAGGATGGTGAAGATATCCATCAGCGACACCAGGTTCAGGCCTCCGGCCCGGTGCATCCTGCGGTAATGACGCTGGCGCAGCCTTGCTCTGCGGGAGGTTTTCATGCGCCCTCCCCGTTTGACGCATCTGCCCGTGCGGCCAGTGTCCGGCCCTCTTCAGCATCCATCAGGGAAACATCCGGAAACAGCTCCGCTTCCACGATGCTGGCGGCCACCACCGCCGGATAGGAACGCACCGTGTCCATGACGGTCACCAGGGTCTGGTAATCCACCTCCGGCCCCACTTCCAGAATCACATCGGTTTTATCCGGCACCCGGGACTTGATCTGCTGCAGCACCGTGCGCAAACCCTCGTAGTCCTGAATCTGCTCTTTCGCCGGCAGCACCTCAATCAGCCCGCGATCGCTGTCGGCTACTTCCAGCCCATCAGGAATCACGGTAACCACCAGCCGGAACTGGTCTGCCGGCGGAGCCTCTCCCGCTTCCATGCCCGGGAAGTTGAGTTCGATCATGCGGATCTGGGTGAACACCATGCCCAGCAGCAATACCGGAACCAGAACAATCATCAGGTTCAGAAACGCGGTAATGTCCAGGTCCGCCGAGGCCTCAAGCCTGCGATGTCGACGTCTCATATCGCCATACTCCTGTTTGTCCTGGCTTTATGATGCGAGCTCACGCAGCGACCGGTGCATCCGGGTCGGACACGATATTCAGCAGTTTCACGCCGGCCATTTCGAAGCTGTCGACAATTTCATTGGTGCGGGTTTGCAGCAAGGCGTGGAACAGCAGCAGCGGAATGGCAGAGATCAGGCCAAACGCGGTGGTGTTCATGGCTACGGAAATACTTTCCGACAACAAGGTGGCTTTCTGGGCCGGATCCGCCGCGGCAACCGCGGTGAAGGCGGCGATCAGGCCGATGATGGTGCCAAGCAGGCCCAGCAGCGTGGCGACATTGGCCAGGGTTGCCAGGTACTGGGTACGTTTTTCCAGCCTCGGCAAGACTTCCATCAAGCCTTCTTCCATGGCGTATTCGATGTCTTCACGGCGGCTGTTTGACAGCAGGCGGGAAATCCCGGCCCCCATCACGGCAGCAATGGCGCTGTCGGAGGTAGACGCAGCTTTCATGGCCCGCTTGAAATCCCGCTTTTGCAGGGCCGGCAGAATGCCCCGCTCAAAGGCGAGCCGGTTTCTGCGCCGCACCGCTCCCAGGTAGATGAAGCGTTCCAGTGTTATGGCCAGGCCAAGCGCCAGAACCAGCGCGATGGGGTACATGAATGGGCCGCCTTCCTGAAAGAATCGGATGATGGTGTCGAGCATGGTGCGTTTCTCCGTTTACTGCTGTGTCACGGTTGGGTCTGGCCGGGTGCTGCGGTTAAGGGCTGCAGCACCAGCGGGTTCAGGGTCTGCCGGAACTGGCGATGGCTTTCCAGAGTCCGGGTTGAAAGTGGTTGATCCAGTTCCGGGGCTTCCCGGTTCAGTTCGGCCCGGGGCCGGCGCGGCAGGCTGGGTGCCTGCCAGGGCAAAATGTAGAGCACCCGGGGGTCATCTTCGCCGCCACTGGCGGAAATTCCGGCCACCTCAAAGCCAGGCTGCTCCGGCGATTCGGCCTCGGTTGTGTCGGCACTTTGCGCCAACGCGGCATGGGCAAAAACCAGCATCAGGGCGGTTGCGACAGCACGAACTACTGCGCTCATTGCAATCTCCTCTGAAGGTCGGCCATCCAGCCGGTGACAGCCTTGTCTTCCTCCGCGGCCAACTCGGTATAGCGCTGGTAATGGCTAAGCGCAGCGGAAAGATCGAGCAGGTAAATTTCTGAAATAACGGCCAGGTTGTAATGGAGATCAGCCACATCCGGGCTAGCCTGGATGGCGGTTTTGAGCACGCCGGCGGCTTCTTCAAACCGGTTTTGCTGCTTCAGCAGCAGGGCCAGGTTGTTGGCCGCCGCAGCGTCGGTCGGGTCCAGCGCCACGGCTTTTTGCAGTGCTTCAATGGCAACCGACGTCTGGCCTTGCTGGTGCGCGAGCATGCCCTGCCGGGCCAGTTCCCGGGCCTGCTCCGGCGAACGTACAGGCTCCGGTTCCGCTTGTTTGGAGACAGGCGCATTAACGGCACACCCCGCCAGCATGGCCAGGCCCACCAGCACACCGACCGTGCGGCAGCGAATACTGAACTCAGGCATCGTCGTTACCCTCCATGTTCCAGCTCATCCATCGCAGTTCTCGCTGGTAACGGCCTGGATGCATACCTGCCAGCGCTTCCAGGCTGCGGGCGATCCACTGGTCATAGCCCTGCCTGGTAATGCGCTGATGGTTACGGGCATGCAGTTCCATGGCCCGCTCTTCCAGCGGGAAGGCTTCTTCCTCCAGCAGCATCTGGTATTGCATGGTTTCCATATCGTTCAGTTCGGCCGGCACCTCTGATGCCATCAGGTCACTGGCCAGGGTTCGGTAGAGCTCTGCCCGCCGGTACAAGACTTCGGACTGCACGTCCTCACCGGCAAAGGACTCCGCTTGCAGCAGGTAGGTTTGCGCCTGCTCCATGGCTTGCTGCTTTCTGGCGAGGGTGGTTTCGAGGGGCGCAGTCAACGCAATGGCTGCGAAACGTTCAGCAGCACCGGAGCCCAGCGCCAACGCAGCATCTGCGGCCCATTGCAGGGTCTCTTCCGAGTGCCACTCACTGGCGTCTTCCCGGGCCAGCAGGATGTTCTGCTGATTGGAAACATCGACGCCAGACTCAATCAGGCGCTGACGCATGGTCTGCTGCTGCAGGTGATCCTTCGCATCGGCGGGCTCAGGCGCAACGGCCAGCCACTGCTGGTAAAGATCGTTACGTTCCGGCTCAGCACCCGCCTCGTGGTACAGCGCTGCGGCACGCAATTTTATGGGCCAGGGCTCTGGCGCAGAACCGGCTGCGGCCATGAGTTCGCCCGCGGCTTTCACCGGCTGGCCGGATTGTTGATAGGCGTAGACCAGCTTTTCGCTGGTTTCAGCCGTAAGGGCATCTTCCGGGAAATCGAGGCGGAACCGGCGCAATTCATTAATGGCGGTTTGCCAGTCTGCAGCCTTCAGCAGGGTGTTGGCAGCGTCGAAGCGGGCCTTGATGGCGATTTCCGAGCCCGGGAGGATGGTTTCCACTCGCTGGAAATTGGCAACGGCCAGTGCCGTCTTGCCAGCGCCCGCTGCGGTTTCTGCTTGCCGGTATATTGCGGTGGCCAACTGGTTCTGGATTTTTTGCTCATCATCCCGGGCCCCGGCTACCTCCGGAGTTGCCTGCACCAGTTGCAGCGCCTGGCGCCAGGCTGCCTCCGCCTGCGGATAGTCGCCATCACCCTGCCGTACCCGGGCCGTAACCAGCCAGGCGGCGTACTGTTCCCGAGGGCTGGCTTGTGGCCAGTCCAGCGTGGCGCGGGCATACCGAAGCGCCTGCTGGCCGTCGCCGGCTTCCAGCCAGCGATTGGCGAGATCGGCACGTAAAGCGGACAGCCTGGCATCTGGCCCGAAGGCATTGGTGTAGCGTTGTTCGGCGGAACTCAGGCTGGCCAGTGCCTCGGTAACAGGTTCGGAGCGGTTGCCCAGCCTGTCCCGCAGAATGCTGATCGCCGCCCAGGCAGATTCCACAGAGCGGTCATGGGAATACGTGTAGGCCGCTTTCTCGAAATTGGCCAGGGCCTGGTCGAGGCGCCCCATCTGCAATCTTGCATCGCCCGCCAGGTGCAGGATTTCGCCGGTGTTATCTGCTCGCAACGCCAGGGATTCGTAATAATCAGCCGACTGGCTCCAGCGCTTGCCGGCGTAGTGATAGTCGGCCAGGAACCGGCTGTAATCCCGCCAGTTTGCCTTCTGGTTGCCGTTCAGGGCGGTATAACTCGCATCCGAAGCGAAGCGTGCAACATAATCGGAACGTGCGACTCTGGCGGCCTCGACATCTCCGGCCATCTGCCAGAACTCAACGCTCTGAGCCAGCATATCCGATGCTGCGGCGTTGTCCGGATAGGCTGCCGCAAAGGCTTCATTCACCGCCACTGCCTGCTGGTAGCCGCCCTCATGGGCGTGCAGATCCGCCAGCCGGTCATAGAGAATGGGAACCCAGGGCGCGGGGTTGCGCCTGGCAAGCCAGCGGTCCAGTGATCGGGCGTTATCGGAGCGGGCCGCCATCACGGCCAGGATACGGAAGCTGTCTTCGATCATGTCCCGGCTCTCGGCCGGCGGTGACTTCAGCCGTTCGGGCTCCGGCAGGTGCTGATCCAGCAACGCCATGAACGATTCCACCGAGCGATCCCAGGCGCCTGCCCCCTGCTTGAACTGGCTCCAACCCATCATGTAGCGGGCTTTTGAGGCGATATCCTGTTTACCATCGCCATCAATCAGTTGGCGATACCCCGCTTCGGCCTCCCGGTAACGACCGGCGGAAAAGTCGGCTTCGGCAACCCGGAACCGGGCTTCCGGCACCAGAGGGGATTTCGGGTACAGGCCTATCAGCTGCTCAAGCCGGTCGATGGACTGCTGGTGCTGGCCGGTCAGGGCGTGGGCTTTCGCCATCTGGTACAGAAGTTCATCCAGCCGGCCGGAAAAAGCCCCCCTGGCCAGGATGTCTTCATAGCTCTCCAGCACTTCCTCGTAGATACCCGCCTCCTGTTCGGCGGAAAAACCTACCTCCTGGCCGGAGCGGTCACGGATGTTGTTCAGGCGGTTGAGGGCATCGATACGCACTTCCGGTTCGTCAGAACTCTCGAACAGCTTCTGGTAGCGGCGAGCAACTTCGGCAGGCGAAATGGCCGGTAATGGCCGGCTTTCGAATTTCAGGAACACCGGGCGCATATCACCCAGGGTTTCCCCGTCGCGACCAAGCTCCACCCGAAAGGATTCCTGGGCCAGTACCGGTGCCGATACCAGCGCTGCCATCAGCAAGCAGGTGCGTAACTTCACCCGGGCGGTGGTTTTCGTTGGGGCCATCGGGGTCATTAGGGTCATTGGGGGCTCTCCCCGCTGGCTTCATAGGCCAGTTTTTCCAGTGCCAGGTATTCGTACAGGTGCGCCACTTGTTGTTCGGTTCTGTCTATGGCGTGCTCCATGCGCCGGTCTTCGTTGGCCACAAAGGCCAGTGCCAGCTCGTCCAGCAGGCCGGACGCCTGCTGCCGCGCTTGCAGGACCTGCTGGCCAAGCGCCCGGCCAGTAGTGGCCAGTTCCCGGGCCGCTACCAGCAGATCGTTCATGCCACCGTGGTGTTCGATGACCTGCGCAAATACTTCCAGGTTGTGCCGGTTTTCCTCCAGGGTGGCCGACATCTCGTCCAGTCCGGCTACCCGGCGTACTGCCAGCTGGGTGTCAGCCCGTTCCAGGAAGCGAAGCAAATAGGCCAGGCGTGGCTGGGTCAGGGTTCGGCTGTCCGAAAGGAACCACTGTGTCTGCGGGCCGCGGGCATCGGTTACCAGGGTTTTAAAGGCGCCATCGCTTTTGATGCCATCTGCCAGCCTGGAAAGGGTTGTGCGCTCGCCTTCAAAGGCCACGTTGGCGGCCAGCCAGGACTCCCCGGCCTGGCCGGGATATCCCGCAATGTCGTAGCCCCGCCCCATGCCAATCCAGGCTTCCGCCACACCGGGAAACGCCAGGGGGAACTTCTTGGCCCGGTGTCAGCTCTGCATGGCGCCCCGGTGGTTCTCCTTGCCGGAAAGAGCGAGGCCATGCAGGTAAAGCGCCCTCGGAGCGTGGTAACTGTCGAGCGAGACCTTTTCCAGAAACCCCAACGCCTTGTCGTATTCCTCGTTATTCAGGGCCAGGTAACCGGCGCGCAGATGCAGCTGGTCGAGTAGATCACGGCTGCGTGCCGACTCGGTATCATGGGCGGCCATCGACATAGCCACCCGCAGGGCAACCAGCGCCCGGGACGGATCAAGGTCGGTCTCGGCAAAGTCAGCCGCCAGGTTCATGTAACCCACCGCGGCCAGGTAACCTTCCTTCATCCCGGCCAAGATCTGACCGGCCTTATCGAGCCTGCCCTGCTGCCGGGCCTGCTCGGCATCCTGCAGTAATTCCTTTTGCCGGTTGGGCCGGGCAATTGCAGCATTCCCGGCTTCAGAGGTCGCCGCCCCGGCCCAGGGCTGTTTGTCCAGGCTAACCCGGGGCTCGTAATCCGGCCCGGTCGCGTCGATGCTCATCTGCAGCTGCATCGCACCCGACACTTTGCGGAACGGGTGTACCACCTCACGACGGACAAACCGCTTGTTCACCGCCCTGGCGTTGATAACGGCGGTCAGCTGATGGTTGCCATCCGCCATATAGCCAGTAAACAGGGGGTAGCTGCGGCCGTCTTCAAGGGATTCCCTCTCGGAAAGGGTAAAGATGTGATTACCAACCGGCCGGCCATTCAGGAACAGTTCGACAGAATCCAGGTCCAGTGCTTCCGGATTGGCGAGGGAGAGGAATACCGCAACGCGGGTATCGATGGTCTTGCGCAGCTGTTGCTCAAGGGTGTGCACGCTGGCAGCATGGCGTGAGACCTCAGCCTCCAGGCCACTGATGGCGTTGTCGATGGCCGCAGCACTGGCCTGGGCCATGGCTGCAATCATCAACATAACAGGAAGACCGGATATCCAAAGCCCCCTGCTCCGTGGGGGTATCCGGCACTGTTGTGATTTTTGTCTGCCGAACATGCTGATCCTGCTGTGTAACAATTCGAAAGGAAGAGTAACACCGGCTACAAACCAAGAACGGTATCCAATTCACCAAATGGCATTTTGGGTCAGACGGCAAAAGTGTCGGTTTATTTGACAGATGACAGTGTCAGAGGGAGTAACCAGACAGCGATTTTCCGGTTAACTTATTGATCTTGCTTCAGAAGGGAAAGGGTTGGCCCCTGACTTGCTTTAACGGAAGGGGCGGGAGCGCTGAATGGGCAACCCCCGCTTGAATATGCCGAGCTTTTGCCGATGCGTTAACCGCGCATCGGCTTTTTTTATTTGCTCAGCTGCTTCATGGCCGATTCCAGGCCTTCAATGTTAAGCGGATACATGTGGTCTTCCACCAGCTGCCGGGTAATCCCCAGCGACCCTCCGGTACCCCAATAGCTCTCCGGCAACGGATTCAGCCAGACCACCTTGTTGAAGTGCTCGGTAATCCGCTGCATCCAGGTGGCACCGGCTTCTTCGTTCCAGTGCTCGATGGAGCCGCCCGGGTGGGTAATCTCATAGGGTGCCATGGTGGCATCACCCACAAAGATCACTTTGTAGTCCGGCGTGTACTTGTGAAGGATGTCCCAGGTGCTACTGGTTTCATTCATGCGGCGAATATTGTTCTTCCACACACTCTCGTACACGAAGTTGTGAAAGTAGAAATACTCCATGTGCTTGAATTCCAGCCGCGCCGCCGAGAACAGCTCCTCGCAGACCCGGATGTGCGGGTCCATGGAACCACCCACATCGAAGAAAATCAGCACTTTAACGGCATTATGCCGCTCCGGAACCATCTTCAGGTCGAGGTAACCGGCGTTACGGGCGGTGGAGCGGATGGTGTCATCCATATCCAGTTGATCGGCCGCCCCCTGTCGAGCAAATTTACGCAACCGGCGCAGGGCCACCTTGATGTTGCGAATGCCCAGGGTGATGCTGTCGTCCAGGTCTTTGAATTCGCGTTTTTCCCAGACCTTAACCGCCCTGCCCTGACGACCGTCTTTCTGGCCGATGCGGAAACCCTCGGGGTTGTAGCCGTTGGCGCCGAATGGCGAGGTGCCACCCGTTCCAATCCACTTGTTGCCACCGGCATGGCGTTCTTTCTGCTCTTCCATGCGTTTCTTGAAGGTTTCGATGAGCTCCTCGAGGCCGCCCAGGGATTCGATTTTCGCCTTCTCTTCCTCGGACAAATGCTTCTCGAACTCGGCCCGCAGCCAGTCGTCCGGAATCAGTGCCTCGAGCAGGTCATCCAGGTTTTCGATGCCTTCGAAATACGCCTTGAACGCCCGGTCGAACTTGTCGAAATGGCGCTCGTCTTTCACCAGACACACTCGCGCAAGGTAGTAGAATTCTTCCATATCGGCAAAGGCCAGGCGCTGCTGGAGGGCTTCCAGCAGGTCCAGGAATTCCCGCAGGCTGGCCGGAACCTTCGCCCGGCGCACTTCGAGAAAAAAGTCGATCAACATAAAGCGAAACTCTTGCCAGAGATCAGTTGCGGCGGCGCGCCATGAACGCCAGCTTCTGCAGCAGGTGCACGTCTTGCTCGTTCTTCACCAGCGCGCCATACAGCGGCGGCAGTGCCGAGCTGCTGTCTTTTTCCTGCAGTGCCTTGGCAGACAGTTCATCGGCCATCAGCAGCTTCAGCCAGTCGATCAGCTCGGAGGTAGACGGCTTTTTCTTCAGGCCCGGCACCTTGCGTACATCAAAGAACACTTCCAGCGCGTCCCGCACCACTTGCTGCTGCAGACCGGGAAAATGCACGTCCACGATGTCTTGCATGGTGTCGTGGTCCGGGAAGCTGATGTAGTGGAAGAAGCAACGGCGCAGGAAGGCGTCTGGCAGTTCTTTTTCGTTGTTACTGGTGATAACCACAATCGGGCGTTTCTTCGCTTTGACGAACTCCTGGGTTTCGTAAACGAAGAACTCCATGCGGTCGAGTTCCAGCAGCAGGTCGTTCGGGAATTCGATGTCGGCCTTGTCGATTTCGTCGATCAGCAGCACCACCTGGTCGTCGGCCTCAAAGGCTTCCCACAGCTTGCCTTTGACGATGTAGTTACGAATGTCTTTGACCTTCTCATCGCCCAGCTGGGAATCCCTCAAGCGCGAGACCGCGTCGTACTCGTACAGGCCCTGCTGGGCCTTGGTGGTGGACTTGATGTGCCAGGGAATCAGGCGCATGCCCAGGGCCGCCGCCATTTCTTCCGCCAGCAGGGTTTTGCCGGTGCCGGGCTCGCCTTTGATCAGCAACGGGCGCTGAAGCGCGATCGCTGCGTTAACAGCCATCTGCAGGTCATCGGTGGCTACGTATTTTTCGGTACCGGTAAACTTCATGGGTCTGTGTCCTGTTTGGTTTCTTTGAAAATTATTTGCGTACCAGGCGGTAGCGAACGAGATCCAGTATCCACACCAGCAGCATCACCAGCGATGCCACGGTGAAGTTGAATATGGCGGAGCCGGCCGCGCTGATGTCGCCAAGGATCAGCTCGTAGCCGGCGAACAACCAGGCCGGGATATACCAGCCTGCCACTTCCGGTGATTCCACCGGGGTCAGCAGCAACACAACCAGTGCTGCCAGCAGCAAGGTGCGCAGCCCGTAAAGTGGCAGCAGGCGGAACAGGGCTTTCATCATGTAGAAAAACACGACAAACGCAACGGCGTAGGCCGCCCAGAAAATCCCGTATGCCAGTGAGGCGTCAGTATCCATCATTACAAAATCCAGTGAATGATATGTTCTTCCCAGTCTTGTTCGGCAACGTCGTCTTCAGAGACAACCTTGCCCCGTACTGAAACACCGGCCCTGTGCACGGAATCCGGATCGCCGCTTCGCAGCGGGTGCCAGTCCGCCAGCGGCCGGCCTTCTGCCAGGGTGCGATAAGCGCAGGTTTGCGGCATCCAGTGGTACTCGTTCACCGTGTCCGGCGTCAGCACCGTGCACGCCGTTACCTTTTTCAGGCGCTCGCTGTAAACCGTGCAGCGGCAGGTTTCCAGGTCCATATACCGGCACGCGAGGTCGGTATGGTACACCTCGCCGGTGTCTTCATCTTCCAGCTTCTGCAGGCAGCACAGGCCGCAGCCATCGCACAGGGATTCCCATTCGGCCGGCGTCATTTCATCCAGGCGCTTGCGCTGCCAGAAGGGAATCTCGGCAATCATCTTTGACGCTGCTCGATCTTGCGCCTGAAATCGACGATATAGGTTTCCTGCTCTTCCGGCATCTGCAGGAAGAAGGATTTATCGTGGATAGCTTCAAGGACTTCTTTCCCGGTCGTGCGGGCCAGTTTCTTGTCCGGTGTCAGCAGCAGGTCCATCGAATGGACCGGCTTGCCGAAAATGCTCCGCAATGCTTCCGGCAGATCGTCCCAAACCTGGCCGCGGCGTACGTAGATATAGGTGTCCATCTTCTTGCTGCTGCGAAACACCGAAACGAATTCACGGTCTGTCATGGTCTGAGAAGTTCCTCGATGTCGGTTTCTACCGGCTTCAGCAATTCGCCTCGCCAGCCTTGAAAAAATTCGTTTCCGGCCAGGGTGCCGTCTTGCAACACCTTCTCGATACGCTTCCTGGGAGCCAGAAGTTCTATCGGAATATCATGATCTTCCGCCGCTTTGTTAAAGCAACGCTTTACCTTTTTATAGACAGCTTGCTGGTCCCGGCTCAGGGGCCGGGGGATTGGCTCGAGGTTGGCATTATCGGCTTCCCGACCTTCGCGGACAAGTTCCAGCAGGTGCTCGCCATAGCGTTTTACGATACCGCCGGGAACGCCCTGGATGTCATTCAGCGTTCTCAGTGAACCCGGCAGGCGTTCGGCGATGGCAATCAGCAGGCCATCGCTCAGCACCCGGTTTCGGGGGCGGTCGACCTTCTGGCATTCCCGCTCTCGCCAGGCCACCAACAACCGCAAAACGGCCTGTTGCTCCCGGGTGAGGGTCCAGCCACCGCGCAGTTTCAGGTAATGCTGCTCCGGATCTTCCTGGCCTGCGGCTTCATCGGCAAAGCGCTGGGATTCCTCGGCCAGGGCCTGTTCCAGATTCCGCTGCTTCAGCTTTTCAATCACCCAGTTGTACAGGGGCTCCAGAAAACGGATGTCGTCTATAGCGTACCGCTGTTGCTCCGGCGACAGCGGGCGGGACACCCAGTCTGAGCGGGTAACGGATTTGTCGAGGGCTTCTCCGAACAGGGTTTCCACCAGCTTCGCGTAACCGAGCGAGAACCCGGCACCGGCCATGGCGGCGCCAATCTGCAGGTCCAGCAGCCCGGCCGGTGCCACGTTCAGCCAGTGGCGGAACAGTTCCAGGTCTTCGCTCATGGCGTACAGCAGCTTCGGGCGAGCCGGGTCTGCCAGCATAGTGCGGAACCCTGCCGAGCCTTCGGCTACGTCCGGGTCAATCAGCCAGTACTCCCCTTGCCCGCCCAATTGCACCAGGCCAGGGATGGGGTAAAAGGTGGAGACCCGTTCAAATTCAGTATCCAGCGCCACCGGCGCGCCGGGCGCCAGCTGCTCCAGCCACTGATCAAGCTCCGCCGGGCTGCTGAGCCAGCGGACAGTCTCGGGGGCCGGGGGAACCGGTGCGGCCAATGGGCTATCTGTCATAGGAAAACCTGGAGTTATTCGGAAAGGGGTTTACGGCCCCGGAAGGCGTGTGTGAGAGTAAAACCGTCGACGTAACCCAGCTCGCCACCCACCGGAATACCGTGGGCCAGCCGGGTAATGAGGATATTCTGGCCATCCAGTCGGTCGGCAATATAGTGGGCTGTGGCTTCACCTTCCACCGTGGGGTTGGTGGCCAGGATCAGCTCGGTAACGCCTTCTTCGCGCACCCGCCGGAGCAAACGTTCAATGCCGATTTCTTCCGGGCCGACGCCATCGATGGGCGACAAGTGACCCATCAACACAAAGTAGCTGCCCCGGTAGTCACCGGCCTGCTCGATAGCCAGCAGATCTGACGGGCTCTCCACAACACACAGAGTCCCGGTGCGGCGTTCGGGCTTTTCGCAGATCTGGCAGATGTCGGTATCGGAAAAGTTCTGGCAGCTGTCGCAGCGGCGCACGCCGTCCATAGCCTGGCTCAGAGCGCCGGCCAGCCGGGTGCCGCCGGAACGACCCCGTTCCAGCAGGTGAAAGGCCATACGCTGGGCGGTTTTCTGGCCTACTCCGGGTAAACACCGGAGTGATTCCACCAATTCATCAACCAGGGGGCTGAATGCCATGAATACTCCTCAATTCCGATGGCAGGCTGGCGTCAGAACGGCATCTTGAAGCCGGGCGGCATGCCCATGCCAGACATCATGCCGGACATTTTGTCTTTCTGGTTGGCCTCTACCCGGCGAACGGCATCGTTCACCGCAGCTGCCAGCAGGTCTTCCAGGATTTCCTTGTCTTCGGACAGCAAGGAAGGATCGATCTCTACCTTTTTGACGTCGTGTCGACCGTTCATGGTAACTTTCACCAGCCCGGCGCCGGATTCTCCGGTCACTTCCGCCTTGGCGATTTCTTCCTGGGCCTTCTGCATCTGCTCTTGCATCTGCTGGGCCTTTTTCATCAGGTCGCCCATATTGTTCATCATCTGCTTATCTCCTGCCTGTCTCTGCGGGGCGGATGGATTCTTCTACCACCCGTCCTTCAAATCGTTCAACGATGCTCTGCACCACCGGATCTTGCCGGATGGCAGCTTCTGCGGCTTTCTGCCGGGCGACCCGCTGGCGCTCTTCAAACGCCGCCGGAGTATGGGGCCCGGGAATGCCCTGCTCTATCTTTAACTGTGTGGCGTCGCCAAAGTAGGATCTCAAGGCCGCCACAATTTTTTCTTCATGTCGGGCGTTCAGCAGCCGGGCATGGCCTTCATCCAGGGTAAGCACCACAGTTTGCCCGTCCATGGCCATAGAGCTGTAGCTGGCCAGGTTTCCGGGCATGCCGGTAATGTCCAGTTGCCGGTAATCCCGCTCCCAGACAAAACCGTCCGCATTAACGGGTTCGGCCGGCGCTGCAACTTCAGGCTCAGGCTCAGCCACAACTTCAGGTGTTTGGACCGGCTCGGAACTACGGGGTTCCGGTTCGCTGACCGGCTCCTGCGCGACCGGTGGTTCCGGGGCCACTTCATCATAATACGGTGGCTCCGGCTCATCCTCCCAAGGCGGCGTATCCATTGCCGGTGGTTCCGGCATGGAGTTTGTCGCAGGCTCTGGGGCGGGCACCGGTTCCGCTACTGGTTGCGGCGACGGCGCTACAGGCTGCGGTTCAGGTTGGGGGCGTTCGGCAACCTGGGACGGCACAGGGCCAGGGTCAGGCTCCGGTTCGGCGCGGCCGGTGTTTTCCGTGTTACCGGAAGTCACTGCCGGCGGCTCACGACGGTCAGCCCCTGGCCGGAACGCGAGCATGCGCAGCATGGTCATTTCAAAACCCATGCGGGCGTCTGGCGTTACCGCGAGGTCTTTGCGGCCGATCAGGGCGGTCTGGTAAAACAACTGAGCATCCTCGGCACTCAGCTGCCTGGCCAGGGCCTGCACCTGGGCGGCATCACCCAGCGCGTTATCGGCACTGCCCGGCACTACCTGCTCCATAGTCACGCGATGGAACAGGGAAAGCAGGTCTGCCAGGATGACCCCGTAATCCGGCGCAAATTCCGAAATCCGGCTGATTTCCGCCAGCAACCCGGGGCCATCCCGCTCTACCAGGGTACTGACTATCCGCTCGATGTCCCGCTGGTCGATAGTGCCCAGCATATTACTGACATCGCTGGCGCTGAGGTTCTCATTGCCAAAGGCGATGGCCTGGTCGGTCAGGCTCAGGGCATCCCGCATACTGCCATCGGCCGCCCTGGCCAGCAGCCACAGGGCCGGCTCTTCAAAAGGAATGGTTTCTTCTGTCAGCACGTGTTTCAGGTGGCCGACAATGTGTTCCGGCGTCATCCGTTTGAGGTTGAACTGCAAACAGCGGGACAACACGGTAACCGGCAGTTTCTGGGGATCGGTGGTGGCCAGCAGGAACTTCACGTGCTCCGGCGGCTCTTCCAGGGTTTTCAGAAACGCGTTGAAGGACTGGTTGGTGAGCATGTGCACCTCGTCGATGAGGTACACCTTGAACCTGCCACGACTGGGTGCGTACTGAACGTTATCGGTCAGTTCGCGCATGTCATCCACGCCGGTGCGGGATGCGGCGTCGATTTCGATAAGATCGACAAACCGGCCTTCCAGAATTTCCTTACAGCTGTCACATTCGCCGCAAGGGTTCGGGGTAATGCCGGTTTCACAGTTAAGGCACCGGGCCAGCAGGCGGCCAATGGTGGTTTTACCCACACCCCGGGTACCGGTGAACAGATACGCATGGTGCAGGCGCTGGTGTTCCAGTGCGTGAACAAGTGCCTGCAGCACGTGTTCCTGCCCAACCATGTCTTCAAACGTACGGGGGCGCCATTTCCGGGCTAAAACCTGATAGCTCATGTTCCGTCAACTGCTGTGAAAAATGCGCTTAACTCTAGCATGGACCCGGTTTCAGAAGAAGGATGACGTGGCTATGAATCCATGCCGGCCGTGCGCTCCAGGGCGCGAATTCGCCGGCGTTCATGCTCTTCGGTGAAGATCCGTTCCCGCAGGGCTTCCACCGCCGCCTGCCGGTCGGCCGGGGCCAGGCCTTCGTTATTGTCGATCAGGGCCTTTTGCTGCCGGTATTCACCCAGCCGGTTCTGCCACTGATTCCGTTGCTGGTCGAGCCGTGCCAGGCGTTCGGTAGCTTCCGCACCATAGGCCTGCAAACGCAACTCCCGCACTTCGGCTTCCGAAGCACCCTGCTCCCGCAGTTGCTGAACCTGCATGGCCGTTTCGACCACGGTTCGGGACCTGCGCCGGAGTTCAACGGAATACTCTGGCAACAGCTGATCCAGCTGCGCCAGGGCGCGGTCACGCTCGGAATCAGTCAGGCTTTCGTCGTTGAGAATCTTCTGGCGGTCGAGCATCACCTGCAACCGGCGCTCTTCTTCACCAAAAAAGCCTTCCGCCACATCCGGGCCGAGATGCTCCCGGCGCAGGTCATGAATCTGGCCCAGGGCCTGGCGAACGTCGTCAACGCTGTGGTGCTCGTTACTGGCCATCGCTTCGGCAGCTTTCCGGTAAGACAGGTAGTCGTCGAGAATGGCAAGAACCTGTCGCTGAATCTCCGGAGGTAAATCCTGTGCCTTGAGTTCAGACGCCAGGCGGGCCTTCAGGGTTTCGTAATGGGAGGCGCCCCCCGTCAGCCCGATAAAGAAATCCAGGTAACGGCGCAGCTGGCGGTCCAGCACCAGGTTGCCATTCATATCAAGGCGCACCTGTCCGTCCACTTCAATGTCAGAAACGCGTTCATCACGGGGTAAGGCAGGATGATTCACATTACCAGGCACCAGCGCGGTACCCGATGAACCAGCAGTAGCTGCCGGTTGCTGATACTCCTGCTCCACTACCGATGAGACGGGCTCCGGGGCCGTCGTGACAGGGGCAGGCATAAGCCACCAGCCGGCCGCTCCGCATACAAGCAGCAGGCCGGCCAATCCAGCAAATCGTTTATGGTTCATAAAATCGATCCGTGGCGGGCCGCAGGGGCCCGCCTTCGGTTATCGGCAGTGTCAGAGGCCAAGATTCTTGAGACGGTTTGCCTGTTGCCGGTACAGCTGAACCGGATCTGTCACAAACGGCCCTACCAGCCCCAACACCTGGTTCACTTCGTCCAGGTGGTTGTGGCGGTAATCCACACCCAGCACCTTGCCAAGCTTCATGCTGCAGGACGGCACCATGCCGTCGGAGGGTTCGTCAAAGACGGGAGTCAGGGCACCCAGCAGCAGGTCGCTCGGGTCCAGAACATTGGTGACCGCTTTGTTACCGCCCCAGGAGTAATAACGGATACCGTTGGCCTCCTGTGCACCATCGTTGCCGCAGTACGAAGAAGGAAGGCCTGCCGGGAATTCGGTGTTGAAGGCCAGGCTGCCCTCGGTGCTCAGTGACTGGATGGCCGCTGCGGTGTCTTGCGGCAGGCCGCCACCGCCTGAGAAGGTATCGATCAAGCCGAAAAACCAGTCTCCCAGTCCGTCCAGGCTGCCATTATTCATGGTATCTGCCAGCGGGGTGCCCCAGTTAACGCCACCGACACTGGATACCGAAGCCACCAGGTCTGGTCGAACGCCCGCCACATAGCGAATGGTCGGGCCGCCATGGCTGTGGCCAATCAGGTGCACCTTCTCGGCCCCGGTTACTGCTATATATTCTTCAATCTGGGCCAGCAACTGCTCACCACGGACCTCGGTAGAGTTGGCAGCAGACACCTGGGGAACAAAGACTTCCGCTCCGCTTTCTGCCAGCTCATCTGGCACTCCGTTGAAATAGGAGACCAGGCCAAACAGCTTATTGAAGCCTGACAACCCGTGCACCAGGACAATCGGATGCTCGGTCTGGGTATAGGTATCCTGCTTACTGAACCACCATGCGGAAGCCGGCTGGGCAGTCATTGCTGCCGCCAGTACACCCGCCGTTACAACTGCTTTTGTTTTGGCACTTTTCATGTGTTTCCCTTTTTGTCTTTGTTGTGTTCGGGCAACGGCACAATACCCAATGGGCAGCATGCCAAAAACACTATAGACAGGGATAAGTGCCAACAGGGCCACATAACGCTCAATTGTGAAACGGATCACAAAGCGATACAGGAAAACAGAGAAAATCGGAAAGAAAGAACAACGAGGGGAAAATCTGGGGGTGACCCCACCAGCAATCCCCCGGCACACACATCCACCGCTTCGGCTGCTCCCTTCCGGGCCTGACCGGGTTCACGGTTTCATGTTGCGGAGGCACCAATGGGGCCACCATAACGGCGTTTCGGGACATTTCCCCGAAAGCGGCGCGAATAGTATCAGAAGGGTTTCAGGACTACAACGGCCTATAGCGGTAATGGCACTTCATCCTGCCGGAACCAGCAGGCAATGCTGTAACGGGTGCGCCTTGCCGGCAGAACCTCATGGGGTACCTGCTCGCTCAGGAACAGCACCGCCCTGCCTGCTTCCGGACGCACCTGCCCGACCATCTGCCCGGAATCGGCCGCTGCGAACACCCGCAGTTCTCCGCCATCTTCCAGCCCCCAATCCTCGTTCAGGTACAACACCAGGCTGACCACCCGGGAGGCACGGCCACGAAAGCTGTCCAGGTGGCGCTTGTAGAAATCGCCGGGGTGATAGGTGGCGTAATGGGCCTCAAACCGCTTGAGCCCCAGATACAGACGCCGGTTCAGCCCCTCCCTTATCTGTTCGAAGCACTCGAACAACATTCGTTGCGGCTCACTGTAACCATCCAGCCAGGCAATCTTATCGCGGCGCACACTGCGGTCTTTCACCAGGTCTGTGCCCCGGCCGATGCCGGCGCGGCTCATGACCTCGGTTTTATCCAGGATGCCCACTTCGTTGCGTAACGCCGCCAGCAAACCAGCCGGCAACCGGGGGGTAAGGTCCAGCTCCATCCAGGCCGATTCACTCAAACCATCCGCCAGCTCATCCAGCCAGAAGTCATCAATCGTTGGCTGAACATCTGCCCCGGTAACGGTGCTTATCAGTTCGTCACCGGCAACCTGTTCAAGCTGATCGGCAGCACGTTCCAGCACAGGGTCCGGAAACGGAATGATAATGGCCTGGTCGGTGTCTGAATGCATGGAGGGGCCTCACGGAATTTTCCGGCTATTGTAGGGTCAAACTCGCCGGCAAGCCGTATTTAATTTACTCTGCGGATAAGAAGATACACTTAAGGAAAAACCACCCGCCATGCCTGAAAGCAGCCACACTCCGCCGGCATCCGTCACCCCGGGCCAATGGTCGTTCACCCGCTGGAAGACCATTGGCCAGCTGGAAGCCCTGGAGGTTCATCATCCGGTGTTCAGCGCTACGGTGTTTCTGCAGGGCGCCCACCTCACCCACTTTGCCGTAAACGACGACACCAACTGGCTGTGGCTGAGTGATACCGCCCGATTTGAACCAGGCCGTGCCATACGCGGCGGCATTCCTGTGTGCTGGCCCTGGTTTGGCGACCCGGCCCGCAACCCGCCGGAGATCCGCAAACGGGTGCATACTCCCTCAGCCCATGGCTTCGCCCGCACTGCCCTTTGGCGGCTGGAAGATGTCCGGGAAAGTGCCCATGAAGTGGAAATCAGCCTGTCGCTAAATGCCAATGAAGACTTTGCAGACCAGTGGGATGGCCACGCTCTGGCGCTGATCACCTTCAGCTTTTCAGTCCGCGGCTGCCAGATTGCCCTGACCACCACCAATCTATCCAAAGACCCGCTGGCCCTGAGCCAGGCCCTGCACACCTATCTGCCAACCTCGGACATCAGCCGCACCCGGCTGCTGGGGCTGGGCCACAGCCAATATATGGATACCCTGAAAGACTGGGACTACTTTGAACAGGAAGGCCCGGTTTATTTCGACGGTGAAACTGACCGCATATACGAATCGGCAGACCCACTGACCCTGGTCACCCCCGCGGGAAAACGCAAACTGACATCTGTTGGCAGTGATTCCACGGTAGTGTGGAACCCCGGCCCCGAGAAAGCCTTAAGACTTTCTGACTTTCCTGGCACTGGCTGGCAAAAAATGGTGTGTGTCGAAACGGCCAATGCAGCCACGGACTACCGGGTATTAAATGAGGGCCAAAGCCACACGCTTGGCGTTGTCATTGGTCGCGGCTGACGGCCTGAAGTAATCGTCAACACAGGGAGCGGGCATGGGCCTGGCATCTTATCTGAAATCCCGACTGGTTCCGGCGGAGCTGGAAGAACAGTTGAACCGAATTCGTAAACCCATCGGCAGCCTTGGCTACGACCCCTGGGGATTCAACAACGATGCCGTTAAGTATGGCTTCACCCTCACCCGGCAAATCTACGAGAAATACTTTCGGGTAGAGGCCTCCGGCGTGGAGAAGGTTCCAGCGGAAGGCCCGGTATTGCTGATCGCCAACCATTCCGGCCAGCTGCCGCTGGACGGCCTGCTGATCGGCTATGCGCTGGCTTCCCGCCCGGACCGGCCTCGCATCCCCAGAGCCATGATCGAGCGTTTCTTCCCGACCGTCCCATGGCTGGGCAACCTGCTCAACGATGTGGGCGCTGTGCTGGGCGATCCCATCAACTGCGCCAAGATGCTGGAGAACGATGAAGCCGTCATCGTGTTTCCTGAAGGGGTTCGGGGCTCCGGCAAACTCTACCGGGATCGCTACCAGCTCCAACGTTTTGGCAATGGATTCATGCACCTGGCGATGAAATACAACACCCCGATTGTGCCGGTGGGCGTTGTCGGCTGCGAAGAAACCATTCCTGCGATTGCCAACATCAAACCCCTGGCCAAGGCGCTGGGTGTGCCCTACGTACCGGTGGCGCTACCGGTAATCTTCCCGGTGAAAGTGCGCCTGAACTTTGGCGAACCCATGTACTTCGACAACAGCGAGATTCCGGAAGAACAGGTGACCGAGCGCGTTGAAGCGGTCAAGGCAGAAATCCGCAAACTGATCGACAAAGGCCTGAGCGAGCGGGAGGGGCTGTTCTGATGTCTGAGCAACGCAAGCCCAGAATCCTGGTGACCGGTGCAGCCGGCGCCCTCACCCAGCAAGTCATTAACCGCCTGAGCGATAACTGCGACATTGTCGCGGTGGACTTCCGGCAGCAGGTATACTTGGGCGATGACATTCCCAGCTACTGCATCGACCTGAACAAACGCGGCTTCGAGGACCTGTTCCGGCAATACCGGTTTGACGGCGTTATCCACCTGGGCCGGCTGATGACCAGCGAGCTGACCCGGATGCGCCGCTACAATGCCAACGTACTGGGCACCCAGAGGCTCCTGGACCTCTCCCACAAATACGGCATCAAACGGGTGATTATCCTCTCCACCTTCCACGTGTATGGCGCCATGGCCTACAACCCGGCGCTGATTGACGAGGCAGCCCCCCTGAAAAGTGCCGGGCTGAGCGCAGACCTGGTGGATTCCGTGGAGCTGGAAAACCTGGCCAACATCTACCTGTGGCGGTATCCGGAGCTGAACATCACCATTCTGCGGCCCTGCAACATCGTCGGCCCGGGTGTACGCAACACCATGAGCGCCCTGCTCTCCAGCGAACGGGCGCCGGTGCTGGCAGGTTTTTCGCCGATGATGCAGTTCATCCATATTGACGACATGGCCGATGCCATCGTGCTGGCCTGGCAAAAGCCGGTCAAAGGCGTATTCAACGTGGCGCCCCACGATTGGGTAGCCTACCAGCAAGCCCTGAAGATGTGCGGCTGCAAGCGTATTCCGATTCTGTCTGTGCCGCCCATTGTGCCGAAAACCATTGCCCGACTGTTGAACCTGAAAAGCTTCCCACACTACCTGCTGGCTTTCTTCAAGTACCCGGTGGTGATTGACGGGCGAGCCTTTGCCAGGGAGTTCGGCTTCAAGCCCAAGCGGCCGCTGAAAGAAATCTTCCGCTACTATCGCAACAACAAGCGCCCGGTGTAACCTTTACGGTTAACGGGCGCCCTTTTTCCGGAATCCCGTGGCGAAAGCGGTGAACAGGGATACTCTGTACAAAATACTAGAACCTGACCCGTGAAAACCTGGAAGATATCCGCATGCTCACCGGCATGGAGAGTATGGGCGGGCCGTCCATGTGGGTCATCCTGCTCGGCCAGCCGGAACTGTGACAGGCCATAACATCAATTCCGCAGTTGGCCCAAAGGGTGAAACTGTTTTTCCACCTCGAGGGGCTCAAGGCCCTTGAAGCGATCGATAGTCGTCGAAGAACCCGGGCCTGATCAGGCCCGGGCTATAGCACATCAGAAGGTACCGCCGGGCACCCTCACCCAGCCTTCCATGATAACCCGCGCACTGCGGCTCATGATGGCCTTGGTGGCAGTCCATTCGCCGTTCACTTCTTTCGCTTCAGCTCCCACACCCAGAGTTCCGGAGGGGTGGCCGAACGTCACTTCGGTACGGTCACCGCCGCCGGCGGCCAGGTTCACCAGTGTTCCGGGAATCGCGGAAGCCGTTGCGATAGCGACGGCTGCGGTACCCATCATGGCGTGGTGAAGCTTGCCCATAGACAAGGCGCGAACCAGCACGTCGATGTCGGCCGCATTGATCTGCTTGCCGCTGGAAGAAACGTAATCCGCCGGTTTGGCCACAAACGCCACCTTCGGCGTGTGTTGACGGTTAGCCGCCTCGGCAACATCCTTGATCAAGCCCATTTTAACTGCGCCATGGGCACGGATGGTCTCGAACATAGCCAGCGCTTTCGGGTCGCTGTTGATGTCATTCTGCAGCTCCGTGCCTTTGTAACCGATGTCTTCCGCATTCAGGAAGATGGTCGGTATTCCGGCGTTGATCATGGTCGCTTTCAGGGTTCCGATACCCGGCACGTCCAGGTCATCCACCAGGTTGCCGGTGGGGAACATGGAACCTTCACCATCGGCCGGGTCCATGAATTCGATCTTCACTTCCGCGGCCGGGAAGGTCACGCCATCCAGTTCGAAATCACCGGTCTCCTGCACTTCACCATTGGTGATGGGTACATGGGCCACGATGGTTTTCTGGATGTTGGCCTGCCAGATACGCACGGTGCAGATACCGTTTTCAGGAATCCGCTCTTTGGCAACAAACCCGCTGTTAATGGCGAAGGCGCCAACAGCTGCGGTGAGGTTGCCGCAGTTACCGCTCCAGTCAACAAACGGCTTGTCGATGGCCACCTGGCCAAACAGGTAGTCCACGTCGTGGTCCGGCTGCGTCGGTGCGGCCAGGATCACCGTTTTGCTGGTGCTGGAGGTGGCGTTACCCAGGCCGTCGATCTGCTTCTCGTAGGGATCGGGACTGCCGATCACCCGAAGCAGCAGCTTATCGCGAGCTTCGCCGGGCACCTGGCAGGCTTCCGGCAGGTCTTGTAGCCGGAAAAACGCGCCTTTACTGGTACCGCCACGCATGTAGGTGGCGGGAACCTTTATCTGTGGGGGGAAGCTCATGCCGCCCCCTCAGAAGCCAGGAAGTTCTGGGCGAAGCGCTGCAGTACGCCGCCGGCGGTGTACACGGTGACTTCTTCCGCGGTATCCAGTCGGCAGATTACCGGTACCCGGTCTTCTTCACCGGTCTTGCGGTGGATGACCAGTTCCAGCTTCGCACCCGGGGCTGCGGCACCTTCTACGTCGTAGGTTTCGGTACCGTCCAGCTGCAGCGTGTTGCGTGTGGTGCCTTCCTCAAACTGCAGGGGCATAACACCCATGCCGATCAGGTTGGTACGGTGAATGCGCTCGAAGCCTTCGGCAACGATGGCTTCCACACCCGCCAGGGCTACACCCTTGGCGGCCCAGTCACGGGAAGAACCCTGACCATAATCGGCGCCGGCGATGATGATCAGCGGCTGCTTGCGTTCCATGTAGGTTTCGATGGCTTCCCACATGCGCATGGTCTTGCCTTCCGGCTCAACACGGGCCAGGGAGCCCTGCACCACTTCGCCGTTTTCGTCCCGAACCATTTCGTTGAACAGTTTCGGGTTGGCCAGGGTGGCACGCTGGGCGGTCAGGTGATCACCACGGTGGGTGGCGTAGGAGTTAAAGTCTTCCTCCGGCAGGCCCATCTTGTGCAGGTATTCACCGGCAGCCGAGTCCATCATGATGGCGTTGGACGGCGACAGGTGGTCAGTGGTGATGTTATCCGGCAGGATCGCCAGCGGGCGCATGCCCTTGAGCTGGCGCTCGGCCGCCATGGTGCCTTCCCAGTACGGCGGGCGGCGAATGTAGGTAGACTGCGGGCGCCATTCGTACAGCGGGCTCTTGGCCTGCTCGGCTTCATCCAGGTTGAACATCGGGATGTACACCTGCTTGAACTGCTCCGGCTTAACGAATTCGCCAACAATGCGGTCAATTTCTTCATCAGACGGCCACAGGTCTTTCAGGGTGACCGGCTTGCCATCCTTGTCGTAGCCCAGGGCGTCCTGTTCGATATCGAAACGCACAGTACCGGCGATGGCGTAGGCCACAACCAGTGGCGGAGACGCCAGGAACGCCTGCTTGGCGTAGGGGTGAATCCGGCCGTCGAAGTTGCGGTTACCAGACAACACCGCAGTGGAGTACAGGTCGCGGTCGATGATTTCCTGCTGGATTTTAGGATCCAGCGCGCCAGACATCCCGTTACAGGTGGTGCAGGCGTAGGCCACGATACCGAAGCCCAGTTTTTCCATTTCCGGCAGCAGACCGGCTTCTTCCAGGTACAGGCGGGCAACCTTGGAACCCGGTGCGAAGGAGGACTTCACCCAGGGCTTGCGTACCAGTCCGAGCTCGTTGGCTTTCTTGGCGAGCAAGCCGGCAGCCACCACGTTGCGGGGGTTGGAGGTGTTGGTGCAGGAAGTAATCGCCGCGATAATCACCGCGCCATCGGGCATCAGGCCCTTTTTCTCTTCTTCCAGGGCCTTGTCCAGGTTCACGGCAATGCCGCGATCGTGCAGGTCGGAAGTCGCCACACGGCGGTGCGGGTTGGACGGGCCAGCCACGTTGCGCACAACGGTGGACAGATCAAATTCCAGCACACGCTCGTACTGGGCTTCGGTCATTTCAGTCGCCCACAGGCCGGTTTCTTTAGCGTACTTCTCAACCAGGTCTACCTGCTCAGGCTCACGGCCGGTCAGCTTCAGGTAGTCAATGGTCTGCTCGTCGATGTAGAACATCGCGGCGGTGGCACCGTATTCCGGAGTCATGTTGGAAATGGTGGCACGGTCGCCGATGGTCAGGCTGGAAGCGCCTTCGCCGAAGAATTCCAGGTAGGCACCAACCACGCGTTCCTTACGCAGGAACTCGGTAATGGCCAGAACGATATCGGTGGCAGTGATGCCCGGCTGGCGCTTGCCAGTCAGCTTCACACCTACGATATCCGGAAGGCGCATCATGGAAGGCTGGCCCAGCATAACGGTTTCTGCTTCCAGACCACCTACGCCCACAGCAATAACACCCAGGGCGTCAATGTGCGGGGTGTGGCTGTCGGTACCTACGCAGGTGTCCGGGAAAGCGATCGGATGGCCGTCTTCGTCCGGGCGGTTCTGGATCACCGGAGACATTTTCTCCAGGTTGATCTGGTGCATGATGCCGTTACCGGCCGGAATCACATCCACGTTACGGAACGCAGTGCGAGTCCAGTTGATGAAGTGGAAACGGTCTTCGTTACGGCGGTCTTCGATGGCACGGTTCTTTTCGAACGCGTCCGGATCAAAGCCCGGTGCTTCCACCGCCAGGGAGTGATCCACGATCAGCTGGGTGGGCACCACCGGGTTAACTTTAGACGGATCACCGCCCTTCTCCGCAATGGCATCACGCAGGCCCGCCAGGTCTACCAGGGCAGTCTGACCCAGGATGTCGTGGCACACCACACGGGCCGGGTACCAGGGAAAGTCCAGGTCACGGCGGCGCTCGATCAGCTGCTTCAGGGAATCGGTCAGGGATTCCTTGTCACAACGACGCACCAGCTGCTCGGCCAGGATCTTGGAGGTGTACGGCAGCTTGGCATAGGAGCCCGGCTGAATGGCCTCTACCGCCTGGCGGGTGTCGTAGTATTCCAGGTCGGTGCCTGGAAGGGCTTTTCTGAATTCGGTGTTCATGGGTTAAAAACCTCTTTGTTGGCCACGGAATCCACGGAAAAACACGGAAAAACACGGAAAAATAAAAGACTTAAAGATTTTTTTTGCCACGAAATCCACTAAAGAGCACGAAATTAAAGATAAAGAAATTTTGGTTTTTCCATCAGTCATCTTTGTTCGTGTTCTTTAGTGGATTTCGTGGCAAATCATTCTTCTTTTTTCGGTGTCCTTCCGTGGATTCCGTGGCTAAAAAAATACGCCTTAAGAACGCTCACCAATCGGCAGCCAATCCTGGTGCTCTGGGCCGGTATATTCGGCACTCGGGCGGATGATGCGGTTGTTGGCGCGTTGCTCTTTTACGTGGGCAGTCCAGCCGGAAACCCGGGACATTACGAAGATCGGGGTGAACAGCTCGGTCGGGATGCCCATGAAGTGATAGGCAGATGCGTGGAAGAAGTCGGCGTTACAGAACAGCTTCTTCTCGCGCCACATAACTTCTTCGCAGCGAACGGAAACCGGGTACAGCACGGTGTCGTCCAATTCCTTGGCCAGCTTCTCTGACCACTTCTTGATAATGGCGTTACGCGGGTCGGATTCGCTGTAGATGGCGTGTCCGAAGCCCATGATTTTCTCTTTGCGCTCCAGCATACCCATCAGGCCGGCTTCGGCTTCTTCGGGAGTCTGGAACTTCTGGATCAGCTCCATGGCCGCTTCGTTAGCACCGCCGTGCAGCGGGCCACGCAGGGAACCGATGGCGCCGGTTACGCAGCTGTGGATGTCAGACAGCGTGGAGGCACAAACGCGCGCGGTGAAGGTAGATGCGTTGAATTCGTGCTCGGCGTACAGAATCAGGGAAACGTTCATCACCTGCTCGTGCAGCTCGCTCGGCTTCTTGCCGTGCAGCAGCTCCAGGAACAGGCCGCCGATGGAATCACTTTCGGTGTTGGCGGTGTCGATACGCACGCCTTCGTGGGCGAAGCGGTACCAGTAGGTGATGATGGCCGGGAACACCGCCAGCATACGGTCGATCTTGTCGTCCTGCTCGCTGAAGTCCTGCTCGGTTTCCAGGTTACCCAGCATGGAGCAACCGGTTCGCATGACGTCCATCGGGTGGGCGTCTTTGGGGATCTGCTCCAGCACCAGTTTCAGGGCATCCGGCAGGGTGCGCAGGCTCTTGAGCTTGCCTTTGTAGGCATCCAGCTCGGCCTGGTTCGGCAGCTTGCCACGCAGCAGCAGGTAGGCCACTTCTTCGAACTGGGCGTTGTCAGCCAGGTCGGTGATGTCATAGCCGCGGTAGGTCAGGCCGGTACCGGTTTTGCCAACGGTACACAGGGCGGTTTCGCCAGCCACCTGGCCGCGCAGGCCTGCTCCACCTAGTTTCTTTGCTTCAGCCATGTTGGTCTCCCGTAGTTTCTGTTTTGTTCGTTTTAATTAAATCAAGCGATGTCCGGAGTTCTACAGGGGTCTGACAGGGGGCCTGACCCCGAGTTCGACAGGGGTCTGACCCCGAACGGGGTCAGACCCCCTTACTCCACTTACTCCCAGTCCCCTTACTCCAACATTCCCCTGGTTATCAGTCTTTCTTCTGGGCAAACAGCTGGTCCAGCTTCTGCTCGAAATCGTGGTAGTTCAGGAAGTCGTACAGCTCCATGCGGGTCTGCATCAGGTCTACCACGTCTTTCTGGTCGCCCTTCTCGAGGATGTTCTGGTACACCGTCAGCGCGGCCTTGTTCATGGCGCGGAAGGCGCTCAGCGGGTACAGAACCATGGCGGCACCGGCCTCGGCCAGCTCAGAACGGTTGTACAGAGGCGTGGCACCGAACTCGGTGATGTTGGCCAGGATCGGCGCATCGATGGCTTCGGCGAACGCTTTGTAGTCGCTCAGCTCGTGTACCGCTTCGGCGAAGATGCCGTCTGCACCGGCTTCAATGCAGGCCTTGGCGCGGTCGATAGCAGCTTCCAGACCTTCTTTCTGGAAGGCATCGGTACGGGCCATGATGAAGAAATCTTTGTCTTCCCGGGCATCGGCCGCAGCCTTGATGCGGTCGACCATTTCCTCTTTGGAAACGATTTCCTTGTTCGGGCGGTGGCCACAGCGTTTCTGGGCAACCTGGTCTTCGATATGAACCGCAGCAGCACCGGCGCGTTCCATTTCACGGATGGTACGGCCGATGTTGAAGGCTCCGCCCCAACCGGTGTCGATATCCACCAGCAGCGGTACGTCTGTGGCGGCCGTAATGCGGCGCACATCTTCCACCACATCGTTCATGGTGGTCATGCCCAGGTCCGGCAGGCCGTAGGAGGCGTTAGCCACACCACCACCGGAAAGGTAAATGGCCTGGTGACCTACCCGCTCTGCCATCATGGCGGCGTAGGCATTGATAGTACCAACAATTTGCAGCGGCTGGTTTTCTTTCAGGGCCTTGCGAAAACGGGCACCAGGGGAGAGTTTGTTAGCCATGTCATTTACCTCTTTGTTCAGATAGTTAGAACGCCTTCTTGAATCTTTTTCTCAATATTCTTGCGGGCGGCGTTGATGTGTCTTTTCATCAGGAATTCGGCGAGTTCCCCATCGCGCTGGGCAATGGCTTCGACGATACGGCGGTGTTCACCCAGCGCCATGTGCGGGCGCCCGGCGGAGGTGCTTAACCGGTAACGGTACATGCGCACCATGTAATAAAGGTCGCCCAGCAGCATCTGGGCCAGCTTGGCATTGCGGCTGCCGGTGGCAATCCGGTGGTGGAAATCGTAGTCACCTTCAGCCTGGTAATAAGCTTGCCCCTGAGCTTCTTCTATCATCTTTTCATGACTGTCCAGGGTCGCTCTCAGGTCACGGATTTCCTCATCAGTCATCCGCTCGGCAGCCTGGCGCGCCGCCAGCCCTTCCATCACTTCGCGAATCCGGTAGAGTTCAATCAGCTCATCAGCGCTGACAGACACCACCTTAACCCCGGCATGGGGCCGGCGAACCAGCAGCCCACGAGACTCCAGCCGGCCCAGCGCTTCACGCAGTGGGCCGCGGGTCAGGTTAAAGCGCGAACACAGCTCTACCTCACCGATCTTCTCACCGGGCGCAAGGTCTCCGGTAACGATAGCAGTTTGCAGACAATCAAAAGCCTCATCGGCGCGGGTTAACGATTGAATCGCAGGCTGGCTCATAGGTTTGTTAACAATATCTGTTGAATTGTTCTGGAATTTACGCACCAAACCCCGGATTGTCAACAATACAGATTTTCTGGTTAGACTATTTGCTAACAATGACAGCTACCTTTATTACACAGGGTTACCGGAACGCCCACGCGCCCTCCCCCTTGCCTGACAAGTCCGGTAAACTCTCGGACTTGTGAATCATTTTCTGTGTATCACCGGATCAATACTAAGGACGCCCACATGATCAGGAAGTGCCTGTTCCCCGTTGCCGGCTACGGCACCCGCTTTCTTCCGGCCACCAAGGCCATGCCCAAGGAAATCCTGCCGGTTGTTAACAAACCGCTGGTGCAGTACGGCGTAGAAGAAGCCGCTGATGCCGGAATCCATGAATTCGGATTTGTAACCGGCCGGGGCAAGCGTGCGATCGAAGACCATTTCGATATCAGCTACGAGCTGGAGCACCAGATTGCCGGCTCCGGCAAAGAAGGCCTGCTCACCTCGATCCGGGACCTGATCGACAACAACACCTTTGCCTTCACCCGCCAGAACGAGATGAAGGGGTTGGGCCACGCCATCCTCACCGGCCGCAACCTGGTGGGCGACAACCCGTTTGCCGTGGTGCTCGCGGATGACTTTTGCGTGGGCCCGGAAGATGGCGAGGGCGTGCTGACCCAGATGGTGAAACTGTATAACCAGTTCCGCTGCTCCATCGTGGCGATCGAAGAAGTACCGCAGGACGAGACTCACAAATACGGCGTGATTGCCGGTGAGTCCATGAAAGACGGCCTGTACCGCATTACCGACATGGTGGAAAAGCCGGCCCCGGAAGATGCGCCCAGTAACCTGGCGATCATTGGCCGTTACATCCTGACTCCGGACATTTTCGACATCCTGGAGCGCACGCCTCCGGGCAAGAACGGCGAAGTCCAGATTACCGATGCCCTGCTGGAGCAGGCGAAGAATGGCTGTGTGCTGGCGTACCAGTTCAAGGGCCAGCGTTTTGACTGCGGCAGCATTGATGGCTTTGTAGAGGCCACCAACTACGTTTACGAGAACATCTACAAGAAAGAGAACTAAAAGCGGAATCCGGGGCGCCTAGCGCCCCAGCAACTGCAGAACCATGCGCCGGTTATCGTCTGTTGTCTTGCGGAACCGGCGCAGCAGTTCCGCCTCGCCGTCTGTCAGCTGAACCCGGCTGATTTCCTGCTCCAGCTCCTGCAGCGCTACCGAAAGATCATCACTGTTACTGAAGGCCAGGCCTGGCAGCTCCAGCTGGTCACCGTCTCCGGCCTCTTCCATATCGAGCAGCTGTTCAAGGGGCGTCTCGGTCCTGAGACACAGATCCAGCAATTCGGTAACCCCGGGAAAGCCCCGCTGGCGGGCATCTTCCGCCTCCCAGCTGCGCACCCGTGCCTCGTCTACACCGCAGATTTCAGCAACATCGGCCAAAGACAGCTGCCCCTGCTCCCTTACATGCCGCAGGCGCCTGTTGAACGATTGCAGGTAGCGCATGTCTCAATGCCCCTGAAAATTTGAGAAAAAGTGAATCAATTTGAAAATGTAGCGTACCTACAGCTTTGTACACAATGTTCCTATACTGAAATCACAACAAACATACACGCAGGTAGCCCATGGTCAGGAACGCACTGGACACCGACATAGCATGGCAGCTGATTCTCGATGCCGCCAACCGCAGCAACATCACCTTGCCGGCGCCGGGGTCTGATCAGCCCGCCCTGAAAATCAACGGCAAAGGCTGGGAGCTGGTACAACCCGCCAGCGAACAGGTGCACAGTCTCTTTTCTCTATTTATGCCCCTGTGCCGGCCGCTGGAAGACGCCAACAGCATCCGGGTGATTGGCCAGTTAGGCCAGAGCCTGGATGGCCGCATCGCCACCGTGACCGGCTGTTCCCGATTTATCAATGGCGATGACGGCATTACCCACCTGCACCGAATTCGCGCCCTGTGTGACGCGGTTGTAGTGGGCGCAGGTACCGCAAGCACAGACAACCCCCGGCTGACCGTTCGCCGTGCACCCGGCCGGAACCCGGTACGGGTGGTTATCGACCGCCACGAACGGGTACCGGCAAGCCATCACCTGTTTACCGACAAAGCGGCCCCCACCCTGCACCTGGTTGCCGGGCACTATCAGCCGGGCCAGCAGCGCATAGAGCCCGGTGCCGCCACCCGGGTGCCCTGCCTGGGCAGCAGCAGCGACACGCAACCGGTCGACCCCAAGCATATTCTCGAGGTGTTACAGGACTTTGGCTTGCGCAAGATTTTTATCGAAGGCGGCGGCGTGACCGTGTCGTCGTTTCTGCGGGCCGGCCTTCTGGACCGGTTGCATGTGATGGTGGCGCCGATGATTATCGGCAGTGGCCGCCCGGCCTTTTCCCTGCCAGAGATTGACCAGCTTGATGAGGCCCTGCGGCCGGAAGCGCAGTTGGTTAACCTGGGGAGCGATATGTTGTTTGACCTGTCTTTCTACCCGGACCGTAGCTGATCAGCGCCCGGAAACCAGTACCAGGGCACCAGGCAGGCTGGCCAGAAACACCATAGCGCCATAGCCGACACTCAGGGCCACACCCTGCTCCGCAGGCAGGCCGGCCAGCGGCCAGAGCAAAGCGGCTGCGCCCTCGCGAACACCCCAACCGGAAATGGTGACAGGCACCGCCATCGCCAGCAACAGCAGCACACAGAGCCCGGCCAACATCGAGGGGGACACGCCCGCCCCTAAGACATCCATATCCGCCGCCAGAAGCAGGAAGACCGACAGGTAAGTACCCAGCACCAGCAGGGAGGTCAGGCACTGCAAGCAGGCATTGCGCCAGCCATAGAAAGCCTTCCGAAGATCTGCACCCAGGTTTCGCAAATAACTCCCTAGCCTGCTTCCATTTTTCCGGCGAAACATCAGGGAAGCACCCACACCAGCCAGCACCAGAGCCACCATGCCGGCCCCAGCGCTAAGTGACGTTCCAGCGTAAGCAGCCTGAAGTTCAAACCGGCCTCCCAGCCACAGCGCCGTCGTCGCCAGCACTGCCACCGGCAACAGCACCAACTGGCCAGACAAGCGCTCCAGCATCACAGCATGGACGATAGCCCTTGTGGCGTTGCCAGATAGCGGCTCACCCACCGGGACGCGGGCGTGCCGCCAGGCACGGTTCACATCCCCCATAACGCCGCCCGGCAAAACCTGGTTCAGGAAGCCGGCGAGATAGTATTCACGGATTGCCACCGGATAGCTCAGGGAAACCCCGAGCCGGCGGGCGGTGAACCACCAACGCCAGGCGGACAACGCCACCTGTGCCACCGATACCGCCAGCATCAGGGAGATGAAGGGAACAGAAAGTCTGGCCAGGGACGCTCGCAACGCCCCGGTATCCAATAGCGACAACACCAGCCCGAGCAAGGCTACCGTAACCAGCCATCGAAGGATCAGGCGGGTGGCCATGCCAGCAAGTCCTCGTGTTCGACGGAAATTCGCAGCTCGCCGGCAGCGAGTTGCTGTTTTCGGGCATGGAGCCAGCGGTTGATTTCTGCCCCTGCCGAAGGCTGTTGTTCGGTCGCTGCCCGGGCCCAGCCCGTCATTAACAAAAGCGCCAGGTCCTGCTCGCCCGAATCCAGCTGCCAGGGGCTGGGCGCTACAGACACCTGGTAGCCACTGGTCACCAGCAAGGCCCGCAGCCGGCGGGTGGCATCTGGCCCAAGTGCGGCACCGGTGCCCTTCTCGCCATGTTGATGCTGGTTGACCAGCGCCCGGAGCCGGTCGTCTGACGGGTGTTCAGGTGAAAGCTCAAAGCGCCCACTGTAGCTGAGCACAACATGAACAGCCGCATTGCGGGCAACCACGGCACGTACCAAAGCCTGCAACCATTCGTCACTGACCAGGTCAATCAATGCCGAAGCACAGACCAGGTCAGCATCTGCCGGCAGCTCATCCTGCATATTGCCTGCCGACAGGCTTTCTGTCCTTAAGCTTACCGATACGCCGGTACCCTGAACCCGCTCCGCCGCGGTGCCGGCCAGGCTGCCGTCGGGCTCGATAAGGGTCCAGTTCTGCGGCCCGGGCAGGCGGGGCGCAAGGTACACTGGGTTCGACCCCCGGCCAGTACCAACATCCACCAGTTGCAGGGGCCTGACGGTGTCCCGGGTACGCTGGTAACGATGCTGACGAACCTGTAGCCAGGCCGCCAGCTGGTCTGTGAGTTTCGGGTTTCTTGCCCGATGATCCGACGGCTCCCTGGCCCGCAGCCAGAGATCATCAAAGCGAGCAGGATCTGCAGTTTGTTCGCTATCGAGGCCAGCCACGAAGTCCCCGGCGGTGTCTCGCCAGCGCCGTATCCTGGCCCGGCTTTCACGGGCTCCGGCTCTCAGGCGCGCCAGTTCGTCGGGGTTCTCAAGCAACCTCGCCAGAGCCTGCCCAAGTGCAGCAATGTCACCCGCCGGATACAGCTGCACACCCGAACGGGCACCGGTTTCCCTCAGTGCGCCACCATCGGAGCTGAGCACTGGCAGGCCGCAGGCCAGGGCCTCATCCACCACCATGCCATAACCTTCATACTCCGAGGGCAGCACAAACAGGTCAGCCTGCTGATAGGCATTCCACAGCCCGGTTTCAGAGACCTCACCGGTCAGTCGAATACGACCGGCCAGCCCCGACTCATGTACCTGTGCCTTCACCTCCGCCGAATACATCGAATCTCTCTGATCGCTGCCAAGCAGGGTACAGAGCCAGGCATCCGTTGCCTGCTCAGCCAGCGCCTGCACCAACTGGTGTTGGGCCTTGCGAAGGGACAAATGCCCCACACACAGGATCTGCACAGTATCTGATGGATCTCGGGCTGGCTCTGAGCATGTCGACAGAGCAAAGAATTCGTCATCAACGGCAGGCAAAGCTGCAGTAACCGAGGCGACCGGCACCCCATAATGAGCCAGCCTGCGGGCCGTGTAATAGCTGGTGGTGAACACCTTGCAAACACAGGCGAGAGCCCGGGTTTCGGCATCCTTAAGCCAGGCTTGTTCGGCGGCTGACAGCCCGCTTTCGTCTGCCAATGGGTGATGTACCAGCGCCATCAGCTTCAAACGCTTCCGGTGGCGCTCCAGCACCTCGGGCATTCCACCCATCGCCAAGCCGTCCAGAACAACGGATGCGCCCTCTGGCAACGCTTTCAAATAGCGGTCCATGGCATTGATGGCTGCGCCATCCGGCCGGGGGAACTCGCCCTCCAGCCCATCAAGATGAACCTTCAACCCTGTGTCTGCCAGGGCCTCAGCAAGTTTGCGTACATACCGGTAGCCCCCGGTGTTCTGTTGAGGGTCTCCGGGCACCACAAACCAGAGTTCAGATACCGGCATGGTAGCTGGCCCAGGCAATATGGGATTCGCCCAGGGTTACTTTCAGGCTGACCACACCCTTACCGTCTTCGCCCAACCGGCCGGCATGGATGGCTGCAGCCATGCGATCAAACACCACCTTGGCCATGAACTCGGTGGTGGTGTTGCGTCCGGCAAGTTCGGGCAAGTCGTCCAGGTTCTTCATGTTAAATTCAGAAAGCACTTCTTTGAGCAGTTCTGAAGCCTGGCCAATGTCGACAATCAGGTCATTGCTGTCGAGCACATGGCGCTCGAAGGTGACGTCTACCACATAGGTGGCACCGTGCAGCCCCTGGGCCGGGCCGAAAATATCTCCGTTAAAGCTGTGGGCGATCATCATGTGATCGCGAACGGTCAAACTGAACATCTGGATTTCCTTTTAGTAAACAATACGATGGCAAAGTGCATCGGCACCGGGCCTGAGTATATCGGCCGCCACCTGTGGAAGTGCTTCAAAACGCGACTCACCGCTGATCAGAACATCCAGCTCCGGGGCAGCCAATAACTCGAGGGCCAGCGCCAGCCGCCTGCGATGATCCCAGCGCGGGCGCCGTTCCGCCGGCAGATGGCCAACCTGGCTGGATTTCAGCGTTAGGCGCCCGGGATGGAAGGCCTGCCCCAAGGGTACCTGAACGGGCTGGTCTCCATACCAGCTGAGTTCAATTACCCGTGCCTCAGCCCCGGCCAGGGCCAATGCCGTCGCCAACCCCGCGGGTTGGCCGGACGCGTGGATCACAAGGTCACAATCGGCAATATCCGGTTCAGTGGAGAAAGCAAAGCCCAGCCGTTCGGCCACTGCCTGCCGTTGCCCGTTCGGGTCGATGGCCAGCAGTTCCACACCGGGAATCCGGCTAACCAGCCATGCTGCCAGCAGCCCCACCACACCCAGGCCAACCACGGCAACGCGATCCCCGACCGCCGGCTGGGCATCCCAAACGCCGTTGACTGCGGTTTCCATATTGGCGGCCAGTATCGCCCTGGCCGGCGGCACTGCAGCAGGCAGCGGAATAACGGCCTCGGCCGGCACAGAATAACGCCGCTGGTGCGGGTAAAGGCAGAACACCCGTTGGCCTTGCAAATCGGCTGGCCCGTTCAGCACCTCGCCAACACTGGCGTAGCCATACTTCACCGGCCCGGGAAAATCCCCTTCCTGAAACGGCGCCCGCATACGCTGGTGCTCGGTGACCGGCACCCTCTGGTTGTACACCAGAGATTCCGTCCCCCGGCTGATCGCCGAATAAAGGGCCTGAACCACCACCTGCCCGGAGCCTGGTTGAGAGCGCTCCGGCTCCGGAGCCGGCCGGAGTTCCGATGCCTGAAACCCGGTTATCCAGAAGGCTTCGTTCTTATTTAGTTGCATGAAGAGTCCATTTTCTGATTGGCTGCGTACGCAAAAACAGTATCCCCAAACTATAGTTACAAAACGGGGCCTTGCTCACGCCACTTACAGGCTATACGGACGCAACGGTGTATGGATTCCATCAGCACCACAACCACGCCCACATCCACCACAGCGAAAGACCTCGTTGTTGGGGGCTTCACACTTTTTGTGTTGGCATTAGCCCTGCAACTGGCATTCAGCCTGCCCGCCGGCTTTCTTGCTCTCAGTGCTGTGCTCTATGCAGTCCAGGGCGCTCTGATTCTTCGTTACTGGCCGGGGCGAAAGCCTTTTGGTTGGGCCAATCGGGCCACCCTCGCCCGTTCGGTTATTGTACTGGCACTGATCGCCTGGGCACCCTATCTCGGCGGGCAGCCGGCCCCGGCACTCTGGACCTATGCACTGCTCAGCCTGGCAGCCCTGATTCTGGATGGCGTGGATGGCAAAGTCGCCCGCGCCACTGGCAGCCACAGCGAATTCGGTGCCCGTTTTGATATGGAGCTCGACGCGCTGTTTATCCTCGGGCTTTGCCTTGCCGTACTGGCACTCGATAAAGCCGGCACCTGGGTGTTAGCCCTCGGCCTCATGCGTTATGCCTTTATCGCCGCCAGCCTTGGCTTTGCTTGGCTCAACGCCAACCTGCCAGACAGTTTTCGCCGCAAAACGGTTTGTGTCTGGCAGGTGGTCACCCTGATGGTCGCTGTTATTCCCATCATTCCACCGGCTTTTGCCAGCCTCACCCTCGGGCTTGCGCTTGTACTGCTTGCCTGGTCGTTTTTTGTGGACGTGCGCTGGCTTTATCAACGGAGACACAACCATGACTCTGCCAAACCTTAAAGCAATCACCGCCTCTGCCCTTCTGCTCCTGCCGCTGGCCCTGCAAGCGGAGCCCGCTAAATTTGTGGTGGATGAAGAGCATTTCTCCATGAGTTTCGAAATCATGCACGTGGGCTATGCCCCGGTTATGGGCATGTTCCGGGACGTTGAAGGAGAGTTTGAATACGACGAGGAAACCGGAGAGCTCAGCTCAGGCAAACTGATATTCAAAACCGCCAGCGTGTTCACCAACCACGAAAAACGTGATGACCACGTGCGTAACAAGGACTTCCTGAACGCCGGAGCTCATCCCGATATCACCTTTGTGGTCACCGGCTTTGAAAAAACCGGAGACAACACCGGCACCGTAACCGGCGACCTCACCCTCCTGGGCCAGACCCGCCCCGTGGATATAGACGTCACCCTGAACAAAGCGGCCGAGTACCCCTTCGGCCATGAGGAGTACACGCTGGGTATCAGCGCAGAAACTGTCATCAAACGTAGCCACTGGGGCATGACCTACGGCGTCGACAACGGCATGGTAGGCGATGAAGTAACGCTGCGGTTCGGTTTTGAAGCTATTAAAGAGGGCGGCTGGTTCTGATCATTGTGCGAATTGCTACCCCTCGGTTTTCGCTGCTTTATTTTTTAGTACCCTAACGATAGATTGATCAACCTTTCCCATTCAGCTGGCCTGGTTCGATCATGTCTGACGCCCACAAATCCGATCTGCTGCTTGTTGTCGTTACTCTGTTCGCAGCATTCGGCTGGATGTTCTCCAAAGAAGCGGTGCTGATGATGCCACCGTTAATGTTCATGGCAGCCCGGTTTCTGATAGCAGGCAGTGTGCTGGCCCTGATCGCCCTGCCGTCACTCCTGCGCCTGAGCGCAGACCAGCTTGGCCGCGCCGTTGGCGTGGGCGCCGTGTTCGGCATCGCGATGACTTGCTGGATTATGGGCCTGTTCCACGCCGAGAGCATGGGCGAAGGTGCCTTTCTGACCAGCCTGGGTGTGGTGATTGTGCCGGTACTGGCGCGACTGGTATTTGGCGAACCACAACCCATCAGCACCTGGCTGGCCATCCCCATCGCCGTCTCCGGCCTGGCATTGCTTTCCCTGGAAAACGGCTTCCGGCCAGACCCCGGACAACTCTATTTCGTGGCCGCAGCGTTCATCTTCGCGTTGTATTTCACCCTGAATACCCGGGCCGCCAACCAGCGCACCGTGGTCAACAAGCGCGGCGAAACCATCCAGAAACAAAAGGTACCGGCATTACCGCTAACGGCCATGGCGTTGCTGACCGTGGGATTGGTTACCCTGGCTGAATCCGCCATCAGCGAGCCCTGGGCGCCCACCCTGAC
>NZ_JAJSPB010000030.1:0-44560 GCF_021282325.1 Marinobacter sp. G11
TTTTGATGGGGGAATCAGGCAGCCTGCCAGGGTGGCAGCTTTGCCGTGGAATCAGTGGCAGCTTTCGCGTGGAATGGGTGGCAGGCTTCGTCTGGAATCAGTGGCAACCTTGGTCTGGAATACGCAGTCCATGCTGGCCACGTTCTGAAACAGCACGTGCGTATCACTGTCTTTTACCAGAAAGTACGATGGCGATGAGTAAAGCTCGAAAGCTACAACATTGCTATCTTCTTCAGTCAGGAAAAAGTGTGCCGGCTCGGTTTTATTGGCAAATGTCAGCGTAGTTCCGGCAAGGCCGGAGGCCCAGTTTGTTTCGGTTGTCTCCCCGGAATTAGGCAATGTAGTCGACATCCCTACGAATCCATCCAGCCCACCAACATCTGTGCCGCCCGAGATTGTGTACGCCGATGCGCCAGCGCTAAGGCTGAAGGCGGCAATCGCGCTTACAAATAGATATTTTGTTTTCATTTCGAACATCTCCCTTAAACCAGCTTTGCTGGTGGTATTCCGCATCCCGACGATTCCCCGCCCTTTGCCGATATGCGCCAGCCCCTGGCAGGGAAGGTCAGTGTCGGGACGTTACCAAGGGATTTGCAAGGTCTGGGCCAACCTTCTAAGGCATTGAAAGTGCAGAAAATTTTGTGGGCAGCTAGCCTGGGAGTGTAAAGAAGACTGACAGGGTGGTTGGGGAAAGTTGGTGGCGCAGTGCCCCGGGAGTGCCCCGTGGTGGCCCCAGAAACAACAAAGCCCGCTCGAAAGCAGGCTAAGTCGTTGAAATTATTGGTGGGCCCAGCTGGACTCGAACCAGCGACCAAGGGAGTAGGGTCGAGGACCACGTCCTACGTGTAGGAGCGCAATCCCCTCCCTCCGAACGCAGCGTGCAGGTTTCCAAGCACTACGCTCTCCAGTTGTCATCCTGATTATGCTGCGGCAATGTGGGGAAGTTTAAAGTCCTTTAATGCGAGGCCATCGTAGCTTCCGTTGTGGATGCTATGGTGACAATCCTTGCAGACCGGAATCTGCTTTCGGTTCATCGTGGCCATCAATTTCGTAAATCCTTTCACCTTACTTCCCATTCTGCGGATATGTTTCACGTGGTGCATTGCTACCCCGTTTGGTTCACCGCAGATTACGCACGGACTAAAGAGCTTCGAGCGTGTTCGAAGCCGTGAGAAGGACACTAGTCGGCCTGCCATGGCATTCTGATCAGAAGTCATAAAGCGCATGGGAGAGGCTTTCCAGTTTTTGCAGAGGCTTAGCGCTACCGCTCGAACGACTTTGCCTTGATCGTCGTATACCTTCACCGTCAGTCTGTCTCCAAATTTCTTGAAGGTTTTCCTGACGCTTGTCCTGTGCTTGCCAGCCAACGTTTTGGCTGCCGAGAATTTCACAATGTACTGAACCCTAGTTAGGTCTGAGAAGTTATCCACGAAACTATAATAGTTCAGCAGGCCCCTCAGTATGCCGTTGTACATCTCGATTATCTGAGTGTCATCCAGCACTGTCCAAGCGCCCTTGGATTTTGGGTTCCCAGCGGGGTCACAAAGTCCTTTTGCATGCAAATCCCTAACAAGTTTTCCTGTCGGGGCGAACATTGATGGTGTCCATCCTGCTACCCTTTTCGTGAAGGTCTGGCCGCCGCGCTTAACTTTCATGACCTTTTGGTTTCCACTTCTGCCTATCTTTATCAGTGTCCCAAGAAAGAACGCTGTTTCAGTTTTGGCATGGCGGATGTGGGTTTTTTCCATACTGAGGGTCAAGTTGAGGGAGTCTCGAAGAAACTCCTTGGCCTTTTCCCGAATCGTATGGGCAAGCTCATGTGAGCCATTCACCCCGATCATCCAGTCGTCCGCATATCGGATGTATTTGATTCTGATGAAGCTATCATCCGATGGATGAGATGATGGGATATCCAACAATCGCTTCTTAATCAGACGGAGGTCCTTGATCCGGCGAGCGCGTACTTCGCCTTCCAAGTTGTCCAATCCCTTTCTCAGCTTTTCCAGTTTAGCTGACAGCCTACGAGACTCAGGATTACGCTTTTTGGACTTGCCCTTTTGGTAGGCCTCGATTATCTGATTTTCCACGAATTCATCGAACTCGTGAAGGCAGATGTTGGCGAGTATCGGTGAAACGATGCTGCCTTGAGGCGTTCCCGCCAGGGTATCCTTGAACGTTCCGAATTCGAAGTAGCCTGCCTTTAGTGCCTTCTGAATGAGATTTAGGAATCTCTCATCTTCAATGCGCTTACGCAGCAGTTGGATTAGTATGGAGTGGTCGATGTCATCGAAGAAGCCTTTGATGTCTCCCTCTATGACCCAGTTTACTCCAGACCAGCCATTTCTGACTTCCTTCAAGGCTGTGTGGCATCCTCGGTCAGGTCTAAAGCCATGGCTCAGGTCATGAAACGTGGGCTCGTATATTGCTTCGAGGATCATCCGCATGACTTCTTGGACAACCTTATCCCGAGGCGGTGCGATGCCTAGAGGTCTCGTTTTCCCGTTCGCCTTGGGGATTTCGACTCTCCTAGCTCCTTTGAACTTGAAGGTTTCGTCCCGCATGCTTTTGATGAGCCTATCAATAGTCTCAAGAGAGAAACCATCAATTGTTGTCCCATCAGACCCTTTGGTCATATTACCTGCGTTGCTCTTAATGCGTTCATACGCGACGATGTACAGGTCACGCTTATACATCAGGCGGTACAGGTTTTTATTGACCCAGTTCGACCGTGAAGCATTCAGCTTTCGGATTTCTTCAATTCTTGTGAGATCTTTGTAACTCATCCGAGTTAACCTCCAGTCCATGAAGAGTGACAACCTGCCTCCCTTCCCCATTCACGAGCTGTTAAGCCCGTCGTATACGAAGGTAGCTTTCATGGTGGAGTAGGGCGCGAGGAATGGTGGGCCCAGCCAGACTTGAACTGGCAACCAACGGCTTATGAGGCCGCTGCTCTAACCATTGAGCTATAGGCCCTCCGTGAGGGTATTACGAAGGCTCCGTTACCACGGCTGTAGCGGTTGTCTGCTACGCTCTAGCGATTACTCGCCTTAGGTAATCCCGAAGTTAATCACATCAACGTGCTATGGACTTAGGTGCCCCTTTCGACCGTTTCTCCCCTACTTGGGGTGATGGCAGTTGAGCGGCGTCGAGTGTACTCATAATCGTTACTCTCGATCAACTGCAATTTGGCGTAAGTCGCATCTTGCCAAATGGGAGGGAAGTTCCCCATCTTGGTCTAGGATTCAAGCAGTTTAGCTTTCACCATATCCATCCTAGCTGACATACCTATTGAGGTTATTGCGACTACCTCTCGTATGCCTTTTACCGACGTGCTCTTTTCCCCTTGGGCTTTCACCCTTAGGTGTCTTAACGGCGAAGGACCATTCAGCCTATTTCATCCGTTAATAAGTCGGTGCTTTATGCCCCTTTACCGCAGGGCAGTGACTATCCAGCCACAACGTTGATGCGCCCACATCGGCGCACTTATGAGTCCCCTGCTCTAACCAACTGAGCTATAGGCCCTGAAAGGAAAACGGGCGCCATTATACCCGCGAGGGGTGGCGCCCGCTACTGTGTTGCGGATTAACCGTTGCCCTGATCGTCAATAAATCCGCGCAGGTGATCGGAGCGGGAAGGATGGCGCAGTTTGCGCAGGGCCTTGGCTTCGATCTGACGGATACGCTCACGGGTTACGTCGAACTGCTTGCCGACTTCTTCCAGGGTGTGGTCGGTGTTCATCTCGATACCGAAGCGCATGCGCAGCACCTTGGATTCGCGAGCGGTCAGGCCGGCCAGCACGGAGCGTGTCGCTTCGCGCAGGCCTTCAGCGGTGGCGGAATCCACCGGCGACAGGGCCTGGATATCTTCGATGAAATCGCCCAGATGGCTGTCTTCATCGTCGCCGATCGGGGTTTCCATGGAGATCGGCTCTTTGGCGATCTTCAGCACCTTGCGGATCTTGTCTTCCGGCATTTCCATGCGCTCGCCAAGCTCTTCCGGTGTGGGCTCGCGGCCCATTTCCTGCAGCATCTGGCGGGAAATGCGGTTCAGCTTGTTGATCGTTTCGATCATGTGCACCGGAATCCGGATGGTGCGGGCCTGGTCCGCGATAGAGCGGGTGATGGCCTGACGGATCCACCAGGTGGCGTAGGTAGAGAACTTGTAGCCACGACGGTATTCAAACTTGTCGACGGCTTTCATCAGGCCGATATTGCCTTCCTGGATCAGGTCCAGGAACTGAAGGCCACGGTTGGTGTACTTCTTGGCAATGGAGATAACCAGACGCAGGTTGGCCTCGACCATTTCTTTCTTGGCACGGCGGGCCTTGGCTTCGCCGATAGAAACGCGACGGTTGATTTCCTTGATGTCGACCACGTCCAGGTCCACTTCGGTCTGAACGTTCTGGATGCGTTTCTGCAGGCGTACGATTTCGTCAATGCGCTCGCCGATGGCAGCGGCGTATGGCTTCTTGGTGGCGGCGATTTCTTTCGCCCACTCAAGGTCGATTTCGTTGCCCGGGAACCACTTGATGAAGTCTTTGCGGGGCATTTTGCAGTCGCGTACGCAGATCTGCATGATCGCCCGCTCGTTCTCGCGCACCAGGTCGTTGGTGGAGCGAACCACGTTCACCAGCTCGTCAAACGCCTTGTTGGCCAGTTTGAACGGAGCGAAAACCTGGCCCAGTTCGTTCAGGGCTTCCTGGGTTTTCTTGTGGCCGCGGCCGTGCTTGTCCAGGGCCTTGTTGGCGGCGTCGAGCTTTTCTTTCAGCAGCTCGAAGCGCAGGCGGGTCTCTTCCGGATCCGGGCCGTTGTCGTTGTCGTCATCGCTGGAGGTGTCGTCGTCATCGTCATCGCTGTCGGAATCGTCCGAAGAGGTATCTTCGGTGGTTTCTTCGCCCATGAACGGCTCGGCGTCGTCCGGGTCAAGGAAGCCGGTTACGATGTCGCTGATGCGGCCTTCGTTCTCGATGATGCGGTCGTAGGCCTGGATTACGGTGCCAGCTGTGCCGGGGAAGTGGGCAACGGCGGCCATGACGTCGCGGATGCCTTCTTCGATGCGCTTGGCGATAACGATTTCGCCTTCGCGGGTCAGCAGTTCAACAGTACCCATTTCGCGCATATACATGCGCACCGGGTCGGTGGTGCGGCCGGCGTCGGTTTCCACGGCGGCAAGGGCTGCGGCAGCTTCTGCGGCAGCGGCTTCGTCTGCGGTGGAATCGCCTTCGGTCATCAGCAGGGTATCGGCGTCCGGTGTTTCTTCGCACACCTGGATACCCATGTCGTTGATCATCCGGATAATATCTTCAACCTGGTCCGGGTCTGCGATATCTTCCGGCAGGTGGTCGTTTACCTCGGCGTAAGTCAGGTAACCTTGTTCCTTGCCTCGTGCGATGAGGTCTTTCAAACGTGATTTCTGCGAATTGCCTGACATAGACACCCTGTGAACTCGCTTTTAAAAAGGAAAAAAGTTAAACAGCCATTATAGCTGTCGCTTGGTTTTGCTGCCACCAATCGGTTAGATGGTGATCAATTGCGATAGTTTCAAGTTTTTACTGCCCGGCTTTCGGGTTTAACGTACCCGCACTGAGGGTTCTCAGCTCTTCCCGCTGTTCCGGGGTGAGCGTTGCCAGGTTCCGGAGCAGGGTTGCCAGTCTTTGCTGGCGCGCGGCTTCTTCGTTCGGGCTTAGCAGCTCTCTGGCAGCAGCCAGTGTGCTTTCCCGTGCCGGTATGTGCTCCAGTCCGTCGAACAGGTTGTAGAACCTGTCGCGGGCCTGCTTATCGGTTGCCAGTCCCGCTACCAGTGCTTTGCGGGTCTGGATGTTGTTTTCCAGCAGCCAGCGGGCCAGTCGGCCGGCCTGCTCCAGTTGCCTTGTGCGGTCCGCCAGGGCTTTCACTTCCGTGGCCAGTTCCGGCGCCTCCAGCAGGGCCAGGCACAAGGTGCTGTCTTTGCTGAGTTTTACGTCAATACGTTCTTCTGAAGGCCGGTTCTGGCCTTCGTTGCGCCAGCCCCGGGCCTTGTAGTTCTGGCCTTGCTGGCGGTTCTGCCACTGGTTGCGGCCGCCGCACAGTCGCAGCATTTCGTGCCACATGGCGTCCCGCAGCGTGCTGCGGGGCATTTTGTTCAGTAGCGGCTCGGCCCGGGCTCTCAGTTCGCCCCGGTGTTCCGGCAGTTGCAGGTCGAGCCCTTCGCTCTGGCGGTCAAACAGGTAGCGCGAGAGCGGAGTAGCGCCGTCTATGCGTTTCTGGAAGGCCTCGGCACCCTCTTTTCGGATCAGGGTGTCCGGGTCTTCGCCTTGCGGCAGCATCAGGAACTGCAGATGCAGACCGTCTGCCATCAGCTCCAGGGCGTTTTCCATGGCCCGGTCGGCAGCACGGAAGCCGGCCTGGTCGCCGTCAAAGCAGAATACGATGTGTCTTACCTGCCGCAGCAGGGCGTTCAGGCTGTCCTGGTTGGTCGCTGTCCCCAGGGTAGCAACGGCGTAGTGAATACCGTGCTGGGCCAGGGCGATCACGTCCATGTAGCCTTCCACCACCAGCAGCTTGTCCAGCTGGCGGATGGCTTGCCGGGCCTCGAACAGGCCGTAGATTTCACGGCTCTTGTGGAATACGTCCGATTCCGGCGAATTGATGTACTTGGCTTTGTCGTCGCCCAGTGTGCGACCACCGAAAGCGACGGTTTTGCCCCGGGTGTTCCGGATCGGGAACATTACCCGGTTGCGAAACAGGTCTCTGGGGCGGCCGTATTGATCGGAAACCGTCCGGGTTTCAATCAGCGGGCCCTTCAGATCTTTCGGGGCTGCGTCGTAAAGGGCTGTGCCTGTGCCCGGGGCGAAGCCGATCTGGTATTGCTGGATAATCGAATTATCCAGTCCGCGCTGTGTCAGGTAGTCCCTGGCATAGGCGCCTTGCTGGCCGCCCAGGGCCGACTGGTAAAAGCGATTGGCAAAGTCCAGCGCGTCGGTCAGCGTCCGGGCCTGCTGCATTTCCTGCTTGGCGGCCTTGTCGTAAGGCACTTCAAGCCCTGCGCGCCTGGCCAGTTCTTCCACTGCTTCGGTAAACCCGAGGCCCTCGAACTCACGAACGAAGCTGATGGCATCGCCGTGGGCGCCGCATCCGAAACAGTGATAGAAACCTTTGTCTGGCCGAACGTTGAACGAAGGTGTTTTTTCGTCGTGGAACGGGCAGCAGGCTTTGTAATTTGCGCCGGCTTTTTTCAGGGTAATGCGGGAACCGATCAGCTCCGCCAGGTCGATACGATCCAGCAGGTCTTCAACAAATCGTTGAGGGATCAGTCCGCTCATGGTGGCTCCACTTCAGCCTGGGTGCCGGGGTAAAACGCTATTCACCATAGCCAAAAATGCCGCCGAAGCCAGGCCTCGGCGGCATTTTCAGTTTGCCGGGTAGGGCGAAACGCCGTTCCGGCAATCAGTCTTGCTGTCGATGCGTTCTGAACTCAGTACAGACGCTCGAACTTACGCTGCTCACGCTGAAGCTTCTTGAGATGACGCTTAACGGCGGCAGCTGCTTTGCGCTTACGTACAGCGGTCGGCTTCTCGTAGTGCTCACGACGACGTACTTCAGACAGTACACCGGCCTTCTCGCAGGAACGCTTGAAGCGACGCAGTGCTACATCAAACGGCTCATTCTCTTTCACTTTAACAGCTGGCATTCGAAAATCACCTACCTGATAGATTCGGTTTCAATTGGTTCCGCCGGCCTTTGCCATGCGGGCTCGATCCCTGGTCAGATTGGCTAAAACTCGACCAGTGCTAATTTAGGGCGGCAATGATAACGGCTGGGCCTGCCGAGGTCAATCATTGTTCAACGAAACTGCCGGAGGCATTCGGGTTTCTGCTAAAATGCCGCCAGCTTTCATTTCTCCTCCTGCGGATACGGCCTGACTATGCTGATTCTTGGTATTGAAACCTCCTGCGACGAAACCGGCGTTGCCCTGTTTGATGACGAGCAGGGGCTGCTGGCCCACGCCCTGTTCAGCCAGATTGACATGCACGCCGACTACGGCGGGGTAGTGCCGGAGCTGGCCTCGCGGGATCACGTGCGCAAATTGTTGCCCCTGTGCGACCAGGTGCTGGCCGAGGCCGGCAAAACCCGCAAGGATCTTGAGGGCATTGCCTACACCGCCGGCCCGGGCCTGATCGGCGCGTTGATGGTGGGCGGCTCGGTGGCCCACGCCCTGGGTTTTGCGCTGGATATTCCGGTACTGGGTGTGCACCACATGGAAGGCCATTTGCTGGCGCCCATGCTGGAAGACAACCCGCCGGAATTTCCGTTTGTGGCGCTGCTGGTATCCGGCGGCCACACCCAGCTGGTGCGGGTAGACGGCATTGGCGAGTATGAAATGCTGGGCGAATCGGTAGACGACGCCGCCGGTGAGGCTTTCGATAAAACCGCCAAGATGCTGGGCCTGGATTACCCCGGCGGCCCCCGGGTGGCGGCGCTGGCCGAAAAGGGCCGCGATGGCATCTACCGGTTTCCGCGCCCGATGACCGATCGCCCCGGCCTGGACTTCAGTTTCAGCGGCCTGAAAACCTTTACCCTGAATACCGTGAATGCGGCCCGGGATAACGGCAACCTGGACGAGCAGGTAAAAGCCGATATCGCCCTGGCCTTCGAGGCGGCGGTGGTGGATACCCTGACCATCAAATGCAAGCGGGCACTGGAGCAGACCGGCTGCAAGCGGCTGGTGATTGCCGGTGGCGTGAGCGCGAACAAGCGGCTGCGGGCCGGGTTGGAGAAGATGGCCGCGAAGCTGCGCGGCTCTGTGTTCTATGCCCGCCCGGAATTCTGCACCGATAACGGGGCCATGATTGCCTACGCAGGTGCCCAGCGGCTGCGGGCCGGGCAGCGTGACGGTGAACGGATTGTGTCGGTGCCGCGCTGGCCGATGAACACCCTGCCGGCGGTGAATGAGCCCCGGGCTAACGGCCTTGTAGACTGAGTATTACAAACCGGTTTCCCGGCCCTGGGCCAGGCGGATCAGGTTATTGCGGTGGCGCACCACAATCAGCAGGGTAAGCAGGCCAAACAGGGGCAGGGTATCCGGCTCCAGCAGGGCGCTGATGACCGGCCCGCTGGCAATGGCAATCAATGAGGCCAGCGCAGAGATACGCCAGCGCCACATGATCACCAGCCAGATGCCGGCTATGATCAGGGTTGTGACCGGCGCCAGCGCAAGGCCGGCCCCGAGGGCTGTTGCCACGCCCTTGCCACCCTTGAACCGGTAGAACAGCGGAATCATATGGCCGGTTACCGCGCACAGGGCCACCATGGCCTGCACCAGGATGGACAGTCCCGCCAGGTGCGCCAGCCACACCGGTAGCCAGCCCTTGAAGGCATCCAGTGCCAGGGTGATCAGCGCCGGTTTCCAGCCGCCGGCCCGGTACACGTTGGTGGCTCCGGGGTTGCCGGAACCCAGCGCCCGCGGATCGGGCAACTGCCATGCGCGGCACACGGGCACGGCAAACAGCACCGAGCCGGCCAGGTAGGCACCGAAGCAGAGCAGTACAATCACAATCGGGTTGCTGGTTACATCCATGGCTGCATCGCAGGTGCGCAGACGGCACCGGGTGTTCTGTGAGAAAATGCCGCCCCTTAAATCCGGCAGACAGGCGAACAGCCACAGTATCGCTTGCCTGTGCATTATTCAATCAGCCTTGAGTGGAACATCCTGGAGTCCGGTTTGGCAGATGCTTCAACAGACATCGTCTTCATCGAAGGCCTGGCGGTAGAGACCGTTATCGGCGTGTACGACTGGGAACGCGACGTCACCCAGCGGCTGCTGGTAGACCTTGAAATGGCATGGGACAACCGTCGCCCGGGTGCCAGTGACGATGTGGCCGATGCCCTGGACTATGCTGCGGTGAGCGAGCGGGTAACTGCCGTGCTGCAGGCGCTGCAGCCAAAGCTGCTGGAGCGGGCGGCGGAAGAGCTGGCCGGGGTGCTGCAGAATGAGTTCGGGGTACGCTGGTTGCGATTAACCCTGCGAAAGCCTGGCGCCGTGCCGGCGGCCAGGGCGGTGGGTGTAAAAATTGAAAGGGGAGAGCGGTGATGGCCAGGGTGTATATCAGTATCGGCAGTAACATCGACCGCTACCGGCACGTAACGGCAGCACTGGATGCCTTGCAGCAGTGGTTTGGTGAGCTGGTGATCTCGCCGGTGTACGAGAGCGAGTCGGTGGGCTTTGACGGTTCGGACTTCCTGAACCTGGTGGTGGGGGTGGAGACCGACTTGCCGGTTGGCGAATTATCTGCCCGTTTCAAGCAGCTGGAGCGGGAAAACGGGCGCAAGCCGGATGCTCCCAAGTTCAGCCCGCGAACCCTGGACCTGGATATCCTGACCTGGGGCAATGTTACCGGCGTAACCGATGGCGTTGAATTGCCCCGGGCCGAGATTCTGAAGAATGCCTTTGTGCTGCGTCCACTGGCGGATATCGCACCTGAAGATGTACATCCGGTGTGTAGCGAAAGCTATGGACGACTGTGGCAGGCCTATAGCACCGACCAGAAACTCTGGCCGGTGGATTTCACCTGGCAGGGGCGCCGGATTTCACAGGCCGTTGGCTGACCGGAACCGCTCAATCAGGTGATCGGTGGCGCTGTCGCCTGCAGTGCCGTCACTCTTTTCGCCCAGCAGGCGCGGCAGGATTTCGTTGCCAATCTGCTTGCCCAGCTCCACGCCCCACTGATCAAAGCAGTCCACGTCCCAGATAACGCTCTGCACGAAGGTGCGGTGCTCATACAGCGCAACCAGCGCACCCAGTGTCTCCGGGGTTAGCTGTTCCATCATCAGGATGTTGCTGGGCTGGTTGCCGGGGATTACCTTGTGCGGGGCCAGCGTCTGCGCTGCAGCCTCAGCCATGCCGCTATCCCGCAGCTCCTGAACGGCTTCCTCCCGGGTTTTCCCCGCCATCATGGCCCGTGCCTGGCTCAGGCAATTGGCAAACAGGGTGGCGTGGTGGTGTTCCACGGGGTTGTGGGACTTCAGCGGAATCACAAAGTCGGCGGGAATCAGCCGGGTGCCCTGGTGGATCAGCTGGTGATAGGCGTGCTGGCCGTTGGCGCCCACACCGCCCCAGAGAATCGGGCCGGTTGTGGAGTCCACCGGGGTACCCTGCTGGGTTACCCGCTTGCCGTTACTTTCCATATCCAGCTGTTGCAGGTGTTCCGGCAGGTGTTTCAGGTACTCGTCGTAGGGCAGTACCGCGTGGCTGCCGGCACCCCAGAAGTTGTTGTACCAGACGCTCAGCATGGCCATCACCACCGGCAGGTTTCGCTCGGCCGGGGTGTTGCGGAAATGGCAGTCCATGGCATGGGCGCCGGCCAGCAGGGAACGGAAGTGTTCCATGCCCAGCGTCAGCGCGATGGGCAGGCCAATGGCCGACCACAGGGAATAACGGCCGCCCACCCAGTCCCACATGGGAAAGATGTTGTCAGCGGCAATGCCAAAGCCGGTTGCTGCTTCGATGTTGGTGGTGACCGCCATAAAGTGGCTGGCGATAGCCGTATCGGAGCCGCCATTGGCCAGGAACCATTGCCGGGCCACCAGGCTGTTATCAAGGGTTTCCTGGGTGCGGAAGGATTTGGACTGCACCAGGAACAGGGTGGTCTCCGGGTCCAGGGCCTTCAGGGTTTCGGAGATGTCGGTGCCGTCGATGTTGGCAACAAAGTGGCAGTTCAGGCCGCCCTGCCAGTAAGGCTTCAGGGCCTCAACCACCAGTTTCGGGCCCAGGAAGGAGCCGCCGATGCCAATGCTCACTACATCGGTAAAGCGTTTGCCGGTGTGGCCACGGTGCTGGCCGCTGTGTATCGCTTTAACCAGCTGCTCCATGCGGGCCAGTGTGCTGTGCACTTCCGGCATGATGTTGCAGCCATCTACCTGTACGTCGGTATCTGCCGGCTGGCGCAGTGCCGTGTGCAGGGCTGGCCGGTTTTCAGTGATGTTGACGATGCCGCCGGTAAACAGTGCCTCTGTGCGCTGCTCCAGGCCACAGGCCCGGGCCAGGTCGGCCAGTGCACTGAGGGTATCATCGGTCAGCCGGTTGCGGGAGAAATCCAGGGTCAGGCCCGCAGCTTCGACCAGGTAGCGGGTGGCGCGCGTGGGATCGTCCCGGAACAGGTCTCGCATCGGGGTTTCGGCAAGTTTTTCTTTGTGCCGGATCAGCGCCTGCCACTCGGGCTTTTGGGTCAGTGCTGCCGTGTTGTCTGGCATCAGAGTGTCCTTTCTGTCTGCCGCCTTCCCCGTTCGGGCAGGCGGCAGTTCCGGGTTCAGCGGGTTACGGAAATATTGTCGATCAGCCTTGTGGTGCCCAGGAAGGCGGCGACCAGCAGAGTGAGCTCGCGGTCGGCTTCCGCTGCGGGTTTGAGGGTCAGGCTGTTCACGATATTGAAGTAATCCGGGCGCAGCCCGGCACCGGCCAGAGCCTCTTTGGCTTCCTGCTCCAGCGTGTTGAAGTCCGAACGGCCCTGCTCCAGCTGGCTGGCGACGCTGGTGAGTGTTTTGTATACCACCGGAGCGATGGCTCGCTCCTGGTCAGACAGGTAACCATTGCGGGAGCTCTTGGCCAGGCCGTCGTCTTCGCGGATGGTCGGGGCGCCAATAACTTCGATGGGCATCATCAGGTCCCTTGCCATCTTGCGGATCACCGCCAGTTGCTGGAAATCCTTCTCGCCGAAGATGGCGATGTCAGGCTGTACCATGTTGAACAGCATGGTCACCACCGTGGCTACGCCTTCGAAATGCCCGGGGCGGCTGGCGCCGCAGTGGCCTTCGCTGACTTCCGGCACCACTACCTTGGTCTGGTTGGCCAGGCCTTCCGGATAGATCTCGTCAACCGTGGGCGCAAACACCAGGGTGTTGCCGGCAGCTTCCAGTTGGGCCTGGTCTTCTGCCAGGGTGCGAGGGTACTTGTCCAGGTCTTCGCTGGCACCGAACTGCATCGGGTTCACGAAAATACTGGTGACCACGATATCAGCGGCTTCTGTGGCCTTGCGCACCAGGGAAATGTGGCCCTCATGCAGGTTGCCCATGGTGGGCACCAGCGCAATGGTTTTGTCCTGCTGACGGAACGCCTTCAGGATGCTGCGCAGTTCTTTCAGTGAATGTACGGTTCTCATGCCTTGAACGTATGCTCCTCGGCCGGGAATGAGCGGTCTTTAACGGCTTTTGCGTAGGCGGCAATGGCTTCCGGAATGGAGTCGGTCTCTGCCAGGAAGTTTTTCACAAAGCGCGGCTTACGGCCAGTGGTGACGCCGAGCATGTCGTGCAGCACCAGCACCTGGCCGTCGGTGCCGTTGCCGGCGCCGATGCCGATGACCGGGGCTTTGACCGCCTGGGTGATGCGGGCAGCCAGCGGAGCGGGCACACATTCCAGCAGGATGACGTCGGCGCCGGCGGCTTCCAGTTCGCAGGCGTGTTCGATCATCGCCTCGGCGGCTTTGTCGTCACGGCCCTGTACCTTGTAGCCGCCGAACTTGTTGACGAACTGCGGCGTCAGGCCCAGGTGAGCACATACCGGCACCCCCCGTTCGCTCAGGGCCTCGATGGTGTCGCGCATCCAGTCGGTGCCTTCTAGCTTCACCATGTGGGCGCCGGCACGCATCAGTTCTGCGGCATTGTCCAGGGCGTCGGCCACGGTGCCGTAAGACATGAAGGGCATGTCCGCCATGATCAACGCGCCACGGTTGCCCCTGGCAACGCAGCTTGTGTGGTAGACCATGTGCTCCATGGTTACCGGCAGGGTGCTGTCATTGCCCTGAAGGACCATGCCGAGCGAGTCACCAATCAGGATCACGTCTACGCCCGCTTCACTGACCACCTGTGCAAAGGTGGCGTCATAGGAGGTGAGGGCAGAAAAGGCTTCGCCCTTTTGCTTGTATTCCCGCAGGGTGTTGATGGTAACTGCCATAGAATCCTTGCCTTTGATTAGATGAATGCCGGGGTATACCTGTTACAAGAGTAGCACGGAGTTGCCAGCTGTTAATCAGTTGCTTCCGCCTGTGGGTGGCAGTTTGCGCAGCTGATTGTCCGGGCACTGGGAACGCAGCTGATCGACTCGGCGGCCATCGGGCAGGCTCAGTTCCGGGTTCAGGTCCAGCAGGGGTTGCAGCACGAAGTCCCGGTTTGCCAGCTCGGCGTGGGGTATCGTCAGCCGCTCATCTGCCAGCTGTTGGTCGCCATACAGAAGCAGGTCAAGATCCAGGGTGCGTGGCCCCCAGTGACGCAGCCGCTCCCGGCCGTGGGCCTGTTCGATAGTTTGCAGGTGGTCCAGCAGCTGGTGTGGCGGCAGGGTCGTGCGCAGTTGGACAGCGCCATTCACAAAATCCGGTTGATCTTGCGGGCCCACGGGGCGGCTGGCGTAGAACGGCGACTGCGCCATCAGTGTGGTGTCCGGCAGGCTGGCCAGCTCGGCAACGGCGCGAGCAAGCTGGGCAGCGGGGTCCTGCAGGTTGCTGCCCAGGCCGACGTAAGCCAGCACCGTCATGACTGAGGCGGCCGTTTCACCGGGCTGCGCTTGCGCCGGCGTTTGCGGGGCGCCGTGGCCGAGCCAAGCTGGGACAGCATTCTTTCCTGGCCGCGCTCGTCCACTCTCTGGAATTCGGTCCACCACTGGCCGAGGCCGGGTTCAATCTCACCAGCAGATTCCCGTACTAACAGGAAGTCGTAGGCAGCCCGGAAGCGGGGGTGGGTGAGCGTGGCAAAGGCCCGCTTGCCCTGGCGCCGGGGCAGGCGCATCTGCATTTCCCAGATTTCTTTCATGGGGCCGGAGAAACGCTTGGGAATGGATGTGGCCTGAACCTGGCGGCCGATAACCTTGCCGATAGCACCGTGCAGGGCCGGTTGCACTGGGTCGCCGTTGTCCTGGCGGCGGCGCCATTCCACCTGCAGGGCAGGCCACAGCATGGCGGCAAACAGGAAATACGGTGTTACCGACTTGCCCTGGGCGATGCGGGCATCGGTGTTGCGCAGGGCCTGGAGGATCAGTTCGTCGGGTTCGCCGGCTTCAATGGCACGGGCGGTCTCCGGGAACAGCGGCTCCAGCAGGTTGTATTGCTGCAGCAGGTTATAGGTGGCTTCGCCATGGCCGGCGGAGAACAGTTTCAGCACTTCATCAAACAGCCGGGCCGGCGGAATGTGGCTCAACAGGGGCGCCAGCTCGCGGATCGGGGCCTCGGTTTCCGGTTCGATCTCGAACCCGAGCTTGGCGGCAAAGCGGATGGCCCGCAGCATGCGCACAGGGTCTTCCCGGTAGCGGGTTTCCGGATCACCGATCAGGCGGATCTGGTGATTTTTCAGGTCTTCCACGCCATTGGCGAAGTCGATAATGCTGAAGTCGCGGATGCAGTAGTACAGCGCGTTGATGGTGAAGTCGCGGCGCAGGGCGTCTTCTTCCTGGTTGCCGTATACGTTGTCCCGCAGCAGCAGGCCGTGCTCACTGGTGCGGTGCTCGTCGTCGGCAACATCGTCTTCTGCATCCCGGGCGTTGCCCCGGAAGGTGGTGACTTCAATAACTTCACGGCCAAACACCACGTGCACAATACGGAACCGGCGGCCGATCAGGCGGGAGTTCCGGAACAGGTCGTGGACCTCTTCAGGGGTGGCATTGGTGGCGATATCGAAGTCTTTGGGTTTGCCGCCGAGCAGGATATCCCGCACGCCGCCACCCACCAGGTAGGCTTCGTAGCCAGCTTTGTTCAGCCGGTGCAGCACTTTCTTGGCCGGCTCGCTGATCATCGAGCGGGACACGTTGTGCTGATCCCTCGGGATCTCTTGCCGCTGGTAGTGTCTGGCTTTCTTTTTCCCGTTGCCGGGCATGAAAGAGCGGAGTTTTTCTACTAGTCGTCTAGGCATGGAATTCCGTGTTTGCGAGCCGCAAAAACGGGGATTTTAACGGTTTGCGCAGGAATTGCACACGTTTGGCGGGAATCGCTGGCAATAAAGTCGTTTCAGGGGGTGTTTCGGGAAGGTGTTCGGCTTTTGTGGAAGCCAGATAATCAAAAGGCGGGTTCGCGATTACGAACCCGCCCTGAAAGCGTTGACGATCTGCATTGTTCTTGTTGTTGTCGGGATTCTTTTTGATTTTTCTACCCCACCGTGTTGCCCCAAAGTCAGGGCTTATAAGCAACGCAAACGGAAAGCTTTGAATACATGAGCAGTCAGAAACATGGCGCGGGCTTTACAGCAGTTGCGGTGTCGCCTGGAAGACGATTCTTCTCCACTTCTACAACTCGCGCATGTTGTGGGACCACTAAAAAAGCAAAGTACCCAAAACACTCAGTTCGCTCGCGTCCTGTTTTTGTTTTTGTTACCGGACGCTCTTGCAGCTTTTTGTTTTTGTTTTGACGCCGCGTTGTCACTCTTGTTTTTGTTGTTGTGCGCTTAATAGGTTGCAGGGGGCGTGCCAGTTTTTGAAAAGTGTTTATTAACAGCGAGTTACGAAAAAATGCAGATATAAGTGTTACCCCGTACCCGGTGGAAGTGTTACCTGTGTCACGTTATCTGGGGAGGGAGTGTTACCGTGAGGAACAGGAAGGTAACAAATGAACGAGGGCTCATTTGTTACCTTTCGGATGGTTAGCTGCCCGCGCCTTTTTTACGGGGAATGCCCAGCCGCTGGCGGCGCTCCCACAGCGATTTACGGCTGATGCCGAGTTTCTGGGCCAGCTCGGTTTCACTCATACGATCTTGATTTTCAAGAACAAAGTGCTGGAAGTAGTCTTCCAGGGACAAGTCGTTGGCAGAATCTGCGTCGCGGGTGGGCGTTTGTTCGTTGTCGCCTTCCACCAGGGTTTCCGGGATGTATTCGTCGCCGTAATCACTGTCCAGGTCCAGCACAGAGGGGGTGATGACGTCGGTATCGGTCAGGATTGACGCCCGCTCGATGGCATTTTCCAGTTCCCGCACGTTACCAGGCCAGCGGTAACGCTCCAGGGCTTGCATGGCTTCCGGGCTCAGGCTGAGGTCCGGGCGTCCGAGTTTCTCTGCTTGCCGTTTCAGGAACCGGCTGGCCAGGCCCAGCACATCGCCCCGGCGTTCCCGCAGTGGCGGAATACGGATCTGCATCACGTTCAGGCGGTAATAAAGGTCTTCCCGGAACTCGCCGGTGCGGGTCATCGCTTTCAGGTTGCGGTGGGTAGCGGCGATCATCCGCACGTTTACTTTCTGGCTTTGGGTAGAGCCTACCCGGCGTATTTCGCTTTCCTGCAGTACCCGCAACAGGCGGGCCTGGGCTTCGGCGGGCAATTCGCCGATTTCGTCCAGGAACAGGCTGCCACCGTCGGCAGCTTCGATCAGGCCGGTACGGGCTGAAACCGCACCGGTAAAGGCGCCCTTTTCGTGGCCGAACAGTTCCGATTCAATCAGGCTCTCGGGGATGGCGGCGCAGTTTACCGAAATCAGGGGCTTGTTGGCCCGGGGGCTGAGCAGGTGCAGGGCCCGGGCGGCCAGTTCCTTACCGGTACCGGATTCGCCCTGGATAAGCACCGTGGTTTCTGTGGGGGCTACCTTGCGGATCAGGGTGAATACCCGCTGCATAGGCTCGCAGGTGCCAAACATGACGGTCGACGGGTCACCGGATGGGGTGTCTGCGGTTCGGTCAGGGTCTTCATCGGCCCGGCTGCTGGCGGGCTCGTGGCCGCGGGCCAGGATGTTCTCCACGGCAGCCAGCATTTCGTCATGGTCGAAGGGCTTGGCAATGTAGTCCACAGCGCCCATTTTCATGGAGTCCACGGCGGAGCGCAGGCTGGCATAGCTGGTCATGATCAGCACCGGGGTGTCCGGCGCCCGGGTGATCATTTCGGTGCCGGGCGCGCCGGGCAGTCGCAGATCGGTGATGATCAGGTCAAAGCTGTCGGGGTCCAGCCCTTCGGCTTCTTCTACAGAGACGGCATCGGCCACTTCGTAGCCGGCGTGCTGCAGCAGTTTTCGGACTGCCGAGCGGATAATGTCTTCGTCTTCAACTATCAGAATACGGGGCATATTGCGTTCACGACCTTTCGTTCGGGCTGCTGTTGCCGGTATCGGTTTCTGGCTCGTAGGCGGGCAGGCGCAGCCTCATGCAGGTGCCGCGGCCGGTGGCTTTGTCGGCCGGGCTTTCTACCTGGATGTTGCCATAGTGTTCTTCAACAATACTGTACACCAGGGATAACCCCAGGCCCGTGCCTTTGTTGGGGGCCTTGGTGGTGTAAAAGGGCTCGAATATGTGGTCCAGCTGATCTGCCGGTATACCGGAGCCTTCATCAATCACCTCGATGATAGCGGAGTAGCCGTCGCCCTTACCATTGACCGTTATGGTACCTCCGTCTGGCGAGGCGTCCCTGGCGTTGGCCAGCAGGTTAACAAATACCTGAACCAGCCGCTGCTCGTCGCCCAGCACCTGCATGGAGGGCGGGCAGTCGTTAACAAAGCGGATGCCCATGCCCCGTTCGCTGAGCGACAGCAGGTTGATGGATTCTTCCACGCAGCGGTGAATGTTGACCGGTTCATAGCGGTTTGCGTGGGCATGGTTGCCGGTGCGGGCGAAGTTCATCAGGGATTGGAGGATGGCGGAAATGCGCCGGGTCTGCTGCTGTATCTGGTCTGCGGTTTCCAGGATGCCAGGGTCGTCGGTTTCCAGCTTCAGGTTCTGGGCCAGGGAGGAAATGCCGGTGACCGGGTTGCCGATTTCATGGGCCACGCCAGCGGCCAGGCGGCCAACAGAGGCCAGCCGTTCGCTGTGCATCAGTTCGTCTTCCAGCAGGCGGGTTTCGGTCTGGTCTTCCACCAGGATAATGGAACCGCCTTCGGTGTGGTCCGGGCCGCTCAGGGCCGCTTTGTGCAGGTTCAGCCAATGGGGCTTGCCCCGCAGGTCCAGCCGGTGCTTGTAGCGGTGTAGCTCCGAGCCCCGGTTAAAGTCATCCAGCAGGGTGTGCCAGTGCTCGGGAAGGGCCATCAGCCGGGCGCCCACCACTTCGTCAGCGGAAATGCCGGTGAGTGCTTCGATGGCGTGGTTCCACATCAGGATTTCGCCGTCCTCGCCCACCGAGCACGCCGGGATTGGCAGGTTCTGCAGGGTTTGCCGGTAATGCCGGCGCAGGTTGTCCAGTTCCCCGGCCAGGCCGGTCAGCTGGTTCTGGTAATCCCCCAGCGCCCGCTCCACATAGCGGATATCCTGGCCGGTGACGCCGTGGGTCAGAGGCTTGAAGCCCAGATGCCGCTTTACAATATCCCGGGCCACCGAGGGCCCCAGCAGGCCGGACAGGTTGATTTCGATCTGGTCCCGCAGCCGGCGCAGCTGGTACGGCCGGAACTCCACATTGGGCAGTTTCAGCTGGGCCAGGGCCCGTTCCACTTCCCGCCGTGCCACGCTCTGGCCCAGCGGATCCGCCAGTTGCTGGATGAATTCCTGGGAGGATGCCGCCAGCAGTTCCCGGCGCTGGGGCCGGGACAGTGCGCCCATGGAACAGGCCTGGGCAGCGCTGGTTTCTTCCGCCGACGCGGGGCTGATGATCGAGACCAGGGCAAAGACCGAGATATTCGCCGTCAGGCTGATAAAGGTAAAGATGTGCCAGTTGTCGTAGCCCGGGTTGATGGGCAGGTCGAGCCAGTATAAAAGATCCGTGGCAGACGAGAACGGCAGTACCAGGGTAAACAGCCAGATGGTCAGGCCGGTAACCAGTCCCGCGACCAGCCCCCGGCGATTGCCTTCCGGCCAGTAGATGACTCCGAGCGCGCCGGGCAGCAGTTGCAGGGTACCGGACAGGGAAATCGCGCCCAGAATGGACAGGTCCAGCTTCTGGCCGATGGTTTCGTGGAACAGCAGGGCCAGGAACAGGATAACGGCGATCAGCAGGCGCTTGACCCACTGCAGCCAGCGGTAGATGTCGCCCTGATCCCTCGGGGTTTTCAGGGGCAGCACAACGTGGTTCAGCACCATGCCGGCCAGGGCAAGGGTGCTGACAATCATCAGGCCGCTGGCGGCAGACAAACCGGCAATGTACATCAGCATGGTCAGGGCCGGGCTGCCCAGCGCCTGGGCAACGCCGATACTGAAGAAGGCGGGCGGCGAGGTGACGTCCAGTGCCTGTGCCCCCCAGACAATCAACGGAACCGGCAGGCCCACCAGCAGCAGGTAAAGCGGCAGGCCCCAGCTGGCCTTGGCCAGCGCCCGGGGTGACGGGTTTTCGCTGAAGGTCATGTGGTACATGTGTGGCAGCACAAGGGCGGCGGCGAAGGACATCAGCAGCAGGGCGCGCCAGCTGCCGTCGTTGATCGCCATGGTCATGGCCGCTTCCGGGTGGGAATTCTGCGCCAGCCAGTCGTCCAGTCCGCGGGTGCCATCGAAGACACCGAACAGGATGACGCCGCCAAGCACCAGCAGGGCGATGACCTTCACCAGCGAGTCGAAGGCAATGGCCAGTACCAGGCCCTGATGGTTGCCGGAACTCTGATGCCGTCGTGCCCCGAACAGCATGGTGAACAACACCACGATCAGGGCAAACATCACGCTGATGGCTTCCGGTGAGGTGGCCGGCGCCAGCAGGCTGGCAGATACAGTAACCGCCTGTATCTGCATGCTCAGCAAGGACAGGATAGCGGCGGCGGAACAGAGGGTTACCAGGGTGCCCGCCCACTGGCTGCGATACCGGTAGGCGAACAGGTCGGCCAGGGATGTGAGCTGGTAGGCCCGGGCAATTCTCAGAATGGGGTTTAACAGCACCGGTGCCAGCAAAAAGGCACCACTGATGCCCAGGTAATAGGCCAGGAAGCCGTAGCCGGACTCCGCCGCCATGCCAATGGCACCATACACGGCCCAGATGCCGGCGTAGACCCCGAGGCTGAGGGTATACACCAGGGGGTGACGCACCCAGCGGCGCATCAGCGTGCCCTGCTCGGTGCCCCAGGCAATACCGAACAGCAGGACAAGGTACAGGAGGCTGGCCAGTAACAGGCCGGTGGCACTAAAACTCATTGGGATCCCGTCGCCATTCCAGCCAGACGCCGATGGCTATCAGCCCGCCCCAGATCACATAGGGGCTATACCAGACGTTATCCGGCGACGTCCACCAATCCAGGATGTTCGGGGAAAAAATATAGATGGCCAGTACCAGCAGAAAAACCAGACGGTAAATGTACATCGGCTCAGTGGTCCGAACGGGTGTGTGTACCGGGGGTTATACCACGGGCCTGCCGGGATGTCAGGGGAATAGCCTGTCGCTGCCAGTTTGCCCGGCCCCAGGCCAGTATCGCGTCCACACCGCGAGCGGCCAGTTCCGGTGGCGGATTTTGTCCCAGCGTCTGCAGTGCCTGAACCAGGTTCTCTGCCGGGCGGGTATCGTCCAGTGCCGGGGCATGGGTCTGTTTGCTCAGTTTCTGGCCCTGGTCGTTCAGGATCACCGGAATATGCAGCCAGTGGGGCGGCTGTGCGCCCAGGGCCCGGTAGATCTGTTGCTGCTGGGCGGTCATGTCCAGCAGGTCTGAGCCACGAACAATGTGGGTGATGCCCTGGTCGATGTCGTCCACCACCACCGCCAGCTGGTAGGCGTAGAAGCCTTCCTTGCGCAGGATGACCGGGTCGTCGATTTCCGCATGTACCTGCTGTTGCTGCGGGCCCAGCAGCTGGTCATGCCAGTGGCTGGTTTCGTCCTGCAGGGCAAGGCGGATGGCGAAAGGCTCGTTGCCAACGCCGGCAGTGCCGTTGCGACAGTGGTTCGGGTGCCGGCCACCATGGGCTTGCAGTTGTTTGCGGGAACAGCGGCAGCGATATGCCTTGCCGGATTCCAGCAGCTGGGCGATGGCGGCCTGGTAGGCGCCATGGCGCTTTGACTGAAAGCGTATCGGTTCGTCCGGGAACAGGCCGTGGCAGTCCAGGGAATGGAGGATTTGTCCGGTGGCTTCGGGTGGTTCCCGCAGGGGGTCCAGATCTTCGATTCGTACCAGCCAGTCACCGCCAGCGGTTCGGGCTTCCAGCCAGCTGGCCAGGGCCGTAACCAGTGAGCCGAAGTGCAGGGGGCCGGTTGGGGAAGGCGCAAAGCGCCCGCGGTAGCGGGGTTGCTTCATAGGGAGTCATCTGGCCGGCAGCGGGTGCTGCCGGCCATTGAGGCGTGATCAGATGCCAGTCTGGCGCTCGCGGATTTCTGCCAGGGTTTTGCAGTCGATGCAGAGCGTGGCTGTCGGGCGGGCCTCCAGCCGGCGAATACCGATTTCCACACCGCACTGGTCGCAAAAACCGTAGTCGTCTTTGTCGATGCGGTCGATGGTCTGGTCAATCTTCTTGATCAGTTTACGCTCACGGTCCCGTGTGCGCAGTTCCAGGCTGAACTCTTCTTCCTGGGTTGCGCGATCGCTGGGATCCGCGTAGTTTGCGGCGTCTTCCTGCATATGGTGCATGGTGCGGTCCACTTCTTCCATCAGCTCCTGTTTCCATTGCAGGAGAAGATCTTTGAAGTGCTGCAGCATGTCAGCACTCATATACTCTTCACCCTTCTTCATTTCATAAGGGGTGAAGTTGGTAAAACGTTCGCGTGGTTGTTCTGCAGTGTTTGCCATTGAACCCGGCCTCTTGTTTGTACTTCACAAGAACGCTTTGCTTCCGCCGCGCCAGCGTGGCTGCGCGGTTTAACCCTGGATAAAGCATTCGTCCTGAATCGGGAGTTTGCGGAAAATAGCAGATAAGTTACGGGGGTGCCAGCCCTGTAACGCCGACTTTATGGGGAGATCACGTGAAGTTTCCTGAACCTTTGGTGGAAGGGCGCCTGATCCGGCGCTACAAACGCTTTCTGGCGGATGTCCGCCTGCCCGGTGGCGAGGAGGTAACCGCTCACTGCCCCAACACCGGTTCCATGCTGGGGTGCCAGCCGGAGAACGCCAGGGTGTGGCTCAGCTGCAGCGACAACCCCAAGCGCAAGCTGCAATACACCTGGGAGTTGGTGGAAACCTCACCCGGGGTGCTGGCCTGTGTGAATACGGCGCGGCCCAATGCACAGGCCCGGCATGCCATTGAAAGCGGCGTGGTAGAGGAGTTGGCCGGGTACAGTACGGTTCGTAGCGAAGTGCGGTACGGTGAGGAAAAAAGCCGGATTGACCTGCTGCTCTCCGGCCATGCCAGCGAGCCGGATGCCTGGGTGGAGGTCAAGAATGTCACCCTGGCCGAAGGCGGGCGGGGCTATTTTCCGGATGCGGTCACCGAGCGGGGCCAGAAGCACTTGCGTGAGTTGATGGCGCAGGTGGCAAAGGGCGACCGTGGGGTGCTGTTCTTCCTGGTGAACCACACCGGTATCGAAGAAGTACGCCCGGCAGACCACATCGACGCCCGTTATGGCCAGTTACTGCGCCAGGCTTGTGAAGCGGGGGTGGAAGTGGTGGCTTATCGGTCTGCCCTGGCCGGTGACGATGGTAACCCCACCGGCCGGCTGGACCTGACAGAAGCGGTACCGGTCAACCTGGAGCCCTGACCGGTACCCTGAGGGCTTACTGGGCCGGAGCCAGGCCCAGGTGCTGGCGGATGCGGTCTGCCACTGCCTCGGCCACATGCTCCTGCTCGGTGTGCAGGTGCACGGTGTGGGTTTTCTCTTCCGTGGTCAGGGGTTCGAACCAGCTTTGCTGGGCATCCAGCAGCTCTTCGGTAGCCTCGGAGGCATCCCCTTTGCGTTTGCGCACCCATTCCCGGCGCAGTTGTTCCGGTGCTTCGCAGTGCAGCAGTGCAAAGGGCACGCCCTGGTTTTCCGCGACACTGGCAAACAGGTTGCGTTCATGTTCCTTCAGGCAGGCGGCATCCACGATCACGGAGGCGCCGGAGGCCAGCAGGTCACCGGCCAGGTTCGCCAGGTGCTGATAGGTTTGCTCTGTCACTTCCGGGCTGTACAGGTCTTCACCCAGGCCTGACTTGCTGCTGTCCAGCGGCCCCAGGCCATGCAAGCGCTTGCGCTCGACATCCGAACGCAGGCGAATCAGCCCCAACTCGCCGGCCATGGCGGCACTTACACAGGTCTTGCCGCTGGCAGAAAGCCCGGTGGTGGCCAGCAGGTAATGGTTGGGAATGGCGCCGTAGTTTTCCGCCAGCTGGGCGTAGCCGCGATAACGCTGCATCAGTTCTTCCCGCTCCTGCTCGTTCAGGCTCGGGTTGCCCATGGTGAACAGGGCAATCTTGGCCCGAACCATGGCGCGGTAGGCTTTGTACAGGGGCAGCAGTGCCAGCCCTTCGAAGTCGCCGCGGTATTCCAGGTAGGTGTTCAGCACCAGGTTGGCCAGCGCCGGCTCGTTCCGGGATTCCAGGTCCATCAGCAGGAAGGCCAGGTCGTTAATCACATCAATCCAGCGGAACGGCTCGTTGAATTCGATGCAGTCGAACACCGTTACCTTGTCGTTGAATACGGTGATATTGGCCAGGTGCAGGTCGCCATGGCACTCCCGTACCAGGCCGTTGGCCCGGCGGCTGGTGATCAGCTCGCGGTGGCGTTCAAATGTGGTGCGGGTCCAGTCTTCCAGGGCGTCCAGCTGGGTCAGCAGGGCCTTGTCGGTCAGCAGGGGGCGGACCTGGTCGAAGTTCTCCTGCATGGCGGCGTAGACTGCTTCCGGTGTGCCCAGGGGCTTGTCATCGGCAATGGGGGGCAGGCTGTCGTGAAACTGTGCAGACTGCCTTGCCACGCTGGCCAGCATTTCGGCCGTCAGCTCGCCCCGTTCCTGGCGACGGTCGAACAGCTCGTCCTGGTTGAACTGGCGCATGCGGATGGCGTATTCGAAGGGCTCGCCTGCACCGCCGATTTGCGGTTGCTCCGGGCTGCCGGTGATGGGCAGTACATCCAGGTAAAGCTCCGAGGCCAGCCGGCGGTTAAGCCGAAGCTCCTCTTCGCAGAAGTGTTTGCGGCGTTCAAGGGTAGAGAAGTTGAGGAAGCCGAAATCCATGGGCTTCTTGATCTTGTAGGCGTAGTCGCCGGTCAGCAGAACCTGGGAAATATGGGTTTCGATAACCCGGAAATCCTTCACCGGGTGGTCGTACAATTCCGGGTTCTGCAGTGCCTTGACCAGTGTATCCGGGGCGTTCTCGCTCACATTGTTCTCCTGGGTTCCCTGAACTCGTTGATTTTTCTTGGCCTATCATAGCGGGCAGATTACAGAAATAACACATTACAGGCCTGCCGGTCGCCCATGTGGCTTCGTTATAATCGCGGCATGAGTAAATCATCTTCTTCCCGTAAAAAATCTCCCAAATCCCGCTCCGGAAACCAGAAATCCGGCTTCTGGCGTTTCATGTTCCGGGCCGGTGCCCTGGGGCTGGTGTTGCTGGCCGGCTGGATGGTGTACCTGGATGCGGTGGTCACCTCCCGTTTCGAAGGCCGGCGCTTTGAGGTGCCATCCCGGGTGTATGCCCGGCCACTGGAACTGTATGACGGCGCCAGCGTAAGCGCAGGGAGCCTGGTGCGTGAACTGGAGCTGTCCGGTTATCGGCCGGGTGATGGCGTGCGGGCCGGCACTTATCAGCGTAATGGTGGCCGTTTTGTCATCAGTACCCGTGGTTTCCTGTTCCCGGACGGTGAAGAAGCCCGGCGCCGGTTATCGCTGGTGGTGAGTGGCGACCGGGTCAGCTCGTTCTCAGTACTGGCGGGGCCATCGGCTGCGATTGTGCGGCTGGAACCGGCACGCATTGGGGGTATCTACCCGGCCCATCGGGAAGACCGGGTACTGGTGCAACTGGAAGAGGTTCCGGAATTGCTGCCGCTGGGCCTGATGGCGGTGGAAGACCGCCGTTTCTACGATCACTTTGGCGTTGCGCCGCTGTCCATTGCCCGGGCCATGCTGGCCAATATCAAGGCGGGCGGGATTGTTCAGGGCGGCAGTACCCTGACCCAGCAGCTGGTGAAAAACTTCTTCCTGAGCCGGGAGCAGACACTGGTTCGTAAAGGCAACGAAGCCCTGATGTCGATTTTGCTGGAGCTGCATTACGACAAAGACGACATCCTGGAAACCTACCTGAACGAAGTGTATCTGGGGCAGGCGGGCACCCGCAGCATTCATGGTTTCGGCCTGGCCAGCCAGTTCTATTTCGGTGAAAGCCTGAAAGACCTGGCCCCGCACCAGCTGGCACTGTTGATTGGTATGGTAAAGGGCCCCAGCTATTACAATCCTCGCCGACACCCGGAACGGGCCACGTCGCGCCGGAACCTGGTGCTGGATGAAATGGCCGAGGCCGGGCTGCTGGCCGAACCGGAGCTGGCGAAGCAGAAATCACGTCCGCTGGGTGTGAGCGCAAAGCCTTCGTTTACCGAGAACCGTTACCCTGCCTACATCGACCTGGTGCACCGGCACCTGGCCCGGGATTACCAGCAGGAAGGCCTGCAGAGTGAGGGGCTGCGTATTTTCACCACACTGGACCCTGCAGTGCAGCATGCTTCGGAAACAGCGGTCAGCAAAACCCTGCCGAAACTGGCCAATGCGGATGAACTGGAAGCCGCACTGGTGGTCACCGCAAAGGATACCGGCGAGGTACTGGCACTGGTGGGTGGCAAGGATCCGCAATTTGCCGGCTTTAACCGGGCGGTGGATGCCCACCGGCCGATGGGTTCTCTGATCAAGCCGTTTGTTTACCTGACCGCCCTGGAACAGCCGGATCGCTACACGCTGATCACGCCGGTGAAAGACCAGGCGTTCACCCTGGAATTCGATGACGGCCGGCTCTGGCAGCCGAAAAACTTTGATAAGGAAGAGCGCGGCGAAGTGCCTTTGCACCTGGCCCTGTCCAAATCCTATAACCTGCCTGCGGTGCGGGTGGGGCTGGATATCGGCATTCCGAATGTTCAGCAAACACTCCGGGATTTCGGGGTGACCACGCCGATATCCGATTACCCGTCGATGCTACTGGGTTCTGTGTCCCTGGCTCCGGTGGATGTGGCCCAGCTGTATCAGGGCCTGGCCACCGGCGGTTTCAACACCCCCTTGCGCACCATTCGGGAAGTGACCGATGCCGACAACGAGCCGTTGTCCCGCTACAACCTGAAAGTAGACCAGGTGGCAGACCCGGCCGCCGTTCACCTGGTGCAGTACGCCATGCAGGAAACCATGCAGGAAGGCACCGGCCGCTCTGCCTACTATACCTTGCCCGAACAGCTTACCCTGGCCGGTAAAACCGGTACCACCGACGATGGCCGGGATGCCTGGTTTGCCGGCTTCAGCGGCGACTTGCTGGCGGTGGCCTGGGTGGGCCGTGACGACAACGGGCCAACGGTGCTGACCGGCGCCTCTGGCGCGCTGCCGGTGTGGTCATCCATGATGTCGCAGATTCCCCAGCACGGGTTTTCACCGGTAATGCCGGACGGCGTGCAGTATCATTGGGTAGATGCCGAGGCACAGGCCCTGACCGGTGAGGGCTGTGCCAATGCCCGGCTGGTGCCATTTATCGCCGGCAGCGAGCCGGCGATGAGCACAGATTGCAACGGCAATATCGGCCGGCAAATTCGCAGTTGGTTTGAAGGATTGTTCCAATGATAAAAGTAACCAGTATCCGTTTCGCACCGCTTGCCCTGGCGCTGTCCCTGGCGGGCTGTGCCAGCGGCCCCGGTGGTGGTTCCATTTATGTGCCTATGGGCGGCGGCGAACCCTCCCGGGCACCCGAGCCGCCGAGAACTGCGGAGCCTGAACAGAATTCTGAACAGGAGCCTCGTGTCTGGCGCAAAAGCGAAGAGCCCGCCGTGAGCGAGCCGGAACAGCCGTCCCGTACCCCTAGCTACCGGGAATCCGGGGACGCCCTGCCTGCAGCGGCGGTAACCCTGATTCGGGATGCCGACCAGCGTTTGCAACAAGGGGATTCTGCCGGAGCAATCTCCAGTCTGGAGCGGGCACAGCGAATCGCGCCCCGTTCGGCAGAGGTCTATTTCAAGCTGGCAGAAGCCTATGTGGCCGGTGACAACCTGGGTGCGGCGGAGCAGTTCACCCTGAAGGGGCTGTCGCTGGCGGGCAACAACTCAAGCCTGCAGCGTTCAGGCTGGCTGTTGCTGGCGGATATCCGTCGGGCGAGGGGAAATGTTGCGGGGGCCAGCCAGGCGGAGGATCGGGCACGGGCGTTGTAAGGCTGAACGGGGCTGCTAATTGGCAGCCCCGTAGCGGTTCAGAAGTTTATGATGGTTGTTTCGCCAGCCGATACAGTGGCGTTCTGTCCGTCGGTGAAGAGCAGATCATCATTTGAAGGCTCGCCTTCGGCATCTTCGATCAGATCGCTGTCGCAGGTGTAGCTGACGGTGTATGAGCCTTCGGGGATAAAGCTTGCCTGATAGCGGTATTCGTCATTACCTTCAACTGGCACAACAACCAGTGGTTCGTTATCGCTGCCAATGTCGTCCGGCAAAAGATCCGGGCCTGAGTGTACATACACATTGCCCAGAAAGCCTTCTGTGGTGCTTACGCCGCCACAGTACTCGGTGATCAGCTCCGGAGCGACTGTACCGGTAATGGTCCCAACCTGGGCGTTATCAACCAGGCGAAGTACTGGCTTCAGCTTGTAACTGTTCGGGTCGTTCTGGGGGTTAACGATCGACTTCCTGACGTCAAAATCAATGGTGATTGCCACTTCGCCGCCAGCAGGCACAGTGAATCCACTGGTTTGAATGCCCCGGGCTGAGGGAGTGGTCAGCGGGTATTCCCCACCGTCAATCACGATGTTGTTGTTTTCGCCGATTTCCAGTCTTACCCACTGGTACTCGCCGGCATCCAGCTCTTCCCGGTCCAGAAGTGCCTTTACCTGACCATTCTGGTAATCAAGCAGGTTGACCGGCTCGGGAATCTCCAGCTCGTATCTCACCGGAGAACCATCCTGGTGCTTGAGTACAAGAGCTGTGACTTCGATGTTTACGGCCTCGGCATGGTCTACAGGCGCATCTGTCAGTCCTACCGAAACTGTACCTGTTTGTCCGGTACTGCCTCCGTCGCTGCCACTGCCACCGCAGGCAGCCAGGGCGCCGGCGAGGGCGGAAACTGCGAATACCTTGGTTGAATTCTTCATAAATCCTCCGGTTTGTATTCTTTCCGTTGTAAGTCCGGCGTTGTGGTCGCCAGTATTGAGCTCACGAAGCCGTTGCGGGTGGGGTTCCATCACTTTGATTAACATTTGCACATGTTTTGGCCATAGTGCGTGGCAAGTGCATGGCGGGCGCAGCTGTTATAGACTGCGCGCTTCCCGAAACCGCAACCAGGCAGTCGTTTTTTGGCAATCCTTCCGTTTCGTCCCTCAGCCCAGAAGCGTTTTCAGCGGCTGGTGCAGCCGCACCTGCAAGCTATGCACAGCTTCGCCTGGCGACTGACCGGCAACAGCCAGGATGCCGAAGACCTTGTGCAGGATGTGGTGGTCAAACTTTACCCCCGGCTTGATGAACTCGAATCCGTAGACCAGCTGCGCCCGTGGCTGAACCGGGTTCTGTACCGGCAGTTTATTGATGGCCTGCGCAAGAAGCGTCGCCAGGCGGACCAGCCGGTGAGTGACCTGATGGACGCCGACAGCCAGTCAGACTGGCTGGATTCACTGGAAGCGGACGACCATTCACCGGAACTGGCCCTGGGGCAGGCGCAGCTGGGCCCGATGCTGGACAAGGCGTTGGCACGATTGTCACCGGACCAGCGCACGTTGTTGCTGCTGCACGATGTGGATGGCTGGCGCCAGGAAGATGTTGCCGAGGTGCTGGGTGTGCCGGTGGGAACGGTAAAATCCCGCTTGCACCGGTGCCGGGCCAACCTGCGAAAATTTCTTCAGGAATGCATGGAACCGGAACCCGGTTCCGGGCGTCAGGAACTGTGAGGTGATGACTATGTCCTGTTCGCAAATCCGATCACAATTGCCTGACTTTGTCAGGAATCAGCTGGCTTCCGGGGAGGCGCAGCAGGTGCGCGCGCACCTGGAACACTGTCAGTCCTGTGCCCGGCAGGCAGAGATCGAAGCGGTCCTGAACGACGAGCTGGCCAGTCGCTATGCGGTACCGGCCGCTTCGGCGGATTTCGAAAGCCGGGTGTTGGCCGCGGCATCCGGTTCCGGTCAGGGCCGCAAGGTTCACCTGGCCTGGGGTGGTGCGGTAGCTGCCGCCCTGGTACTCGGGCTGATGCTGGGGCGTGGAATGCCGGAGCCGGACCCTGTGCCGCAACTGGCCAGTGAGCCGGCGCCGGAGGAGCAGAGTGCTGGCCCGATGCCGGAGCCCGTGGACAGAACGGTACGGCTGGCCTTCACGGCCGGTGAGCCCCTGGATAATGTCACGCTTACCCTGGCGTTGCCGCCCCATGTGGAACTGTCCGGATTGCCGGGCCAGCGCCGGGTTAGCTGGCAGGTCAACCTTGAACAGGGCGATAACGTGCTGGCCCTGCCCCTGAAAATCCTGTTTCCCGGTGCCGGTGAGCTGATTGCAGAACTGGATGCCAACGGGCGACAGAAGGTGTTCCGGGCGGTTGTGCCCCAGCATCCCGGCAACATTGTGCCCAATGAGCAGGAGGAGCCGGCAACATGAGTGTTGGTAAAAACTTAACGTTTGGCGGTTGGCTGCTGACCACCAGCTTGCTGGTTGTGGCGCCCCTGGCGGCGGCGAATGACCTGGATGTCACCATGCGTATGGTGGAAGACAGCGAAGACCTGACCAATTCGGTTACCCGCGAAATCCGCCTGCCGGAATTACCGGTGTTGCAGGGCAAGGCAAGCGACCAGGGACAGGCTCGTCCGGATGCTCCGGGGCGTGAAGTGTCAAAAGATGCCCGCGAGCGTGGCCGTGATTTTGGCCAGTCAGTATCTGAACGGGCCAGGGAAGCTCGGGAAAAAAAGCCGGAACCGGGAATTGACCGGCTGCCACAGCCGGCTCTGGATGCCCGTGAGCGCAAGCCAGATATGCCGCCACAATCGTCACGTCCGTAATTTCTCACTTATGGTAACCTCAAAACCCTGACAGCCCGGCCTTACCCGGGCTTATCTGCTAATCACTAGCCTCGGGGTTTCCTGTTGTTCAGATTCCTGCTTGTTCTGAGCCTGCTGGTACTGGCCGGTGCTGCCTGTGCCAGTGACGATAACTCTGCCGGGCAAGCGATGACCGCCGGTATCGAACAATTCCGCGAAGGCAATTACCCGCTGGCCCGGGAGCACTTTGAGCGCTCGCTGGCGCTGGGTGCCGACACGCCCGCACTCCGCTACAACCTGGGCGTGGTCTGCTACAAAACCGGCGACTATGCTGCGGCCCGTAATCATTTTTCGACGTTACTCAATGGTGACAGCCAGGCCCTGGCCCGTTATAACCTCGGATTGGTGGCACTGGCTGAGGGCCAGCCCGGACAGGCCCGCGACTGGTTTGGCCAGGCGGCAGCCGATGACGCACCGGATAAAGTGCGGCAGCTTGCGGAGCGCCAGCTTGCGGACCTTTCAGTTCAGGACAACGCTTCCCGGCAACAGTCCATGTTGGCCCGACAGGGCTATCTCTCTGCGGGTCTGGGCTACGACAGCAACATGGCCGGGGTGCCCGAGGATTCTCCCAGTAATCGCGGCAGCGCCTTTGCCGAGCTGGTGGCGGCTGGCAGCCTTGGCTACCAGGCCACGGAGCGTTGGCGACTGGTTTGGGATGGTGTGTTCTATGGCCAGGACTATCACCACGACAGCGACTATGACACCTCGGTACTGCAGGCGCGGATAACCGCTTTGCAGGTGGTCGATGTCTGGGAACTGGGAATACGTGGGGGCGGCACCAGGGCCTGGCTTGGCGGCGATGAACTGGAAACCCGGGCCGGCCTAGCGTTACTGGCCCGCACCGATGCCTGTGCTGGGGCGGCCCTGTTGCACGGTTGTTCCTTTGAGCTGGCGGCAGAGCAGGTAAACGGCGGCCCCGGATATAGCGCCTACGATGGCCAGTGGTATCTGTTTGAAGCCCGGGCGGACCGGACCCTTGCAGGCTGGTTGCTTGAGGGTTTCTACCGCTGGGAGTCCAACAACCGGGACAATTTCAGCCAGGAAGGCTATGTGGTGAGTGTCTCGCCACGCCACCATGAAATCGGCATCGAGGCGATATACCCTTTACACCCGGATTTGCTGGTAGGCGCAGAGAGCGCGCTGCGGCATAGCCGCTATGATTCACCACACCAGTGGCTGGAACAGGATGTGCTGGTGGAGCGCAGGCGGAAGGACACCCGGCTGGAACTGGGGCTGATGGCGGAATACTGGCTGAACCGGCAGTGGCTGGTGCGCAACCAGTGGCTGTATCGCAACCAGGACAGTGGAATTGACCGGTATGACTACGACCGGCATACGCTGACGGTCTCGCTGGAAGGGGTATTCTGAAAGCAACAGGTTGCCCCGGCCCGGTTATGACCCGGGCCGGGACTGATTGCTTACCCGTTACAGGGTAGCCATTACCTTGCGCGCAGCGGCGATGGTGAACTCGATGTCCTCTTCAGACAACGCGGCACACACAAAACCTGCCTCGAACGCAGACGGTGCCAGGTACACGCCTTCGGCCAGCATGCCCTGGAAGAATTTCTTGAAGCGCTCTACGTCACACTCCATGACCTGGTCAAAGCGGGTAACGGAGTCCTCTTTGGTAAAGAAGAGTCCGAACATGGCGCCGGCGGATTGCACGGTCAGCGGAATGCCTGCTTCGTCTGCTGCAGCTTTGAAGCCGTCCCGCACCTTGTTGGTCTTCTCGATCAGTTTGTCGTGGAAGCCGGGCTCGGAAATGGCATTCAGGGTGGTCAGGCCGGCGGTCATGGCCAGCGGGTTACCGCTGAGGGTGCCTGCCTGGTAAACCGGGCCCAGCGGAGAGATGTGCTCCATGATTTCTCGCTTGCCGCCGAAGGCGCCGACTGGCAGGCCGCCACCGATTACCTTGCCCAGTGCGGTCAGGTCCGGGGTGATGCCGTAGTAACCCTGAGCGCCGCCGAGGGAGACCCGGAAACCGGTCATCACTTCGTCGAAAATCAGCACGGTGCCGTGCTCGTCACACACTTCCCGCAAACCTTCCAGGAAGCCCGGGACCGGCGGGATGCAGTTCATGTTGCCGGCCACCGGCTCCACGATGATCGCGGCAACCTGGTCGCCGATCTCCTTGAAGGTTTCCCGCACACTGCCGATGTCGTTGTAGGTAAGGGTAATGGTGTGCTCGGCCAGGCTGGCCGGGATGCCCGGGGAGTTGGGCACGCCCAGGGTCAGAGCGCCGGAACCGGCTTTCACCAGCAGCGAGTCCACGTGCCCGTGGTAGCAGCCTTCAAACTTCACAATCTTGTCGCGGCCGGTGTAGCCACGGGCCAGGCGGATGGCACTCATGGTGGCCTCGGTGCCGGAGTTGACCATGCGCACCAGTTCAATGGACGGCACCAGTTCGCACACCTTCTTGGCCATCTCGGTTTCGATGGCGGTGGGCGCACCGTAGCCAACGCCAAGGTCGACCTGGGCGTGCAGTGCCGCTTTGATGCGCGGGTCGGAATGACCCAGGATCATCGGGCCCCAGGAGCCGATGTAATCGATGTAGCGCTTGCCGTCTTCATCGTAAAGGTAGGCGCCTTCGGCATGGTTGAAAAACACCGGGGTGCCGCCCACGCCACGGAATGCCCGCACCGGAGAGTTAACGCCGCCGGGGATGTATTTCTGGGCCTGTTCAAACAGATCTTCAGAATGAGTCACAGTGAGCTCCTGTCAGTCGGAATGTGTGTAAAGCGGATGGTGCCGGGCAAACAGCTGGCAGAATTGCTTTGCCCGGGTTTCAATCTCGGTTGGAGTGCCGCCGAACAGACCGCCGACCACGGCCAGCAGGTCTGCGCCGGCCAGAATCAGCGGCTCGGCGTTATCGGCGGTTATGCCCCCAATGGCGGTAATCGGCAAGGCCAGTGTTTTCGCTTCGGTCAACACGGTTGCTTCGGCCGCCGGCGCCCCGGGCTTGGTGCCGGAGTTGTAGAAGCGGCCAAAGGCCAGGTAATCGGCGCCGGCGGATTTTGCTGCCTGGGCCAGGTCGAGGCGATGGTGGCAGGTGATGCCGATAATCGCCTCCGGGCCCAGCAGGCGGCGGGCTTCGTCCGGAGCGCCGTCGTCCTGGCCCATATGAACGCCTGCCGCGCCAACCCGGTGTGCCAGCTCCGGGTCGTCGTTGATTAGCAGGGGCACGCCGGCGTTGCGGCACAGGCTGTTGAGGTCTGCAGCCTGGCGCAGCCGTTCTGCAGAGGATGATCCCTTGTCCCGGTATTGCACCAGCACGGCACCACCGCGCAGCGCGGCTTCAACGGAATCCAGCAGGGTTTCCGGGGGTGTCAGCCGGTTGTCGGTGATTGCATACAGCCCCGGTTGCAACTTCTGGCTCAGCGTTCCCACAGGATGCCCCGGTCCGGAACCCGCTGGCCCTGACCCACGGTGAGGGCATGCAGCAGCGTGCGGTGTACATAGTTCTGGGCCTGGGAGATGGACGCCCGGGCTGATAACCCACTGGCCATCCCGGTGGCAATGGCGGCGGCCAGGGTGCAACCGGTACCGTGGTATTCGTTACTGCCAACCCGCTCGACTTCCCAGTGCATGGGTTCCGGGGAGTGGTTGTACAGGGTGTTGGTAATGTGAATGCCGGTGCCGTGGCCGCCAGTTGCCAGTACGGAACGGCAGCCGGCTTGCAGCAGGTTCAAGGCGGCCTGGTCGGCATCATCGCTGCCGCCGAGTTGTGTCAGCTCCTCGCCGTTCGGGGTGATCATTTCCGCGCGAGGGAACAGTTTGTCCTTCATGGCCTGGACCAGCTCGTCATCGGCCAGGTCGCCACCACCGGCGGCCTTGATGACCGGATCGACAATCAGGGGCAGTTCGTCATCCTGGCTGTCCAGGAAGTCCTTCAGTACAGCGACAATGGCGGCGTTGCCCAGGGCTCCGGTTTTTACCGCGTGGATGGTGATGTCCTTGTCCAGGCACTGCAATTGCTGGCGGATCAGCTGGGCGTCAACGGCTTCGGCGCCATACACGTTGTGGGTATCTTGTACCGTCAGGCAGGTAACAACCGGTAACGGGTGGCCGCCCAGTGAGGTAATGGCCTGGATGTCAGCCTGGATGCCGGCACCGCCGGAAGGATCCAGGCCAGACAGTACAAGAACGTGGGGGCGGGTGTAATTGTTAATGCTGTGCCTCCTCAGAAAGGTTTAACAACGGCCAGGATCACCACGGCCAGCAGGATAAATACCGGGATTTCGTTGAACCAGCGGTAGAACACATGGCTGCGGTGGTTTTTGTCATCACGGAACACCTTCACCAGGTGGCCGCAATAGAAGTGGTAGACGATCAGCAGGGTCACCAGTAACAGCTTTACGTGCAACCAGCCCTGGCTGAAATAACCGGATACGTTATAGCTGAGCAGCCATACACCAAAGATCACCGTGGCAATCATCGAGGGTGTGGTAATACCGCGGTACAGCTTGCGCTCCATGATTTTGAAGCGTTCCTGCCCGGGTTTGTCTTCGCACGCTGCGTGATACACAAACAGCCTGGGCAAGTAGAAGATGCCGGCAAACCAGCACACCAGGGAAATTATGTGGAAGGCTTTAACCCACAGCATCTGTCAGCTCCGTCGGTATTGGTAATAACTTTCGATATCGGATTGAAGTACCACACCATAAACCCGCTGGATCATCGGAGCCACATGGCGTTGTACGTATAGCGCTTCGGCCTGGGAGTTGTCGAACTCGTTCAGGGCTTCTTCCAGGGTGGCCTGGTATTGTACCGGGGCAACGTCCCGCCGGTTAGCTGGAATTTCCATCAGGTCAACGCTTTCCGGGGCCTCTATACCTTCTTCGGCCACCTGCTTGGCGGTATCTTCAAGGTAGCGGGCCAGGTCTACCGCCGGCAGCAGTGCGGTGGGGCCGTTGCTGCCGTCGATCAACAGCCACTTGGGTTCGGACTTGAGCGCCTTCCTGGCTTCCTCAACCGTCAGTTCCCGTTCTGTGCGCAGAATGCTCCTGTCCATGATGGCGCCCACGGAAACCCGGCGCAGGGCCTGGATCACCGGGGAGTTCTGGTAGCTGAGCCCCTGGCTTTTCAGGATCGTCAGGAACAGCGATTTCTTGCCGAAGGCTTCACTGGTTACCAGGCTGGCGGTGGTAATGATCAGCATGCCCGGCAGTATGATATTCGGGTTACGGGTAAGTTCCATGAGCGCCATCAAGGCCGCCAGCGGAGCCTGCAGCACGGCTCCCATCATGGCGCCCATTCCCAGCATGGCGTAGAAACCCACAGATGACGCCTGCTCCGGAAAAATCTGGGCCCCGATCAGCCCCATGGCACCGCCGAGGGTGGCGCCCATAAACACCGTGGGGCCGATCACCCCGCTGGGCATGCCCAGGCCGATGGAAATGCCGGTAATGATCAGCTTGGCGGCACCCACTCCGAGCAGCAGCCAGAACGCCAGTTCGCCGTGAATGGTCTGGCTGACCGTGTCGTAGCCGATGCCCATGGTTTCCGGGATGAATACAGCAAAAGGCACCATCAGCAGGCCGGCCATGGCAATGCGCAACAGCACCGGCCGGTGATGGAAACGCCCCATGCTGTCCACCAGCTGGATAAACGCCGCTGCAGCAATGCCGATAATCACCGCAATGGCGATAATCCAGGGAATTTCCAGCATCGAGTTCATGGTCAGGGCAGGCACGCTGAACGCCGGTTCGGAACCGTAAACCACCTGGGTGACAATGGCGGCGCTCACAGCGGCCAGGATGATAGGGGTAAATCCGGCAATGGTGTATTCCATCATCACCACTTCCATGGCGAAGATAACGCCGGAAATGGGCGTGTTGAACGAGGCGGAAATGGCCGCTGCACAGCCACAGGCCACCAGGGTCCGAATGCTGTTGTTGGGCAGGCGCATCCACTGGCCGAGCAGGCTGGAAAACGCAGCCCCCAGGTGCACCGCCGGGCCTTCCCGGCCGGCGGACTGCCCACTGACCACGGTCGCCACACCGGCGACAAACTGCACCACGGCACTGCGGAATGAAATGTAGCCCTGGTGGTAATTCAGGCGCTCCATGATGTGCACGATCCCGACCTTGCGATCGTGGATGGCGAGCCGGTGCAGCAGCAGCCCGAGCCCCAGCGCGCCGGCCAGGGGCAGAAGGCCCCGGGTAAGGATATCCAGTTGCTCGAAGTTCTCGGAACCGGTCCCCGGCAGGAAGTGCTCCAGCGGCCATTCGATGGCGAGGCGGAACAGCAGGATGACCACACCGGTGACAATGCCGGATAACAGGCCCAGAACTGCCAGTTGGGGCAGGGCATCCACACCGGACAGTCTCCGCCGGAAAACGGGGATCAGGTGTTCGGTAATCTGTTGCCTGATACTACGCATTGGCGCGGGATTCCGGTTGCTGACACGGCTTGGTCAATGGGTTTGGGCGGACATTGTAGCTTCGGGTCTGAAGGCTGCAATAAGTCCTTGGATTATCATGGTAGACTACAGGCAAATTCTGGCCAGAACACCTTGGAGATTAGTGTGATAAAGACAGGCATTGTGGGTGGTACCGGATACACAGGTGTGGAACTGCTGAGAATCCTCGCAGTTCATCCGGAAGCGGAAGTTACCTGCATCACTTCCCGTTCAGAAGCCGGTATGCCGGTGGCTGATATGTACCCCAACCTGCGTGGTCACTATGACCTGGCTTTCTCCGAGCCGGACCCCGCGGTGCTGGCGGAGTGCGACCTGGTCTTCTTCGCCACGCCCCACGGTGTAGCCATGCGCGCAGTGCCAGAGCTGATGAAAGCCGGCGTGCGGGTGGTGGATCTTTCGGCGGATTTCCGCCTGAAAGACCTGGATGTCTGGGCCGACTGGTACGGCATGCCCCATGAAAGCCCGGAGTGGGCCGAGAAAGCCGTTTACGGCCTGCCGGAAGTGGTTCGTGATGAAATCCGCCAGGCGCAGCTGGTGGCTAATCCCGGTTGTTATCCGACAGCCGTGCAGCTTGGCTTCCTGCCATTGCTGGAGTCCGGGCTGGTGGATCCGTCCCGGTTGATTGCCGATGCCAAGTCCGGTGCCAGCGGTGCCGGCCGGCAGGGCAAGATCGGCATGTTGCATGGTGAAGTCGGGGAAAGCTTCAAGGCCTACGGTGCTTCCGGGCACCGTCACCTGCCGGAGATCCGTCAGGGCCTGAGCCAAGCCGCAGGAACCGGCGTGGGTGTTACCTTTGTGCCCCACCTGGTGCCGATGATTCGCGGTATTGAAGCAACACTGTACGCCGAGTTGTCTGATGCCGCTGATTTCGACCGCCTGCAGGCGCTGTATGAAGAGCGGTACCGCAACGAGCCGTTCGTGGATGTCATGCCCTTTGGCAGCCACCCGGAAACCCGCAGTGTGCGCGGCGCCAACAGCTGCCGAATGGCCCTGCACCGCCAGGAACAGAGCAACATCGTGATCGTAACCTCGGTGATCGACAACCTGGTGAAGGGTGCCGCCGGGCAAGCGGTGCAGAACATGAATATCATGTTCGGCCTGGATGAGACCCTGGGGCTGCAAGCACCGGCATTGCTGCCCTGAGGCTCTGAGTTGTGAGCGACACGCGCAAACCTTCCGAAGAATATGTTGTTATCCGCCACCGGCCGGGCCACCGCCTGCGCCGGACGGTGATTCTGCTCACCTTCACCGTGGTTGCTGCCGTGGCAGGCTACGTGGCCGGGCTGGCACAGGGCGGCTTTCGGCTGTCTTCGGTCGAGGCATCCAGCGAGCAACTGGTTGAAGAAGTAGAGACGTTGCGGGGTCAATATCGTGAGGCCCGGCAGAACATGGTCAACCTGGAGCGGGGTCGGGCGATTGACGAGCACGCGCTCCGGGAAGCCCGGAACACTATGGTCAACCTGGAAACCCGGATTTCCGAGCTGGAAGCGGACCTGACCTTCTACCGCAACATCATGGCACCCTCAGAAGCGGCCGAGGGCCTGCAGGTGGACCGCTTTACCCTGCTGCCCGGGCGGGACAACCGGGCCTTCGATTTCAAGCTGGTGCTGACCCAGGTGGGAGATAACAAAAGCTACATTTCCGGGGTTGTGGCGGTGAATGTTATCGGTAACCTTGACGGCGAAAAAGAAGTGATCGCGCTGCGGGACCTGTCCGATGAAATCGAAGACCTCGGCGTGGCATTCCGGTTCCGGTATTTTCAGGATGTAGAAGGCAGCCTGATGCTTCCTGAAAACTTTGAACCCCTTGAAATCCAGGTAGTGGCTCAGGCTGAAGGGCGCAAGGCGTCACAGGCTGAACGCACCTTCGACTGGCAACAGATAGCGGAGTACTGAATAGATGATGGGCAAGAAAAAACAGAAACCGCGCCGCGCGACCGGGCAGTTCGATACCCTGATTTCGTCCCGGACCACCATCGAAGGTGATGTGCACTTTTCCGGTGGCCTGCATGTGGACGGCAAGATTCACGGCCGCGTCATTGCCGAGGAAGGCAGCGACGCGGTAGTCCGGGTATCGGAAGTTGGCGAGATCACCGGCGATGTGATTGCCCCGCACATCATCATCAATGGCCAGGTGAAGGGTGACGTGCGTTCCTCTGCCCACCTTGAGCTGGCGGAAAAAGCGTCGATCACCGGTAATGTCTATTACAAACTGGTCGAAATGGCCATGGGGGCTTCGGTAAACGGCAACCTGGTTCGGGAAACCGAAAACAGTGGCCTGCTGACTCATGACGGCGCAAAGGCCGAAGCCGATGAGGGTAAATCCGAATAGTTGATTGTTTTAGTCAGGAATACCATAATCGTGAGTCAGTCATACGTTGCCGGAGGCAGATCTTGAGTGTAGTCCAACAAATGGCCACCCCGTTGTTCTTCAGTGACAACGCCGTTGCCAAAGTGCGTGAGCTGATCGAGGAAGAAGAGAATCCTGGTCTCAAGCTGCGCGTATTTGTTACGGGCGGTGGTTGCTCCGGATTCCAGTATGGTTTCTCTTTTGATGAGAACCAGGAAGACGACGATACGGTGATCGAGCGGGATGGCGTGAAACTGCTGGTGGACTCCATGAGCTACCAGTACCTGGTTGGCGCAACCATCGATTACCAGGAAGGACTGCAGGGCTCTCAGTTCGTGGTACAAAACCCGAACGCCAGTTCCACCTGCGGTTGTGGTAGTTCCTTCTCTATCTGAGCATTCAGGCCGGGTAAATCGCGCCCAGAATTCTTTCCCCTGAAGCGCCTGTTACCTCAGGCAGATTTCCCGGCAGGCCGGCTATGGTTTGCCGGGCCAGCCAGGCAAACGCTACCGGTTCCACCCATTGCGGATCCAGCCCCAGCTCTGCAGTTGTGGCCAGGTGTACCGACCCCAAACCCAGTCTCAACTCATTCATCAATACCGGATTGAAGGTGCCGCCGCCGCAGGCGAACACTGCCATGTCGGCATTCTCCTGGGGCAGTTGCTGGAGGATGGTGGTTATGGTCAGTTGTAGCAGGGTTCTTTGCACGTCTTCCGGTGGCAAATCCGGAAAACGCTGGAGGTGGGTGTGAATCCAGTCGAGATTGAAGCGCTCCTTGCCGGTGCTCTTGGGCGGAGCCTTGCTGAAATAGGCATCTGATAACAGGCTGGCCAGAAGGTCCGGGTTAGTGGCGCCTTCATGGGCCCAGTGGCCGTTCTCATCATAGTGTCGGCCGGTCTGGTCCAGGCACCAGGCATCGAGCAGTGCGTTCGCCGGCCCGGTATCAAAACCGATCACCGGTTTGCGTTGCCCGGCAGGAAGCCAGGTGATGTTCGCAATGCCCCCAAGATTCAAAATGCAGCGATCCTGCTGCGCCGAACCGAACAGCCAGCGATGAAAGGCCGGAACCAGGGGGGCACCCTGGCCATGGGCAGCCATGTCCCGCGAACGGAAATCGGCAACGGTGGTTACGCCGGTGGCCTCGGCAATCCAGGCGGCATTGCCAATCTGCATGGAGAAAGGCGCGGCGCCGGACGGTTGATGGCGGATAGTCTGCCCGTGGCTGCCGATGGCGCGGATCTCTTGCGGGTTGACTCCGGACTGGTGGGTAAGGTCGCTGGCGGCCTTGGCAAAGTGCTGGCCGGTGAGGGTGTCCAGTTCGCCAATTTCATCCGGGTCGGCCTGATTGCGCACCGCCTGCAGCAGGCGGTGGCGAAGCTGTTCAGGGTAAGGCAGGGAGAGCGTGCTGTGGATGTTTACGCCTGGCTCGCCGAAGGACACCAGCACAGCATCGACTGAGTCCATGCTGGTGCCTGACATCAGGCCGAGCCAGAGTGTCATGATCAGTTATCCGAAGCGAGTGCCAGCTGGCGGCCACTTTCGCGGAACACATTGAACTGCGCCAGGCGCTGTTCGGTAAACTGCTTGAAGCGGGCCATCTCGGTGCTGGGCACCGGCTGGGCGTCTGGCAGTTTTACGGTCCGGGAGTTCTTGGCTACGCCATTGATCCGGAACTCGTAGTGCAGGTGCGGGCCGGTAACCATGCCGGATGAGCCAACGTGGCCGATGGTCTGACCCTGTTTTACACGGGTTCCGTTCTTGATGCCTTTACCCAGCTTGCTCATGTGGGCGTACAGGGTGGAAATGTTGTCACCATGCTGGAGAACAACGGTGCGGCCATAGCCGCCTTTCCAACCGGCAAACTGAACACGGCCGTTACCGGCGGCTTTGATCGGTGTACCCGGAGGCGCTGCGTAGTCTGTGCCTTCATGGGGGCGAACCACGTCCAGAACCGGGTGCCGGCGCTGCAGGTTAAAGGGCGACGATAACCGGGCATTGATCGGTACCCGCAGGAACGCCTTGCGCATGCTCTGGCCTTCCGGCGTGTAATAGTCGCTGTCACCGTTGGTGTCGGTGTACAGCAGGGCAACGTTTTCTTTGCCCCGGTTGATAAAGCGGGCAGACAGAATGCGGCCGGTATTGAACTTTTCACCGTCTACATACAGCTCTTCGTAGACCACTTCAAAGATGTCGCCTTTTCGAACATCGTAAACAAAATCGATATCCCAGCCGAAAATACCGGCCAGTTCCATGGTCAGGCGGTCATCAAGGCCGGCATCGCGGGCTGCCAGGTAAAGGGAGCCATCGATAACGCCGGATGCAAACGCCGGACGGGCTTCCGGTTCGCGGATGTCGGTTTCGCCAACAAAGCCGGAATCGGTCTTTTCAATCTTCAGGGTTTCCAGCAGGCTGCGTTGCAATTCGATAGCGGCCAGGCTGCCTTCGTCATCGATGCCGAAGCGGATATGCTCACCGGCGTACAGGCGCTGAAGCTTGTCGGCTTCGCCGTCACCGTGAATGACGGAAAGCATCACGCCATCGTTAAAGCCGGCCTTTTTGAACAGGGACGACAGCGTCTCGCCGGATTTGATATCAAACTCTTTCCAGTTCAGCGTCGGCTCGGCACCAACAACCGCGGGCACTTCGCTGGTGGCCGGCAGTTCGGCTGTCTCGGCTGCGGTTTCTGCGGCAGCTTCGGCAGACTCCGGTTGTTTGACGGCTTGTTTGATGGGAACCGGGTTACCCAGTGCGGCACCCTGTTCAAGGTCGATGGTGTAAGACATGCGCCGGGCTTCAACATCGGCGCTGGGGCTCATGAGCGCAGCGGTGGTAACAACCACGGTGGCGGCTGCAGCCAGAGTAATATGTGTCTTGGGAAATTTTTTCAGCACGTGGCTCACCCGTTTTAATCGGTATTCCAGTAATTTGTGCCGGCTAATTAAAGCGCCAGTTCAAGTATAGACCATCAGATTACCGCATATGACATAAACAGGACAGTGCGCAACATTACAGTTCGCGCCTTTGGTTGGTCGTACAACCTGCTATGCCGCTGATATAATGCCGGCCTTATTATATACAGTCTGATCGATTTGTGATCAAAGGCTACTTTACCAAGGGAGCCGGTAACGCGCAGATTTCTTTTGTAGATCTCTGTAACCGGCAGGCCCTGTTGCACCTAAAAACTGGGGACAAAAGGTTCATGGCATCACTAGACGAAGCGTTGGCTATCATCAAGCGCGGTATTGACGAGCTGATTCCCGAAGAGGAACTGGTTGAAAAATTAAAGGAAGGTCGCCCTTTGCGGGTAAAGGCCGGCTTTGATCCCACTGCGCCGGATCTCCATTTTGGCCACACCGTGCTTATCAACAAGCTTCGTCAGTTCCAGGACCTCGGCCATGAGGTGATTTTCCTGATCGGCGACTTCACCGGCATGATCGGTGACCCGACCGGAAAAAGTGCTACCCGCCCGCCGCTCACCGAAGATCAGGTGCGCCAGAATGCGATCACCTATAAAGAGCAGGTGTTCAAGATCCTGGATCCCGCCAAGACCCGGGTTGTGTTCAACTCCGAGTGGATGAGCAAGATGTCTGCGGCTGACATGATCCGGCTGGCGGGGCAGTACACCGTCGCCAGGATGCTGGAGCGGGACGATTTCACCAAGCGCTACCGTTCCGAGCAGCCGATTGCAATCCACGAGTTCCTGTATCCGCTGATCCAGGGCTATGACTCGGTCGAGTTGAAGGCTGATATCGAGCTCGGCGGTACCGACCAGAAGTTCAACCTCCTTATGGGTCGGATTCTTCAGAAGCACTATGGCCAGAAACCGCAGGCGATTCTCACAGTACCTATTCTGGAAGGGCTTGATGGCGTCCAGAAGATGTCCAAGTCTCTGGGCAACTATATAGGTGTGAGTGATTCCCCGGGTGAGATGTACACCAAGCTGTTGTCCATGCCGGATGAATTGCTGTGGCGTTATTTCGAATTGCTCAGCTTCCGCCCGATGGCGGAAATTGAAGAATATCGTTCTGCTGTAGCGGCAGGGGCCAATCCCCAGGACTATAAGAAGGTGTTGGCCGAAGAGTTGATCACTCGCTTCCACGATGAGGAAGCTGCAAAAACTGCGCATAAATCGGCGGGCAACCGGGTGGCCCTGGGTGAGATTCCGGAAAATGTTCCGGTAGTCGAAGTTTCGCTGGAAGGGCAGGAAGGTCTGCCAATGCCGGCGGTGCTGCGTTTGGCAGGGTTGGTCAAGAACGGCGCGGCCGCCCGGGATGTGTTGGGTCGCGGTGCTGTTTATATAGATGGTGCCCAGTTTGAAGGCGAGCGGATGTTTGCCGAAGGTGATGACTGCGTTATCCAGGCGGGCAAGAAGAAGATCGCGCGGGTGGTAATTGTTGCCTGAATAAGGAGGGTGAACGGCCAGTCTGAATTTTTTCAAATTGGCCGTTGACTCCTGCGGCCAGGTCTGTAGAATGCGCATCTCGCTTGAGGGGCAACGCCGGAAACGGAGCAAAACCTCAGCGATAACCGATTGAAAGTATTCGAAAAATTGCTTCAGAAATTATTCGAAATCAACGGTTGACAAGGCGGCGGAACGATGTAGAATACGCGGCCTTGATTGGGCAGCAGCTCAAACGCTCTTTAACAAGTTAACCAAGTAATTCGTGTGGGCGCTGGCCGAGGTATTTCGGATGCGAAATATCAGGACAGTGACTCGTCGAAATTGAGTTTTGTCTTGAGCAAGAATTAAGAACTTACGGGTTCTTGTATGATTTAAACTGAAGAGTTTGATCATGGCTCAGATTGAACGCTGGCGGCAGGCTTAACACATGCAAGTCGAGCGGTAACAGGGGGTGCTTGCACCCCGCTGACGAGCGGCGGACG
>NZ_JAJSPB010000031.1:0-41307 GCF_021282325.1 Marinobacter sp. G11
TGGGCGCCCACCCTGACCAACCCGCCCCCCATGCTTTATGTATGGGTACTGGCCAGCGCAGTCGTCGCCACTGCGGGGCGCTTTCTGCTGCAAACCTATGCCCAGAGCCTTTCGATACACAGCCATGGAGTGGTGATACTGGTGCTGGAACCGGTGTGGGTAGCACTATTCGCCACCGCCTGGTTTGGCGAAAGCATGACCGCCCTGCAAATGGCCGGTTGCGGCCTGATCTTCGCAGCACTGCTGGTGAACCGCTGGAGCGCCCTGAGCCGCGCCATCAAAGGCCTGCTGAAAGCCAAAAATCAGCCTCAAAGAGGTTGACCAACCCCCGCGAAATCCGTATATTTCGTCTCCGTTGCGAGACAGGACCATAGCTCAGTTGGTTAGAGCGCTACCTTGACATGGTAGAGGTCCGCGGTTCGAATCCGCGTGGTCCTACCAATCTTGCCAAGAAAGTCAGTTGCTTACGGCGATCGTGAGAACTGGCTTTTTTTGTTTCCCGATATTTTCCCAATATTTTCCCAAAACGAACCACTTATACAGTGGTTGTGCTGGGGGCAAGAAGCCCCCATTCCCGGCTTACGAATCAAGCGCTGCCTGGATGTGTTCCAGTATCGGCACAACCATCCTCTTGTCCGGCTGGCCAGCAACGCTCTGCAGGTAATACACCAGGATATCGATCAAGGCTTTGAGAAAGTTCGGGTCCATCTTCATGCTCCGTTAAGTTTGATTTGAGAGCAGGGCCCCGGATGGATGCTGAAATTTTCGCCCGAATCGGGTAAATTCGGAGTGCGGTCAGACCTCGCCAAAAGTTTTGCCCGCCATCTCAGCAGGTCTCCCGGGGCCTGCTGAGAACATTTCTAACCATTCCTGCCAAAGTGCGCAAGCTACCAACCAAACTTTTTACGGCCAAGGTCTATAGCCCGTGAATCACAGGTAATATATTGTTTTAAAAGTATAAATATATTCTGATTTTCGCCATTTTCTAGCCGGATTATGTTAACCGCCCAGTAACGGCGGGGCCTGTAGCCAGTGGTGTCATACTGCAGCCGCTGGCTAGAAACTTCGGGAAAGCTTCGCAGGGGTTACCATAGAATAAAAAGATCTGATAATGTTTGATTTGAACTTTTATTGATTCAGATCAAAAAAACCATTTCATTGCTTTAGCCGCTTTTTCTTCAGAAACGGCGCAACCGCCCAAAGATGCGACGGAAAGATCCGATGCTTTTTAATGAAAAAGTTCGGGTGCCCCGTCATCACAAGGGCCTTCGCCACCAGCTCTGAACAAAACCACTTGAACGGGCTCTGCCAGTTTCGCCCGAAAGGCAGCGCAACCAGCGCCATCCAGTCGTACTTCTTGCCCAGCTGCGATTCCAGAAACGCCACCGCCTGCAACGGCTCCGGCACCGCAACGTCAACCACCTCCATTTCATCCCACCGGAAGTGCGGCGCCGTAACTTTGCGCACGCCACTGCCGGCATTACTGCAGGGAGATATCGGGTTAGTCCTCGCCGGAGCTTTGCGAAGATGGCGGCGTGAAGAACCCGGCGGGCATTTCATCCAGGCCGCTGATGTTGCTATGCACAACGCCGCTCCAATCCTCGGCTGCGACCCGCTTATAGTCGCTCGTGACCGTGAAAAACGGGTACACTCTCGCGCCTCTAAAAGCCCACCTCGCATCCGGTAGGACGTCAGAGCTTGTCGTTCTGGTGGGCGGGACGTCAGTCGCGTAGAGCGGAATGCCGCCTAGGGGGATCGCCCCCTGCGCTCCCTGGTTCTCATACTCGTCGTCCGTAAAGTTCACGGACCGCGATCGCATCTCAAAGGATTGCCGTTCTTGCCATCGCGAGTTATGACGCACCCAAGTGCTATCCGCTGGGAACTGCCAAACGGTGCCTCCGTACACGTCTCTCAGTTGGCGGCTTTTGTTGATGTCGAAGGTGAGCTCCGCCGTGATGCCGCCGCTTTTCCCCTTGTAGTGATAGCTGTATTGCTGGTGAGCCAGCTCGCCGCCGGCTCTGATGTCGATTAGTGACAGCTCTCCCGTCGTCAACGTCATCGTGTGGGATGCAATCTGCTCATCGTTTCGATCAGACAGCGCCTCATCAACTCGGCTGAGCCATTCCTCCCAGGCAGGCCCGCGTTGATTGATCCTTAGATGTTCTTCAGCAAACTCGCCGTCTTTTACCATGGTCTCCCAGTAATACGGATGTTTCAGCGCGTCGTCCTCTTTTAAGTCCCACAGCACAATATCGCCTTGACCGTTGCCTGAGAACTTAACAACCAGGTACTCACTGGCGCGCTTAGATTCCTCTCGATCCCTTGCCATGTAAAGGGTTTGGCCACCCAGCACACTGTTATGTTGCGCCGTCGCATAGTTGACGATCACACTATCGTTTTCGGATAGCGTGTACTGCATAACGGCCTCGCAGTCCGTGCCATCTGGCGAAATATCAACCGCGATCTTTGCCGTTGCACTCACCGAATAACGGGTTTGCGAATCTTGAAACGTCGTGATTTTTGCGTATGCGCTTATCGTCCAAATGTCCTGCGTCGATTCTATGCTGCCGGTACTTGTGCCCGACGATGCAGGTAACGTGCTCCAGCTCACACTGCTATCCGGCCCGATCTGTCCTGACACCTCAGTGACGGCGTGAACCACGCCAACAACATCGTGGCTTATATGCAACATACGAAACCTGGCCCCGTCAGGTGAGAAGCACGCAGAATGAACGCCGTCGCCGTGGGCAAACGGCATATTAACGCTGCCAATCTGATCCGGCAGAACTCCCAGAAACCAGCTTGATTCGGGTAAGCTCCACACTGCGATGGTCGCCGGCGCGTCATAACCGGCGACCAGCAAGAGCCTTCCTTGCTCGGTGTCCATAATGGCGGCACCCAAAACGTCGCCCGGTATCTGCGCAAGAATGCGCCCGTGCATGTAAACCTTGTCGTCTGGGTAAAGGTAATACCGCGCCCCTGATTCACCCCATGTAATCTGCTCCCACGGTTTTTCGGGATTAAACCAGTCGGTCAAGCCCGCGTATCGGCGATCAACAGGGTGCTCCTGAAACCCGATCACGGCGCTTTTAATGCGGTCATAAATCACGCGGTCGCCAGCGATAAAAGCGTCTGCGTCCCGATCCATGTATTCCGCGATCGCCCCCTGGATAGGCTCGTCTGAAGGGCGAACCGGCAGGTCCATGGCGCTGCTTCTTTCGGGCTCATGTAACAGGCACGACAGCGTGTCGGTGCGCTCGGCCTGGTCGCCGGTTATCCGGTACAACGCGCCATAGCCGGTGACCGCGTAGGCTGTTGCGTCTTCGCTCACGCGCATGGGGACATGGCGATAAACGTGCCGCTGCCAGCCGGGGAGGATGGCGGCATTAAAAAACACCTGCGCCGGAACTTGCCATGCCCGAGGGACCAGTTGCCCATCCCTGCCTGCGTCGTGGCCGCCCTCCCCCATCGCCTGCGGGTAAATCATTAGCCTTTGAGGCTCGCCGGGTATCTCGATGCTGGCAACTTCGGCGCCAGGGGGCAAAGTCTCGGTGAAGTCTGCGCACCAGGCGGCCAGGGCCGGCGCATCGTCTGCATCTTCCATCTCCTGAAGCTCGGCCTCCAGGTTTTTAATGGTCGCTTTCCAGCGCTCTACCTGACGGCGGTATTCGCTCACCAGTAGGGCCAGCCTGGAGGCTTCGGCTACCGCCTTGTCCAAATCCTCCATGGACGGCGCCGGCGCGCCAGGCGCAGCCGTTCCGTTGTAAGCCGCCACCCATTCGGCCATCAGCTGATCCACTGCCTCGGCTGCGGTGTCATAATCCGCTTTTGCGCCATCGAGGCTCTCTTCGGCCTCTGATTGTTTTTCAGAGTAGGCATCAATGCGCTCTTCTATGTCCGCCTTGCGCTGCTCATATTGCTTGCGGTGATAGACAGGCTCGACGCCATACAGCCCTGCCCGTCCGCCGCCGATGATCCTGACTTTGCCCATTACAACCTGCCTTCGCCAACGTCCATGTACTGGTCGGTGATGTTGACGTAATAGTTGATAAACCCGGCAGTAAATGATGCGCCCCCCACATGGCACGTCATCCCCGGACGCAAGAACCAATCAATGGCTGATCGAGCCCGGATTGCCGGCGACGTTGACCAGGACCGCAAGCCCTGCAGGTTGCGATTGGCGCTGCCCTCCATCTCAGCCATCTGCATGTGCCCGCGCAGAGTGGCCGTGCTGTTTGTTGGCCCCTCGTTGTACTGGATCGTATTGATTGGGGCTCGCGCCATATCGGTCTCCAGTATCGTGCCATCTTCAAATCGCGCACCGCGTCGGATCACGAACTCGTCTGCATTGTTAATGTCAGCCATTCGGCTGTCAGCGGCTGGCACGACGGCCTGCAGAAAACTGGCCCGGCCCTGCTGAAGCGTTCCCTGCCAACTGCTGATAGGCACCCGCACCGTCTCGCCGCCGGCAGACTCCAGGTCGCAAGCATAGTATGTCTGCGTTGTGAGCGGGTCGATGATTGTTGACCAGTCGTTAACCCCCGCCGCGCGAAGCCCGCCGACTGGCGAAGGGAGCCGCGCCAGTGCGCCGGACGCCACATCAAGCCACCCGGCTAGGGAGCCGACTGGCGATGGCATGCTTGCTCGCGCCTGAGTGTCGGCAATCGCAAAAGCGGTTAAATCGTTAACGACCCTGAATGGATCTCTAGCCACCCCGAATGCAAAACGCAGAAACGACTGCCTGGCCTCATCGGTGGCAATGTGAAGCTGATAAAAGCCATGGTGAATGCGCCGGTAGCCGTTGGGCCCAGGAGCCTCCGCGACACCCGCGTAAGTTGTATCTGCCGAGTGGTGGTAAATGATCCAGGTGGGCCACGCATGATCGCTAATTCTGTGACACGCGGCGTCCCCGCCATCCGCCAAAAGGCCATAGCTTTCAAGCTTTGCTCTTGGGTCATTGCTGGCATAGGTGGCGCGCGTGTAGGTGGATGCCGAGGTCAGGCTAGAGCTGTTTGCCATCTGCAGCGCGACTCGCGATGTATGACGGCACAGAGACATCACGGCAACGGGGTAGCCAGCGATCTCTGACGCATTCTGATGCCCGACATAGCTTGTCCCCGGGGCGCCAATGATCAGCAAGTCGTGGCCGGACCAGTCGATTGAGCTGAGGCTGCCCGTTTCGACGGTTACAGTGGCGCCTGCGGCTTCCAGCAGATCAATCAGAGCAGAGTCATAATCCGCTGCAGAGACGTTTCGCTGAGCAAATACGACCGAAGTCACAGTCATTCACCAATCTGCGCAGACACCAGCTCAACCGACCCGCCGGACACGATATTCACAGACGACAGCACGACCGCACCAGGCACTGCCGTGGTGCCGGACTGCACCGCGAAGCCAGATCCCAGCGCTACGCCGTCACTGTCCGACACAGTTGCACTTACGGCCTCTCCTGTAAGCACGGCGCTTGCCAATGGACCGGGCGTCAGTATCAGAGCTCCCGTCCCGGGGTCCACGGAGCCGGCAGGCTCTGCTAACGGCAGCACGACAAGCGTGTTGTCTGCCGAATCAAGTATCCGTATTTCCGCCGGCCCAGCGGCGACCCCTTCATCCATGCGAGCCAACACCTCGGCATGCGCCCGGCCCAAAATCTCTGAACTCCAGCTCATAATTCCTGCTCCGATACCAGTAAAGTCAAAACACCCTCGCCATTACTCTCAACCACAGACTCAGGCTTGCAAATAAAGATCCCCTCCGGCACCGCCACTCGCAAAAATGCGTGCAGCCGCACCAATCGCTGCACTCTTCGGTACTGATCGGCGCTGCGAACTCGCCATCGAATCACGAAAGTGCGATCTGCCGGGCTGTGGCCGGCGTCGTTAAAGACGGCGCCGCCGTCTAGCGTTGCAATCCGGTTTGCGCGTCTCCTGACATCGCCCAGATCAGAGTCGGGCAGGTAGGGCAGCTGCACATGGCCCTCTGGATCAAACTTCAGTGCAGTCAGTGATGCAATCATGTGTCTACCCCCAACAGCATATCGAGGCCATCCTGATTGACGCGGGTTTGAATGTTTCTCAGTACCTCAAACATAAACGCCTCCAGGTGCGGAGCCAATCCATCGCCTTCAATCTTTATCATGGCATCGCCGCTGGCCATCTGTTTGGTGCGCTGCTTCATGTATTCGATCTGTGCCTGGTTCAGCTTCTCCTGTTGATCCATGGCCCGCTGGCGCCGCTCGTTTTCCCTATCGAGCTGTTTTTGTGTTTCGAAGCCGAAGCGGTCCCAGTCCGGCGCATCGTTGCTGAACAGGGAGCTGATCACATCTCCGGTGCTCTGAAAGCTGTCGCTTATACTCTGGGCAATGGCTTCCACTTTCTTGGCGTCCGCTTCCGCCTCGGCAATGTTCAGGCTTACCTTGCCCTCAATCAGCGCAATCTTCTCGTTGCTGGCAAGTTCCAGCATCTTGATCTGGTAGGCCTCAGACTGCTTGATCGCGTCTTCGGTTTTCTTGGCTGTGTCGTCCAGCGACTTGCCGGTTTTGACGATGGTGCCGCTGAACGAATTGGCCTTGCCGGTGGCTTCGTCGTAGCCGATCGTGAGAGAGGTGTTTGCCTCTGCCAACTTCTCGGTGTCGGTCTTGACCCGATCCAGCGCACCGCCGGAGGATTCGATGGCCTGAGTGGTTTCCTTTTGCTGATTCGCCGCTTCCACCAAGTTGTCGGCGTAATCCTGCCAGCCCTGCTGGGTTTCATCAGTGGCAAGGGCGGTGTCGTTGAGCATGTTCGCCAGGCTGGCGTTCATGTCTCGCAGATCCTGGGTATCTTGCTTCAGCGCCCGCTGCGCTTCAGACACTGGGGCAAAGGCCTGGGCAATGCGCTCCAGCTCGTCCGCGTTAAGCTGATCGTACAGCCAGCTGCCGATAGACCCGCCGAAGGCTTCTTCCATCGGCCTGATGATCTTGTCGTTGATAACGGTGCCGATGCCGTAGCCAACAGCACCTGCCCCGAAAAGAGCAGCGCCCACAAGGCCAAGACTGCCCGCTCCAGCTGCGACGGCCTTCACGCTGTTCAGGTTGCCAATCAGGGCTTTAAATCCCTGAGCCCCGGCCAGCGCAGTAAGCCCGGTCCCGATGGATTCCAGCCCTCCGGCCAGCCCGCTGATGGCAGGCAGCACGGTATCAATGGCTTTCGCCAGCCCCAGCATTTCACCAATGCTTTTGTAGGTGGCGTCATCCAGGTCCTGAAACTTATCGATCCCTACACCGATGGCATCAAACAGGGGCTGCAGCCCGTTGGCTATCCCCGCCGATAGATTGAGCAGCGCCGTGAAAGCATCCACCACCTGCTGCATGGCAGACTGCAGGCCTTCCACAGTGTCCAGATCAATGTCGCCAAAGATGCCAGCAAGCAGCTCTTCCAGCTCGCTGCCCAGAACGCCGAAGGCCTCCATGAAGCCAGAGATATCCAGCCCCGCCAGCGCTTCCGGGAAGTTTTCGGCAATGCGCTTCAGCTTTTCATCGATACCCTGGGCCAGCCCTTCCATGCCCGCCAGGATGGGTGCGAACACGCCATCTTCCAGCCGCAGCTCATCGCCCATGCTGTTGAAAATCGAGGTGACAGATTTAACGATGCTCTGGGTTTCGTCTGTCAGATCCTCGGCAAACGCAATCAACGCAGAGTCGATGTTGTTCTGCAGGGTTTGCGTGATCTTGCTCAGGTCGGCAGCCAGATCGTCGGCGGCATTCCCGGCTGAACCAGCCTTGTCTTCGAACGCCTCAAGGTTGCGAGCCAGGGCTTCAGAGGCGTTACCAGTCAGCGCCAGTACCAGTGTCAGGCCCTGAACGGAGCCAAACAGCCGGGCCATTTGCTCGGTGCTTCCGCCGGTGGCCTCGCCTACATCCTTCAGGAAGCCGGCAAAGCCCTTGCTTTCAAGGGCGGATGCGCTGAATTCAAGGCCTAGCTCTGCGGCCAGGTCTGTGGCTTCTTTCGTGGGCTTCAGGATGTTGGTGATGGCGGCACGGATGCCAGTGATAGCGGCGGCAGTATCGGTGCCGGTCTCAGCGGTGATGGTGGCGATGGCAGCCGCCATTTGGTCAAAGTCGAGCCCTGCAGCGGCGGCCAGTGGCGCAAGCCGGCCAATGGACGCGGACAGTTCCGGGATGGTGGTCTGGCCCAACTTCACGGCGGTGAAGAACGAATCCGCGTAATCCCCGGCTTCACTGGCAGACGCCCCGAATGCGTTCAGCACGCTCACCAGGCCAACGGTGGTTTCGCCGAGGTCTGCCCGGCCCGCCACCGCCAGCTGTTCCGCGGCGGCAATCAGGTCGATACTTTCCCGGTAATCCACGCCGGCAGAGATAGCGGAATAAGTGGCAGAGGTGATCTGCTCAAGGGACTGAGACGACCGCTCGGAATATGCCAGCAGGGCGTCCTGAAACTCTCCCAGTTCGCTGGCAGGCTGGCCAATGATGGTGGCGATTTCCGCGAACGCGGTCTGGAAATCGTCACTGATCTTGATGGCGTACCCGGTGATACCGATGGCAGCCGCTGCCAGGGCCGCATCCAGCTTGATGATGCTGTCGGTTACGCTGGCCATCGGGCCTGTTACGCTGCCCACTTTATCGGTGAGCGAATCCAGGCCGCGGCCAACCGATGAGATGGCCCCGCCGGTTTTGTCGGTGCCGTTGAAGATCAGGTCAACCGTTTTTTTGAGGTCTGCCATGGTTTCTCCGGGCATTAAAAAACCCGGCGCTTGGCCGGGCTTCTGGTGTTCGGGGTGGTTATCGGCACGCTATGTTTTGCTGTTGTGTTCATACCACATAGACCACAGGCCAATTTCAGTATCGGTTAGGTAGCCCTCTGGGAAAACGTCGGGCCGGATCTCGAACAGAAACCGGCCCTTTCGGTCCGCCAAGGCTATGCTGGCTTGGATGCCTGGGTCTTGCCAGAGGGCTTTGGCTTTACCTGGGCAACCTTACCCCGGCCGGTCAGCATATAAACCTGGTTGGACAGCTCCAGAAAGTCAGTGGGGTATGCGTCGGCAATGCGCACCACATCCTGCAGCTTCAGCTCCGGCTCCACCACGGCCAGCTGCACATGCACCAGCTTTTTGGCGAGCGCCTGCGGGGTGTCGTCACCCAGGCCAAGGCCGTCCAGCAGTGCCTGGGCCCGTTCAGAATCCGTGCCTGCCAGCTTTTCAGCCACTTTGGCCAGCAGTTTGCTGTTGTCCGCTTCCTGTTCCGCCTTTGCCAGTTCCTGCGCCGTAAGGCCTCGCACCCGGAACACTACCGGCTTCGGTTCGGCGTTATCGCCCTCGCCATCGTAGCCAGCAAAGCCCGCAGAGGTGAGCCCGGGCAGCGGGCAATCTTCCACCCGCGCCTGGAACTTGGCCTTGCGAAACGCTGCAAGGTCAAAATCACTCACAATGTGATCTCCTTGCCCTTTTCAGCCACGTTGATAGTGCAGCTGGCCACAATGTCACCACCGGCTGGGAAGGTTCGGGCAATGGCCAGAATGCCCTGCTCAATGAAGTGCTGCGGCTTGGTTTTGTCTGGGTAGAACCGGAAGTACAGGTTCTGGCCCTGCACGCTGGCAATGGTGTCGCTGATGCCGTCGGTCAGGTCTACGCTGAACGAAGCGTTGTTCAAGCTCTGGGAGGTGCTGTTCTTCACCCGGGTGTAGGTCTGTTTACTGGATGAGGAATAGCCCACTTCCGAGGGTACGAAGTCGTACGCATCGAAGGCTTCGATAAACTCCGGCGTGGCAAAGCTGGCGAATACGCCCTTCGCCAGGTCTCCGGTGTGGATCTTCGGCAGGGCGGAGCTGAATTCCACGTTGCCGAGGGCGTAATCAATGGTCGGGATCGGGAAGATGGCGCTTTCTTTGTGGCGGTTCACCAGCTGGTAGATCTCGCCTTCTTTCACAGCTGCAGCGGTGCCGCTGCTCAGTCGCACCTGGCCAAGCTCAATAGAGCCAACCGGGATGTAGGGAGGGCCGCCCGCACCACCGCGGGTCTCTACGAACTCGGTACCTTCGGTGCCCGCCACGGCAGTCACGGCGCCGGAGCCGTCGCACACGATGCTGGTAATCAGATGGGTATCCGAAAGGGCGCGGGTGACTGACAGGGATGACTGCGAGGCCACCGCCAGCTCAACACCGCCAACGAAGGCGGTAAAGGCCGCCACGGCTACGGAATCGTTGCCGGTTGCCGGGGTAATGTCTGCGCCGGTCACTACGCCATCGGGGCGCACTACCGGAGCAAAGCCGGCAGCCTGAGACCACAGCTCTTCTCCGGATTCAAACAGCTGGGCATCGCCGGAATCGTTAAGTTCTGTCATGGGGAAAGCATTCTGCCCGCCTTCGAATTCGAGCAGCGCGTTGTCTGTAGACATAGGGTTTCTCCTGGTTTTCTAGCGCCACCGGGCGCGGGGTTAGTGCGGTTGGGTTTATTGCTGGTAGGGGCTGGTGTTGCTGGTTTCGTACACAATTTCGAACGTCACAAGAATGATCATTTCTTTCTGGCCGGGGTCTGGCGAATCCATCACGGAGTCTGTGTAGCTGATGTGCTTGCACAGGCCGTTCAGGGTGTTGTCTTCACTCAGGGCATCGTTCAGCAACTCTGCCAGCATTCGGTTGCCCTGAACGCTGGAGTTAATGCTGAAATCCCGGGTGGCCATTTCGCCCACGTTCACGGTGAGCGTTACTTCGTACTTCCGGTACTTCAGCTTTTCCGCTGTTTCGGAGGGGTCCCAAAGTACCCGGGCGGGCAGGTCTCTTTCGCTGTCCAGCTGTTCGCCACGGGCCGCGCCAAGGCGGGTGGCGAAGGCCTGAACAATCTGTTCCCGAATGCTGTCTGCCATCAGTAGCCCCTCAGAATTGCATCGATCTCTTTTTCAAATTGCTGCATTTGGTACAGCGCCATGTCTTCGCCAACGGTTTCTTTTACATCGGTGAATACCTGGGAAAGCGACGGGCCATAGAACACCTTGATTTTGCCGCCCTGGGTGCCGGTTCTGGCCCTCCGGCCAACGATGGCCACTCGGCCCTCTGTTCCCGGCAGTACCATGTAGAACGGTTTCCCCTCTATCTCGTCATCTCCGGAGAACACCTTGGCGCCGCCCGTGGGCTTAACCTTTACCCTCAGGCCGCGCGAAGGAATAGCCGGGGGCTTAAGCCAGCCCACTTTGTCACCAGAAACCATGGTGTCAGTTGAGAATCGGGACAACAGAAGGCCGCGAGTAGGTGTTGAAACCTTTGCTTGAGGATTGCGTATGGATGCGTCGCTGATTGCCAGCAAGCTCTTGACGTAAGCCGCGCTCAGCCGGACCTGCTTTCGGATCTCCTTGCTGGACTCCGTGCGTGCCTTTTTGGCCGTCTTGTTAGTAGCCCGCATTCGAGCCCGCGCCGCTCCGTTTGAAAATCGAGCCAAAAGGGCCTTAACTTCCTGCAAACTGGTACGATCAACTTGAACTTCCATTTACCCAGTGCCTCGTTACATAGCCGTCGTCAGTGATCATGCCGTCAAAGGTCCAGGTGTTGTCCCCGGTCCAGCTGGGGTCTGTAATCACCACCTTGTGCCCGCGCCGTGGGCGGTTCACGTAGGTTTTGCGAATTTCCAGTTCGTCCCGGTTGGCCGGCATGTTGGTTTCGAACGCCTGGCGCTGCTCTACCTGAAGATCAATGATCACCCGCACCGGAAACGGCGCATTGGTGCCATCGTCGTACATGGCGTCCATGGCAAACTGATCATCAATGGCGGCCTCAAGCCGGGCCGCCATTGCATCGAATTTGCTCACGGTCAGCCGCCGCTGGCTTCGTCTTCGGTGTCTTCTGGCTGTTCAGCCGGAAGAACCCGCACCTTGTCGCCTGCTTTTTTTGCTTCAGCCGGGGTCATTTCCAGGCGGGTTCCGGCTTTGATGACAACTTTCGCGCCGGTTTTGTCGCGGTCTTCGCAGCGCTTTAAAAATTCAACGGTTACTTTGTTAGCCATGGTTTGCATCTCACGTTGTGGTAGGCGTTCGGGGCCGGCATAACGCCGGGCCCCTATCTGGCGCACTCAGGATCAATAAACGGTGGCGAATGCCAGGCCGTTGATTTCCATGAACACCGGCAGCGGGGCGCTCTGGGTCATCACCTGCTCTACGCCCGGGTCTTTTTCTACCCAGTTTTTCGGCCAGTATTCGGTGGCCACGTAGTCGGCATCGCCGTCCAGAATGGCGCCGTAAGCACGCACACCTTCTGCACCTACAGACACAATGGCCACGCCGTTGTCCGGAATGAACAGCTGCTTGTCGCCATTGGCGTCTTCGTAGTAGCCGGCATAGGTCCACACTTCAGGGCCTGCCCCGCCCAGGCGGCCTTTGAAGCTGGCCAGCTGGGTGCTGGGTGCCATCTCCAGCTCGGTCTCAGAGCCGCGCTGGGTGTCCAGCAGGTCTTTCTTCACGGCGTCAAAGCCGATGAACTTGCGGTAAGCGCCGCGCCCCATGATTACGTGGGTAGCCGGTGCCATCATCAGGGCAAACCAGTCTTCAAGGTCTTCCGCTGGCTTGGCGGTGGTCTGGTCCCATGCCGCTGCACCGCCGGAGAGGTCGATGGTCAGGTTGGGGTCTCGCTGAAAGTCCACTTCGGAGGTGGGGTAGTCTTCGCCTTCCACCACCACTTTGCCGGTTTGGATGATCTGGGCAACCATCCACTCTTCCCGGCGTTTGATCTTGCGGCGCTGCTCATCCAGCGTATCCACAAGGATGGCTTGCCGGCGCTGGCTGGCGCTCAACTGGCCGCCGATGGCTTCGCCCGGCAGGCGCTTAACCATGCGCTTGGGGTCCAGCACGTTCTTTGGCTTTACATAAGCCGGGGTGAAGGCGTACTTGTTGCCGCCGCGGGTGCGCTGGGCTTTGCCCGCCACCATGGGGCTCACAAACGGGGCCAGCTTCTTGTCGCTGGACAGCTTGTCAAAGGAGATGGATTCGTCCTCAAACTCTACCTTGGTGGGGCACAGCAGGTTGAGCAGGAACGGGTTAAACGGGTCTAGCTCCCGGTACACACCCAGGAGCGTTTCGGTTTCGTATGCCATGGATCTTTTACCTCTGGTTCAGTTTTGTGTTGGCCGGGGTTTACTCAGGGGTTACCAGCCGGATGGGTGTGCCGTCGAATGCGCCGGCCTGCAGTGCTTCTGTCCAGGTTGCATCCCAGGTCAGCAGGCTGCGGTTCAGCCAGCCGCCGCGTACGATCTGGCAGCCGGTTGCTGCGCTGGTGGCATCGATGTCGTGCACCAGTGCGCCAACGGGCACCTGGGAGCCATCGGTTGCCGTTTGAACGGATTGCTTGAGCTCTCCGGTGGCAGTTACACGGCCAACTACGGTGCCGCGGGTGAGGTTTTGGCCGGACTCAAGGGTGCCGTTGCCAAAGTCGATCAGGCCGCCGAGTACCAGGTCGTCATCCTGGAAGGCTTCGGTGACTGAACCAGCGAGGGGGAAGTTGCTCATCGCTTAACTCCTGAAGTTTTCTGTTAACCAGCAGTGGCTGGCTCAGTGGGTGGTAGGCTTGCGCCCGGTTGCCTGGCGGTAAGAGCCCATGATTTCGCTAAGCTCGTTTTTTTCGCCGGCGCTGGCAGCGGTTTGCGCCTCTGCCGGGATGTTCGGTTGCTGGGTGTTGCTCATGGCCGCATTCAGCAGGCCGGTGGGTGCTGCAGCTTGCGGGGTGCCGGTGTCGGAAGCCGCCATGGTGGCCTTGGCATCGGCAACAGACATCTGGGTGTTGAAGGCCAGGTGCTGGGCCAGCTTGGTTTTGCCTTCGGCTTCTTCCGCCTGCAGGATGCCGGCAATGCGTGCCTGCTCTGTAGCAGCGGCATCGGCCGCCAGTTTGTTCGTGTCTACGGTCTCCGCCTGGGTGGTGGAGGCCTCCGGGGTGGTGGCCGGTGCGGTAGCTGCCGGCTTGTTCTGGTTTTCTACCGTCATGGTGCTTACTCCGATTTTCTGGGTGGTTTGGATGTAGTCAGAGAAGGCGGCCAGCATGTCGTGGCCGTTGATGAGCTCGTCCGCAAATCCCACTTCGATTGCGTCTTGCCCGGTGTAGATGGCCGCCTCGGTGGCAAGCACATCCGATGGGTTCAGGCCAATCTGGTCTGCCACCATGGCCGCAAATTCGTTGCGGATGCGGTCAGATTCAGCCTGAAAGTCCCGGAGCACTCGCTCCGGCAGGTTTTCGTAGGGGTTCCCGTCTACTTTGAACGCGCCGGAGTGAATCAGGGTTACGTCTACGCCGTTGGCTTTGAGCTGTTCCTCAAAGCTGGCATGCATCATCACCACGCCTACCGAGCCGGTGCGCGCGGTGGTGGTGGTGTAGCGGTAGTCCGCTGCACTGTGGATGGCCATGCCGGCACTGCAGGCCATGTCGTAAGAGATGGAGCCGATAGGCTTCACGCCCCGCAGCTCTGCAATGCGTTTGGCGGTGTCGAAGCACCCGGCCACTTCGCCGCCCGGGGTATCCAGGTCCATCAAGATGCCCTTCACGGTGCTGTCTGCCAGGGCTTCCTGTATGCGGGCCACAATGCCGTCATAGCCGGTCATGCCGGAATATGGCCGCAGGTGCCCGAACTTGTGCACCAGGGTGCCGGATACCGGTACCACGGCAATGCCGTTGATCACTTCGTAGGGTCGATTTCGGGGGCGGTCTGTCTCGAACGAATCCGCCCGCATGCGCAGCTTTTCCTGCGATTCGATCAGGCCGGATTCATCCCGCAGCGAGGTAACCCCAAGCTTGGGAGCCAGCGCGCCAAGGAATACCCGGGCGTAGCCAGGCTCCAGCAACAGCGCCTGGTTGAGTACGCGGGCTGCAATGTTGTGGTTGTGCATAGGTTTTCTCCGGGCATTAAAAACCCCGCCGGGGCGGGGTTGGTCAGGTCTTCGTTCAGGCGGTGGCCGGGGCCGCTTCGGGCTCTTCCTGGTCCGGGGCAAGGGCCAGGGCTTTTACCCAGCTGGGCGGTGGCAGGCCGGCGTTGCGGCGCTCTTCCATTTCCCGCACTTGCTGGGCAAAGACTTCCTGGTAGTCCTCTCCCATCTTCGCCAGCTCTTTTTCGTAGGTAGACAGGCCGGATTCGATCAGGAGTATGGATTCCTTGACTTCCTTCAGGCCGTCGATGGCCATGCGGCCGGAGCCAATCCACTCTGCGTTACACCAGGAAGCTTTGGCCTCCCAGAAGGTGCGGGTTGCACCCCTTGGCAGGCGGATGATGCCCCGGTCCAGGGCTTCTTCTAGCCACAGGGCAAATACCATGCTGGCCCAGCGGCTGGCGATGATCTTGCGGCGGCCCATGTAGTAGCGCCAGCCTTCCATCATGCTGGCCCGGGCGCTGCTGTAGGTGGTCCGGCTGTAGTCTTTGGCCAGGGCTTCGTACGGCACGTTCAGGCCGGCAGCAATCCAGCGGATGATGGAGGATTCCAGTTCGCTAAAGCCGTTGTCTGCGTTGCTGCTGGTGGTGAACTTCAGGTTTTCGCCCGGCATCAGGTGCGGGATTTTCACGCCGTTCAGGCGAATATCTGCACCTTCGTGGTAGTCCGCCAGGGTGGCCATGTAGTCGGTGAGCTTGTCGGTGCTCATCTCGCCGCCGATGATTTCCATAGCGGCTTCGCTGCCCAGTTCGCTTTCGATCACCGCTGCATACATGGCGTTCACGATGGCGTTCTGCAGCTTGGTTTGCTGCAGCTTGCCCAGCTGGGGCAGCTGCTCCATTACGCTCAGGAACTGGTTAGCGCCACGGGTCTGGCCATCGCCGCGGGGCTCGAATACGTGCAGGAACTGCTGCCGGCCCCAGCTGGTTTCCCGGTCTACCGGGGTCCAGATGTCGCCAAGCCCGTTGTTCAGGCCCAGCCCGTTGATGCTTGTGGAGCGCACCCAATAACGGCGTGCCGCGCCAAACCGGTCAACTTCTACTCCGCCCCGCAGGCTCTGGGAGTCGGGTTTGTTCTGCGGGTTGCAGATCCGGTGGGTGTTCACCAGTTTGATGGCGGTGTTGAACAGTGAGCCGGGCCGGTTTTCTATCCATTCCGCCGTGCCGGTGGCCTCGCCTACGGTGCTGTGGGTGGCCACTACTTCACGGATCATCATGGTGAGGGTGCGCTTGCGTTCTGCGTCTACCCAGCAGTTGATGGGGTCCTCCGCGTACTCGGTGAAGGCAGCCTCTACTTCGCTGGCGAAGGCCCGGGCGTCTGCTTCGCTGATACCCAGGGCACGCCACCGGGGCTTGTAGCTCAGGCGGAAAAGGTGGCCAACGATGTTATCAACGTGCAGCTGTACGCCGTTGCTGGCCAAGCCGTGGTTGCGCACCAGGTCTTCCGCGCGGGCATTGCCGGTTTTCAGGCTGGGCAGCAGGGCGGCATCGGCGGTTTGTGGGCGCGGGTTCCAGCGGCGCATTTGCCCGCCAAAGCCCTCGCCGGCGCCGGTGTAGCCTGTGTCTGCCTTCGGGATCGGGCGGCCAGAGCTGTCGAGTAGGTTGATGTCAGGTAGTTTCACCAGCTAACCCTCCCCGGCCGCATGCGCCGGCCAGCGCCACCCAGCTGGCTTTCCAGGCTGGCGATGTAAGCGGCCAGGTCTCGTTTGCTGGCCTGTGAAAATTCCACGGTTTTGCCGTCCCGCTGAATCCGCACCACAGACTGCCCGGTAAGCAGGTTGTGGTAGGCCGTGCGGGCCTCTGTCAGTTGGGTTTCAACGCTCATCGCATTCTCCGGGCAATGTCAGCCAGGCTTCTGCCCTCTGGCTTTGAATTCTGGGTTTTGGTCTGGGTGGCTCTGGGCTTGTTGTCTGCCACCGGTGCCGGCGGTGTGGGTGCCAGCAGGTCTCCCTGCATGAGCTGTGCTTCCAGGGCATCCCATTGGTCTGGCTTGCGCACGTGTACTTTCAGGGTTCTGGCTGCGTGCAGGGCGTAAACTTCGCAGTCCAGGCCTTCGTTGCGCACACCGGCTTTCGGTTGCCAGGTTTTGCGGCCGCCTCGTTTACGGTCCGGCGCTTTGATTTCGGCGGTTATCTGGCTGTAGTAGTCGTCTCGAACGTTGCTGTACCAGTGCATTCTGCCCGGGCCGTTGCCGGTGAGTTTTAGGCGCGCATCGATGAGGTCTTTGGCCTTTTCGGTGCCCACCATGAACACCGGCAGGCCGTAGCGGGCGGCCTTGGTGGTTTTGCTGTTCACGTCTACTTTCTTGGCCGGGGTTACGATCTCCCGGTTCAGGTTGTTGGATTCGCCTTTGATGGCCATCACTTTCACGCCGCGGCCTTTGCGGCTGCGCACGTAGTGGTAAACGGCGTCGTTGGTTTGGCCGTCTGAGGAGTCAATACTGGCCGCCGATACCGGCATGTTGAAGCCCAGCCCGTGGCTGTAGGCCCCGAATATGAACTTGTCCAGCTCATCCCAGACCGGGTCCGCTTTGTCTGTGCAGCTCTGTGCGGCGTAGATTTCGCCCCAGAACACCAGCCAGCTTTCTTCACCACGCCCCCAGGCCCGAACGATGATGGCCAGGCGGTCGTGCTGAACATCCACGCCAACCGTGAGCACAAGGCCACCGGCCGGAACGGACAGCTCCACGTAGTTTTCGGCGCGTTCGCGCAGGGTGTCTGTGTCTGGTGCGTCTGTCTGGTATTCGTAGGAAAGGCCCAGCGTGTTGTTGACGAAGCCGATCATGTAGCTGTCGTCACCCTGCTCCAGCGCGTGCCGGGCTTTCAGGTATTTCTCTACCAGCAGGGCCAGCTTGGAGCCAGGGAACGGGCTGTACAGCTCGTTGATGTAAAACCCAGCAACGCCCCGGAAGGGCTTGTGGGCTTTCCAGTAGCCTTTGCGCACGTTGCGGTTCTTGTCCACGTCACGCCACAAAACCCCGCAATGGGGGCAGGCGTAACGGGCGGTTTCCGTCTGGGCTTTGCCGAGTACTTCGTCCGGTACCGGGTTGTCTTCGTTCCAGACCACGTTTTCCCAGCTGAGTACGTGTTCATCTCCGCACTCGTGGCAGGGCACCATGAACATGCGCTGATCACTACCCTGGAACGCTTCATCCACCCGGGACAGGCCCTTCACGGTGGGTGTGCCGCCAAAGATCACCTTACGGTATTCGTAGGTTTTGGCCCGCTCTTCCAGCAGGTTGATGGAGTCGCCCTGCCCCCGGACGTTGGTGTTACAGTCGTCTGGCTCTTCTACGCAGACCACCGGGGCGGAGAGTGACTTCACGTTGTCCGGTGCGTTGGATGCCACCAGGGCCAGAAAGCCACCGGGGAATTTCTTGTAGTCCGTACGGTTTCCGGTGGTGCGGGATGTGGATACATCCACCAGCGGCCGCAGCACCGGGCTGGCTTCCACCATCGGCACGAATTTCTGATCCAGGTACTTGCGGATCGTCTTGTCTTTCGGGAACAGCAGTACGATGGGGCACGGATCGTTGTGGATCCGGCGGCCCAGGTAGTTGTTCCACACGCCGTCTGTCCATGCCACCTGGGCAGACTTCCGGCAAACCACCTTCTTCACCTGGGTATCATCAAGCGCATCGAGCATGCCGGGCACCCACGGGGTCAGGTCCGTGGAGTATTTTCCCGGCATAGGGCTGCTTTCCTGCGCCAGATACCGGTTCCGGTTCGCCCAATCAGTTGAGCTGATCTTCTCCGGCGGCTGGAATTTGGCCAGAGCCTGGGTGACTACCAGGTTCAGGTTCGCGGCCAAGCGCTGCCAGCTGTCGGAGGACGGATCTAGAATGCTCATTCAGTAGCTCGATATCGAGATCGATGTCGTACAGCGTGTCGATCTCTGTCTTGAGTTTCGGGTTGCCGGTCAGCAGTTCACTCCGGATAGACAACGCCACGGATTCCAGTCGAGCCCCTACCAGTGCCGCCGGCACCAGTTCTTCAAGATCTTTCGCCAGGGCCAGTTCTTCCCGGTCCCCTTTGATTCGTTCCAGCCGCTCACGGGCAGACTCACGGCGGGCGCCGTTAACCGCCCGATCCATCAGCCACTCGTGCACGTCTTGCGTGTCGTATTCGTTCGACTGGCCACGGCCACCGGCCTTGGCAATCGGAAACGTCGGGTCTTTCTGGTACTCCGTGAAAGACCGTTCAGACACGCCGAAAATTTCAGCGAGCTCTCTCTTGTTAACTCGCTTACCCATCGATAACTACCTGAATCAGAACTGAGGAAGGAAGGCCAAGGGTGCCCTGAGTCTGCGAAAAAACCGCGAGTCTGCGCCCCCTCAGCAGGCCAGGTGCCAGGAAGGACCCGTGCCCATTCTGGACATCACATGGTTACCCGGAAATCTGTGGCGCCGGTGCTCACACACCGGACCGCAGTAACCGCGTTGGCCATCACGCTGCTGGTGTAGCCGGCAACGTCACCATCGGGCCAGACTTTTCCGGAAGCTGTTCCTGCCTCAACATCTGCAATGGGGTCCTGGGTATATTCAATGCGTGCGGTACCAGAAGAAGGCTCCACGCTCACGGCAAGTTCAGCCGGGCCGGGGGGGATAAGCACCCAATCGCCGGTACCGTTAACCTGCTCTTTGTGGTTGAAGCGCTGCCGATGGATGGCCTGGTTATCCAGGTACTGCTTATCGTCCATGTCCGGGTTCAGAGTTGTGTGCACCATAAGTCACCTATCAGGTTGATCAGTCGTATTCGGTTGTCCAGTCCAAACTGGCCAGATCAGCAGTGCCATCTGCAACCTGGGCAACGTACAGCGCTTCAAGGGCAATCAAGGCGGATCTGCGCTGGCCAATCTTGCGCAGTGCATCTTTCACGGCGGAGACCGGGTGGTTTACGTGGTACTGGTTGTCTGAGTCTTTCCACGCCGAAAACACCGTCATACCGCCATCGTCCGCAGCAAGAATGGCTTCCTGCAGCGCTTGCCGGTTTCCGGCATCACCTGCGTAGCGCACGCCGTTGATCACAACGCCGGCCACTTCCGCCATTTTCCGCTGACATCTAACCGAAGGCTCAATCATAGAACGGTGATAGGCATCGATCTTTGCCGCATCGTAATAGCCGGTGTCTTCCGCCTCGGTGGTGCCGTGCTGCACATACACGCCAGCATCATGGCCGGTCAGGCCTGCAGACTTGATGTCATCCAGGCGCTGCTGCTGTTCAGGGGTCAGGATCAGAGGATCAATGTGCAGGCCTGAAAGGTGGCCGTGTGCAGCAATCAGCTGCTCAAAGTACCGGCGGTCGTCTGTGTAATGCGTGCGCTCTACGCCGTTATCCTCAAACCGCACCCGAAACCGGTATGGGGTCATGTCATCTTTGATCATGTGATCACCCTAGAATGATGAATCGTTCGTTGTCGGCAAACCGTATGCGATCAGTGCGCAAGCAGGCATCCCGAACAAATCTCTGGCAGGCCGCTGTGCCTGCGTAGCTGTACCAGCTGGTGAGTGACCGCAAGGCCTCTGCTGGCGTAATCCGTTTGCTGGCAAGAAGCCCTTCCAGCGCCTTCAGCCGTTTAATGAAGCGCGACTTAGCCGCCGATGTGAGCAAGATCGCCGCTGGCGTTATCCGGTAACCCAGCGTTTCCAGGCCAAGGTGCAGCGGCCTGATAAAGCACTTACGGTCTGGGAAGTGGAGGTCCAGCACATCGCGGCCAAATGCCCGAATACAGGCAAGAACGTCTTGTGCCTGGGCCTTGCCGTCCACGATCAGCACAAGGTCATCTGCGTAGCGCACATACAGCCGAACGCCCAAGGTGCGCTTGATGTAGTGATCCAGCTCATTCATGAGCACGTTCGCAAGTAACTGCGAAGTCAGGTTGCCAAGTGGCAGGCCCAGATCACCCGGGGAGCTCAGAACAATCCGCTCAAGCAGCGCCAAAGTTTCCGGGCAAGTGATCTTCCGGCGAACAATCGCCAGGATCACGTCCCGGTTTATGCTGTAGAAGAACCGCTGAACATCGGCTTTGATGATCCAGGGATCGGCATACGTCAGCGAGGCCCGGCGCTCGAACTGCTGAATGCGCAGAACTGCCCGTTGATTGCCCTTGCCCCGGATGCAGGCATAACTATCGAAGATGAACTTCGGTTCGTAGAAATCCCGAAGCACGTTGTTGGCAGCATGCTGCACAATCTTGTCTTTGTACCTGGGCGCGTAGATCACACGCTCTTTCGGCTCAAACACCGAGAATTCCAGATACTCGCCAGGCTGGTATTCGCCGCTGATCACCAGCTGCCGTAGCCGGGCAAGGTTTACCGTTTGGTTCTCGGTGAAGCGAATGGCATCTGGCTTATATTTCGGGGCGCCCAGCTGGGTCTTTCGGAAAGCCTCGTCGAAGTTCTCCTTCGACGTGATTTCGGAAAACATCAACGATCCTTGTCAAATTAGGTCGAGGGCGCCAATACAGAGAGTGACGCCCTCTTTCGGTTTTCTGCCTGATGACAAAAGCCACCTGCAGCAGACACAAGCCCCCTTGCAGTGCGCGTACGCACGCAGTACCTCCCGGAAGCCGTAACCGCCGGGATGGAGAAACACAGCAGGGCGGGCCGCCACCCGATATTCGAATTCACATTCGTCGCGGTATTGCGATTGAAGTTCGCGAGGTCATTGTTGCCACGGTTCGCGCGGTTGGCGGAGTTACGGCTTGCGCCTTGGTTCCCCGACAGTCTTCATGAAGCCTGCCAGGATCTTTTTGAGTTCGGTGAGATCAGTATCCACCTCCTCAAAAACTCTTTCTTGATGTAGCGCCTTTTGGAGCTCAGCTCATACCAGGTAGTCAGGTTTTGCAGCACACCTGCGGCCTTTTTGCAGGCCGCCATGCGTACACTCACAGAGGTTGCATACTTGGCCAGGGCAATATGCTCCAGCAGCCTTGCGAACAGGGTTTTGATCGTGGCGCAAAGCTGGTGATGCTCTACCCGGGGGTAGTTCTGAAACGTCGGATAAACCTTCATCAGCAGTGCCTGGGCCTTTGCGTACAGCTTCAAGCTTTCCGCGTCGCCAGGCTTGTGCGTTACTTCCATGTCGGTCCTCAAACGCTTGCCGGCGGGTCAAGCCCGCCGAGCGGCGCGCAATCAGTTGTTAGGGATTAGCTGCAAGACGGGCCGCCACCCGAGAGACGAAGCCACATACGTCGCGGTATAGCAATAGAAGTACGCGAGGTCATAGTGGCCACGGTACGCGCGGTAGGCGGAGTTCACGTCAGACTGCTCCTGGACCCATGAAGCCCGTGCAAGGCCAGAGGCAATACCGATATCAGCATCCGTATAATTGGCCCAGTTCGGACCAGCCTGCGGGCCGCCATGGCGGTCAGCCTGAAAACCGTCAGTAGCCGGATCACTCGGCACCGCCTGGTGAATCCGATAGATCAGATCATTCCACTCAGATCCGCCGCCAACATTCTGCTGATACATATCTGCCGTAAAAAACAGTGGATCAGATTCAGCAAAAGGATCCGCATTCGCCCCAGTCATCAGCCGAACAACAAAATCATTGCCGTTCTTCCGAACCTTGGTGAGCTGATTCGTCGGAGTGCCATAGGGCGCCTTGCCGGTATCGTCCGTGCCATACACCAGCCCGCGCTCATACAAATGCGCCCAGCTGATCGAATAGCGAAAAGGCCGCTTGGCAATAAACAGAATGCTGTCTTCGTGCGCAAACTTGAGCCAGCCCGCATCACTGTTAATCGAAACGCCCTCAGTAACCCCCAGCATCAAAGCCAGCTCATCACCCGTATACAGCTCTTGGGCAGAAACCTCGCCGTAGAAGCCGTCTACAATCGGCGTTTGGGAGCCCGGGCCGGTGGCCTGGGGTTGCGTGCCGCCGAACAGGGGGCGGAACAGCGGTCTTGATCCACTCATAACTCACTCCGATGATTCAAATCCTGGTAAAGACCGCGCGCCTCCGCCATGCGCTTCTGGTGCAGCTCCGCTTCACGCAAATCACGCCGGCGCTGAAAGTGCCAGTTCACCAGGAACGTAGCCACACCCAGCAGCAGTGTTATCGCCATAATCCACTGATTGAACGAAATCGCACCAAAAGCAAAGCCAATACCGTTTGTCCAATACGACGTTTGAGGCACAACCGCGTCAGCCTTGATATGCATAGTGGAACCTGCAGACTCCAGGAGATCTCTCAAACTCACCCGGCCCGCCCCTTAAGCAGCCCTCGCTTGTCTGCGCTGCGTGCTGTGGAATACCCCAGGTACCCGGCGCCAAACAACCACCAAAGCTCCTCTGGCAGCGCAGCCAGCCACGCCTTCATGCCCTCGGCAATCGAACTGGCCACCGCCGGCTCAAACGCATGCAGCACACCCATCGGGATAGCCGCCAGAATCATTGCGTACATCACATACAGGAACGAAGGGCGGGCCCGGCTTGTCCATGGGTCTTTGCTATTGGCCTCAGCCAGAATGGCGCTCATGCGCGTTTCCAGCTCCTTCAGCTCCCCGTTCTGCTGCATCTGCAGCAGCTGGGCCTTCGCCTTATCGCGTTCAGCGGGATCTGGCCAAATCTTGTCGATCAGCTTGCCGCCTACATCCAGCAGGCCATCAATCACCGGAATCGGGAACGCCATAACCACTCCTACAGGTTCACGCGGTGTGAAAACCACCCGAACACAAACGATTCATTTCTCTCCCGGGCCTCAGCAATCTCAATATAGCGAGCGCCCTGCAGGCAGTTCAGCGCCTTCATCAGAACGTCCTCACCGGAGCGGCCCCGGATATCCAGGTAATCTTTCAGCGCGCCCAGCGTGCCATTGCCAACCAGGCCATCCACCACCAGGTCCGCGTAATGCGTGCCCTGGTTGTTCAGCGCATTCAGGCTGCGCTGCAAAAACTTACCGGCCCAGGCAATGCCCATATTCACACCCGTATCCAGCAGCTCTTCCGCCACCCGGGTACTCAGCATTGCCACGCGGTCAAAATTCGGAGCGCTCCAGTACTGATCCTTGTAGATCTGCACCGCCAACGCCCTGGGCAAGTGCCGCATATCGCCATCCCAGCCATGCAGCCGGGCCACCTTCTGCGTAATCCCGTACATGGTTGCGCCGCCCTTATCGTCCGGGTGATCCACAAACGCCCCTTCACGCTCGATAAGGCCATCGATCACGCGAATCAGCTTGCTCATGGAAACCTCCGGAAAAAAGCCCTCAAACGAGGGCAAGCGCTGTGAGAGTCAACCAACAGGAAAAAGCAGACCCCAAAAAAAACCCCAGCCATTTCTGACTGGGGTTCTGCGGGCTCTTGGTGTTCAGTGCGCACTTCTGCGACTGTACGGGATTTAGCCTACCTTCGTGCATGCACGGAGTCAACCTAATTTAGTTTATATGAATTCCATTAAGTGAAGAGCCGCCCATCCACCCAGGCTTCCGCACTCCGCAGCAGCACCCGGGCCTTCTCCCGGCTCATCTTCACCTCCATCCCAATCATCGTGTAATCCCACCGGCGCACATAGTAATTCACCAGCACCCTGCCCAGCACCGGCTCACGGCGTTTAAGCCGTGCCACCGCCTGGTCTACCACCAGGGCCTCATCATCCGGCACCGTGCAGCCGCCACAGCTTGCGGCCAGCTTAACGGCAGAATACCCCAGGCTGGGCCCGCCACTGCGCACCCACTCACCCCAATCCTGCAGCCGGTTTTTGGTGTCTTCCAACATCACGCAACTCCCCTCTGTCCGTTTTTTTTGAATATTCAGGGTATATACAGGGTTAAACCACAACCCTGTATATATCTAGCCCTTCTGCTGCAAGGGATATACAGGGTCTACAGGGTTTACATAGTTATTCTCTCGCGTAAGAAAAAAAATTAATCACTCGCAGCGCTTATTGTTATTCTGGATTTATGCGCACACGCGCGCGGAAAACCCTGTAAACCCTGTAGACCCTGTATATCCCTTGTGCCCCAAGGGCTGAACGTATACAGGGTTTAAAAATGGTGCCTGTAAACCCTGTATAAAACCGGCTGAACTACCCCCTTATGCCTGCCAGCCTCTCCGAAAACTCCGCCTCATGCTTTGCCATCACCTCTGCCAGTGGCACGCCTTGCGGTGGCCTCCAGTCGTCTGGCTCAATAAACGTGTAGGTTTTCATTGCGCCACCCACCTTTACCCACCGCCTCACCTTGGAAAGCCCAACCGGCATCGTGCGCAGCAGCATCACCTCAGACAGCACCCGCGCACCGCGCTGGGCGCACCACCAGGAATAAAACCGGTACAGGCTGGTAGATCGGCAAGGCATCACCGGTATGGGCAGCTCACCGCCCAGCCAGGCCTTATAGAACGCTTCCACCCCTTCAGCCACACCAGAACCCGCACCGCGGATGGCTTTAAGAAGCTTATCCTCTGTTATGCCCAGCTGCCGGGCCACCTGGGTAACGCCTACAACATTTCCACCTACGGCAATAACAACACTGTCACTCGTCATGTTCAGAATGCCTCCTCATCGTCAGATAGCTTGTTACGGAACTCTCTCACGCAACCGCCCAGCCAATCCATATCGGTGGTGTTGTCCGGCTTGTTGCAGCCTTCCGGAATAAAGAACATACCTGACTTTGGTGCCACATCATTCAAGCCGGTAGAACTTACGTTCTTTATTAATCCGGCTGGCGTAAATCGTGATCAGCTTGGTCTCACTCAGGGCACGGTTACCCGTGCGCTTGCACCAGGTTTGATAAACGCCGTATAAGTCCCGCGTCAGGCAGGCCCCAAAAGGCACATCCAATTCGCCATTCTTCCACTCACGGTAGAAAACTTCGAAGTTGGGTAGAGAGAACTCAACAATCCGCTCGCGGGCCCGCGTTTGCAACGGCTTGCTATGGGGAGAGAAATCGCCCAGCGGGTAGTCCAAAAGTAACTGGTAGAACGCCGAAGGGCCGCCATTGTCCAGCTCCAGGCTAACGCCGTGCTGCAACTCCGGGCTAAGGGTATGCCTGGGCCACACCACCAGAAACCGGCGGTCTGAAGGCTCCAGCGGGAACGGCTGTATCTCGTTACTCAGGAACACGCCGTTCATGTGGTTGGCTTCCTCCCAGCCGGAAACAAACTTGCGCTCAATCCGCTGGGTGGTGCCGGTAATCATGTGCTTGATGGTGCCCATCTGGTTGTGCTTCTCAGTGCGAGACAGCACCTCCTCAAACACCGCGTACAATAACCGGCTGCGCCAGTCTGTGTACTGGCTTTCCAGCTGGTGCTGGCCAAGGATCGAAGCATAACGGCCGTAAATGGTGGTCATCACACGGCCAAAGAACAGCGATTTACCACTGCCCTGCACGTCCGAATGAAACAGCAGTGCCGTGTCCAGCTTGGCACCCACATGCTGCAGCGGGTAAGCCAGCCACTTAAGAACCCAGTCCAGCACCTCTTCATCACCGTTACAAAGGTGCTTTATCAGCGCCATAATCGACTGGCACCGAGAATACCCGTCGGCTTTCGCCGGCTCGTCTGGCGCCAGCGGAATGCCCGTAAAGGTGTTAATCGTTGTCTCTGGGTCTGCCTGCTGAGTAGGGTCGAAAACAATGTTTTCCTGCAGCTTCACCTTCCGCCTTGGGTGCTCATTCCATCTGGCAAACTCATTAGGATGTAGCGCCTTCAGCGCCTCAAGCGTAACCACGTCCTGGTAATCGTCATCCCATACATTCTTTGTTGGGTAGATGTAGGTAAAACGCTTAATCATCTTCTCCAGAGGATCGGTACTTCCCCCCTTTTCGGGCGTTTCACCGGCGCTATTAATTGCCACCCAGGTGGTGGTTCGCCGCCCCTCGTGATTCAGCCATTCATTAAACACCTTTGCGCCCAGGGTCGCCTTCATGCCCGCCTGCTTGTAAACCTTCTTGGCGTGCTCGTCGTAAACCTTGGTTTCACCATGGATCAGCGCATAACGCTTGAGGGCATTCGCCAGGGGGTCAGCCTCCCCCGCACCCCCAGCATCAGAGGGGGCCGGGGGAGATGCCGGTGGTTGTTCCGTATTAGCCGGGCCAGCCTTGATAGCGGCCATCACCTGGCCCCGAACAGCCTCAAGCCCCTTGGTTTTGTGCAGGTCGTTAAAATCACTCAGCGCCATGGGCAGCCTCCGCAAACTCCGGAAGCACCCACACCCCGCCAACCGCCTGCGCAGCTGCCTGGGCCTTCACCCGGCCCGGGTTCTTGCCCTGCCGTTGCTCGGTGTCTGTGTCGTTATCACCGGCAATGCAAATCACCGCCGTGGGCATAAACTGGCGCAGCGCACGGGCCACCGGCACCAGATTGCCCGCATCAAACGCCACCGCCACCGGCAGGCCCGTGGCCATGCGCACGCTGGCACCCGTGGCGTAGCCCTCTACAATCACAACCGGGTCTTCCGCGTTCGGTACCGGGCCCAGCCAATGGAAGGAGCCCTCTTTGGGTGTGCCGGTGAGAAACTTCTTGTCACCCTCGGCATCGATAAACTGCAGGCTCACCAAATCCAGCGCGAACAGCTCCGGGCCATCGGTAGCCACCGGCTTGTACAGCGGCACAACCACACTGCCCCGGCTGAACTTCAAGCCAAACGGCGCCACCGCCTTCTTTGCCAGGTACTGGCTGGGCCCCTGCTCTGGCAGGCCAGCCCAAATACGCTGCGCACGCGCTTTGCACTTGCGGGCTGCCTCTTCCGCCTCTTTGCGGGCTTTCTCCTGGGCCAACTTGCGCCGTTTTTCGTATTCCGCCCGGTCTGCCTCTGTCAGCGATCCGGCCGGCATGCCAACCTTGCGCTTCTCATCGGCCTTGTAGTTGCCAAAAGAGCCAGCCAGCCCGATACCGCCAGAGCTAAGCCGAAACTCATGCACCACATACCAGCCGGATTTTTTCTTGCCTTTATCGGCACGAGGGAAACAGACAGGAACCCGGACCAACTTGCCCGAGGTATCAACAGAATCGACCACAAGGCCGAGTTCACGCATTTGAGTGAGCACCGCATCAATGTTCATGGCGGCCTCCAGGAACAGACAAAAATCGCATGGAAAGAGCCCTTCTATCCAGTATCCGCGTGGTTACTTATGCCACTGATTGTTTTGTTTCAGTATTTGGGGCAGGCCCGAACACATCCGGCCGCATGTCATAACGGGTTACATCACCGTCGCAGGCGGTCTCAAGGGCAATACAGTGTTCGGATGGCACACGCTTCCAGCAACTGAGGGCAGGCGGAGTGATACCGCAGATATGCGCAATTTGGCGCTTGGTTTTGATGTTCGGGTGAGCTGTCAGCTTGTCGAATATCTGGTTGAGGGTCATCGCTCCGGTCTCGCAAACTTAATTTAATTAAGACGAGCTTAACCCCCTTGCTGGGCAATGACAAGGTTAGAATTTAACGTTGCGCCATGGATACACATGAAGGTTTTCTTAATCGGCTTAACGAAGCCATAAAAGACGGGGACGCCAAGCAGGTTCGGATTGCCGAATACTGCGACGTATCCGAGCAGGCTGTTGCCCGGTGGAAGCGCAAGGGCCAGATCAGCAAAAACAACCTGTTCTCACTCAGCGAAATCAGCGGCTACCGCTACCTCTGGATAAAACACGGCACCGGCACCAAGCGCATCTCCTCCGTATCTGAAAACCGCAGGGAGTACATGGAGGAAGAGAACGCCAAGGTTTATTACGCCAGGGACACAGACACCGAATCAAGCGAAGTTGAGCAGTTAATCGAAGCAATCCGCAAGGCGCATGCCACCAAGGTACTTTCAGACCAGTCAATCACCCACCTCGCCAGCTTCATAAAGACACTCACCAACAGATAGCCGGCTGGCCAGCACCACGGAAGAGGACATGGAATTTCTTACCGGGCTTTTTATCATTTTCATACTTGCGGCCATTTTTGGACCGAAGAAGGGGAGCAAGCGGCGCCGAAGCAAGTTGCCTGAAAAAGGCGCCGAGCGGAAATATCAGCAGGATTCCGGCCCTAAAAGGCTAAAGCCCAGGGTGCGAACCAAAAGCCAACTAGAAAATGAACGGCTACTGCTGCAGGCACTTAAGGATGGAGAGGTTCTTACTGTCGCTTATTCTGGCGGCATGCAGCCAGGAACAACCCGGCAAATATTCCCAATCAAGTTCCATAGCAACAAGGTTCGCGCCTATTGCCACACCTCCAAGAGTGAAAAAGACTTCTTCGTTGAGAAAATTAAGATTCTTCCTTCCGACACACCTGTTACTTATCAGGACTTCGAGTCCAACGGCTCGTTAGAGTCGATAGATTCCTTCAAGCGCGATTACCTGCCTGCCTTTGAGGTTAAAGGCTGGACGGTCAAACACGTGGATGATCGGCTAGAACTATTTGACCACTTCAAAAACATGAAACCCCGAAAAACGCCAGCACTCGCCTTGGCCTACTCTCCTACCTACGAAGATTATGATTGGGATGGCGCTGAAGGCGAGCTAGTAACTCGTGAGCGATCCCGGCCATGGTCTGTAGTCACCCGCCAAGGCTCTTCCCACTACAAAGATCTTCGAAAGGCGCTTGTTAAATTCTTGTTGCTTGAAAAAGAACTTTCCCCCTTCAGAAATTAACCGCATTAAGTTTTTCTAAATTTACTTGACTCTCCGCTAAACCGGGGTTAAGTTTGCCTTAATTCTCAATCAAATTGAGGCAGACTAAATGCAAACCTTCACCGCCACAGAATTTACAGCCTGCAACCTGAACCATCTGTTCACCCGCGCCGAGCTGGAAACCCTCGCGTGGATGGCGGAAGGCAAAGAAAACAGCGCCATCGGCCTGCTGCGGGGCCACGGCGAACCCGGCGCCAAAAAGCTGGTGTCGTCGGTACTCCACAAACTCAACTGCAACAACCGGTGCCTGGCCATCGCCCGGGCCTTCTCCAACGGCTACCTGAAAGCCACCCGCAACACCCTGCAGGTGGTTGCCGCTTTGCTGATTGTCGTCAGCGGCGTTTCTGCGGGTACCGGCACCGGTGATTCATTCCTGCGCACAGCCAGCAGCCGCACCCAAAGCGCCCAGCGCGTGCGCTGGGAAGAAGTACTGCCGGCCAACCATGGGAGTGCTGCGTGATGGATATCAAAACCGTATGCCAAATCTTGGGGCCAATCTGGGACTTAGACAGAGAATGCGGCACCAATGCCTATTACCAGCAGGAGCTGGCAAAGCGCATTCAGGCCACTGGCAAAACAACCAAAGAACTAACTATTGGCGAACTGCTGGAGCTGTGCAGAGACACAACTCAAGCCTTGGGGGAGATCCAGGCATGAACCAAACCACCCCCCTGCACGAAGCCGCCCGCATGCTCAACCTGGGCCCGCAAAAACTCTACCGCGCCCTGCGTGCCCGCAAGGTGCTGAACAACAACAACCTGCCCTACCGCTGCTACGTAGTGCGCGGGCTGTTCACCAGCGAACTCAAACAGTACGAACACCCCACCCTGGGCCCAAAGCTGTACGCCACGCCGCACGTAACCGATGCCGGCATCCAGTGGCTGGCCAAACAGTTTGAGGTGGAAATAGCCAAAGCCAACAACCAAGCCGAAGGAGCCGCGCACTAATGCTTAGCGAAAACCGCCCAACCACCAAAGAACTGCTCATGAGCTGGCAACGCCTGTGGCAGCGCAAGCTGAACGGCAAGCCCAGCGAAATCAAAGAAGCCATTGAAGGCCACGTGCGGCTGTTCCCCAAGGGTAACCGCTCCGAAGTAGAGGCCCGAATCCGGCGCACCATCGCCGCCTACAGCGGCAACCCCAACGCCATCCGTGCCCACATGGTGCGCGGCGCCACCCTGCTCAGAAACCTGTAAGGAGACACCCATGGCAACCCTGACCATCCCAGACACCACAACCATTGCGGATCTGGAACGCGCATTCGGCGCCCTGGGCAAAAGCCTGAAGGTAAAACCCGCCCGCCGCCAACCGGAGGACACCCCCAATGGCCGAAACACTCGCCTTACTGCTGATCAGCCTGGCAGCCGTGTGGCTGCTGGCCAACGCCACGCTGCAGGAGACAAGCACCCATGAGCTCACCGAAAGCGGAATACGCCGCAAAAAAACCGTGCACTGGCTTGCCATCCACCACCCAGGCGGAACCAGCCGAATTTACCTCTCGCACAGTCAGCAGCTGGAGCCTATACAGCCAGGAAAACCAACTGTGCGAACTGGCTTTGGATACCAAGCCCGCCCACATCGCCACCGCACTGAACGCCCTGTACCGCGCCGCCATGGCAGCCAGCCTGCAAGGCCGGCAGGCCGGCCGCTTACTGTTGTCCCTATGGGCCCCAGACCAGTACCCCCTGGCCCTGAATGACATCGCCCGCCTGCCCGCACACCTTAACCGTGCGGCCCGGCACCTGATCAACTTTGTAAGCGCCACCGGCACCACCGGCAGGCACCTGATAGCCCCCAGCGAGATTGCCCCGGTAATCACCGCCTGGGGTAACGAGTAACCCATGAACGCGCCAGCACTCACCCACGAAGAACAGATGATTGCCTGGCTGGAGGAAAGCACCGTGCCGCGCGCCTGTGTAGCAAAAACCCACAACCTGGCAGGGCTGATGCGCTTGTCCAACCTGGAACTCACCGTAGAGATCCAGAAGGCCACCGCCGCCAACCCGCTGAACGCACTGCACCTGTGCCACGAACTGCTGGCTGCCCAGCAGTACTACCCAAGCCGCCCGGGCCTCCACAATCTGGTGGGCCGGGAGGTGCAAACCATAGGAAGAGTACTTTCACACCAACCGGAGATAGCCCTGTGAGCAGCCAAAACCGGGGTACAGACCTGCCCCAATTCATCAACGATCTGGACGGCGGAGTGTTCGCCGAAAAAGTATCACGCGCCCTAAGCGACGTAGCCGCCGGCGTGATCGACCACGACGGCAAAGGCGAACTCAACATCAAGCTCAAGCTGGAACGCATCGGCAACAGCTACCGGGTAGGCGTTAAGCACGCCCTCACCTACAAAGTGCCCGAAGCCAACGGCAGCTACAGCCAGGAGAACACCACCGAAAGCGTAATGCACGTGAACACCGGCGGCCGCATGAGCATGTTCCCCGAAAACCAGAGCCAGCTGTTCACCCGCAAAGGTGAGCCCCAAAGCCACGACGACGACAAGGAATAAGCCATGAGCACCGAACTGCTGCACGACAACAGCGCCCTGCACGAATACACCAAAGCCGTTCAGGCCAAAGAACTGCAACAACTCATTTTTTCGCAGTCTGACGGCTCCGCCGTGGCCCTTCCGGAAGGCGTAAAGATTGCCGATCTGGAACAGTACCTGGAAACCCGCCGCCGCTTCCGGGGCAGCATGTCTACCAACCTGATTGAAGAGTTTGTGGAATTCGTAAAAGTCACCGTAAGCGGGTACGACGAGTTCACCGGTGAACACTTCCCGTGCTTCATCAACCCCCAGGCCATGCGCGCCATCGCCTTCTTCAACCTGGGCGACATCGACCAGCCCGGCCACGGAGACCACCAGGCACACCTCACCCTGCAAAAAACCGAAGCCTTCCGCGAGCTGCTGAACATCAACGGCAAACGTTTTGACCAGCGCCAACTGGCCGAATGGCTGGAAGACTGGATAGACCACCTGAAAACCTTTGCCGAAGACGGCCGCACCGAACTGCCACTGGCTGCATCGGTAGCCGCCATCCGCCGCATCACCATCGGCACCAACGCAGAAGCCACCAGTGAAGAACAAACCTTCAGCAGCCGCCGCAGCGCCATGGCCGAAGTAGAGGCCAAGCACAAAGACCAGCTGCCGGCCTTCCTGAAATTCACCTGCGAACCCTACCAGGGCCTGCAGGAGCGCACCTTCACCGTACGCCTCAGCCTGATCACCGGCGAAAAGCCCCTGATCAGCGCCCGCATCGTGCGCCTGGAAACCGCCCAGGAAGACATGGCCAAAGAGCTGGAAGAAAAACTGCGCGCAGGCTTTGAGGATTCCGAAGTGCGCACCTTCGTAGGCGAATTTCACACCCTGTAACCAGCCGCGCCCCACGGGGCGCATCTGAGAGGGCTTTCACCGAGAGCCCTGCCAGATGCCAACAGAAAGGAGATCAGCATGACACCCAAAGAACTCGCAGCAGACATGGCCCGGTTCTGGATCAAAGAAAACGCCATCATTATAGACACCGAAACCACCGGGCTGGACACCACAGACGAAATTGTGGAAATCAGCGCCATCGATTGCCAGGGCAACGTACTGCTAGACACCCTGGTAAAACCCCTGGGTGAAATCAGCGCCGGCGCAGCCCGCGTGCACGGCATCACCATGGAAGACGTAGCCAGCGCCCCCACCTTTGCCGATGTACTGCCAGACCTCACCGGCATAGTGCACGGCAGCACCGTGGTGATGTTCAACGCTCCTTTCGATAGCCGGCTGATCCACCAAAGCGCAACCCGCCACGGCCTGCCCAGCCCCCGCATGAGCACCCACTGTGCCATGCAAAACTACGCCCGCTTCTACGGCCAGTGGGACGAAGACCGCAACTGCTGGAAATGGCAATCACTGGCCAACGCCGCCTGGCAATCCCAGATCGAAGTAGACGGCGAAGCCCACCGGGCCCTAACCGACTGCAAAACCACCCTGGCACTCATTAACAAAATGGCCGCCTGGTTGCCAAAAGCAGCCTGAACAGGAGACAGCACCATGGAAACCGCCCCAGTAGAAACCAGCGTCCCCCGGATGACCGCCGCCATGTTTGAAAAAGCCTGCGAAATCCTGCGGCTAAGCGCCCAGATTTCTGAATTAGGGCTTGCTCACAGCTTTGTAGACATGAGCGGCCACGTGCGCCGTTTTACCGCCCGCACCCTGCCGGCAGACACCAGGTACAGCATGGGCAGCAGCTACGCCCGCGTTAACGAGGTAGATGTGAGCTTTGATTTTGAAGACATGAGCCCAGCCGAGCAGGCCGGCCGATGGCGCGGCCGCATGGCCCGGTTGTGTGCCTACGCAGACTGGCTGCAGCAAGTGATCGACAAAGCGGAAGTGATTACAACAGCGGAGAGCGTGGCATGAGCGTTGAACCCTGCACCAAAGCCGAATTTGAAGAAGCCCTGCGGGAAGACGGCATTGAGCAGCCCCGCCCGCAGCTCACCGGTGCCGAAATCTTCAGCGTTGTGAAAGCCAAAATGGAGCGCCTGATCAACACCAGCGCCGATGACTGCAGCATCACCCTCATCAACAGCGCCAACAGAAATCCGGTAGAAACCATCGGCGAAATCACCCAAGTGCTGGTAATGATGAACCACCAGGGCATAGACAAGAAATCACACCGGCAGGCCATGCTGCGTGCCGCGCGGAAAGCCATGGCCAGCCTTGCGGAGTACCCGGCATGAGCCAGCAGCAAAACGACGAAACCACCGCCCTGCTCCACCTGCTGGCAGACATCCGCGAAGCCTGCCGGGACCGCGGCCAGCGCATGCAGGGCGAACTGGTGCGCTACATCCGCGAACTCACCAACAAAGCCGAACTGTGGGACGAATACCAGGGCAAAGCCCCCACCACCTACCTGGCCGGCCCGGCCCAGGTAGACATGGGCGGCGTAGTGTTCAACATCCCGGAAGGCAAAGTGGCAGAACTGCGCGGCTTCGACACACCCAGCCACCCGGAGGGCCACCCCAATGAGTAAGCCAATCTCGAATGACGCACTGATCCTGCTGCGCCTGTTCGAAAACCACCGGGGCATAGACGTGCCCCAAAGCTGGACAGACCTGCTGCAGCGTTACCACAGCGTTTTCGAAAACCCAGACAAACGCCCCAAAACCTCATGGCGCCCCGAGCGCCTGCGCAAAGCCCTGAACGAAGCCGAAGCCCAGGGCCTGATAGAACTGCAACGCAGCCACAACTGGACCATCACCAGCCGAGGGCTGGAGGTGCGGAGGGAAGAGACAGTGCGGAGGATGAAATCGTGAAACCCGAAAGCCCAGACCATCACGGAGCCCGCGACATAGAAAGGCTTCGATACGTGCTGATTGAGATTGCAAGCACAGCCAGGGAGTACATGGACATGCCATCGAGCGGGACGACAACCCGGAGCATAAGCCGGCGAAGTATCCCTACAAGCTGATCAATGGCGAATTGGTGAGAGACGATGGAACAGATTCGAAAAAGACATCACCTCAAAGCGCATGAGCGGGCAGCTGTTGACGCCGATCTGATCAAGCGCAAAGAGCTGCGGCGGCGCATGGCTGAGAACGCCGCCGAGATTGTCACTCTGGAAGTTGGTATTTCGGCTCGAACCATCCAGAAAGTGGACCGCCTGCGCAAAGTCTGCCCGGCGCTATTCCCGCGAATTGACCAGAAGAAGCTGGAAGAAGCGTTCAGTCGTCGGCGGATCTACTGGCTGGCTCGTGAGGAATTTCAGAGCCGGTACAGCGATCAGGCCATGATGGCTCGGCACAACATTTCCAAAACCACGCTGGTGCGCCGGCAGAAGCAGGTTTACCAGCAGCAGGCAGAGCAAATTCGGAGGGCGGCATGAACATTCGCGACCTTTCACCGGACCACCCGCTACGCACCGACCCTTCACGGCCTTGGCCATACAAGGTGCTGGTGGGTTACCGGGCCCATGGCAACCGCAAGATCGTTGCCACCCGTTCGGTTTATGTCCGGGCAACCAGCGAGAACCAGGCGGAGGAAGCAGGCTTCCGTGAAGCAAGAGCGATGATTCCGATGGTAGTCGATGGCCGCCGGCTGAAGGCAAGCCGGATCGTGAGCAGTCGGCCGCTGGATAAACATGATGCGATCGGGGGTGTGGCATGAAACGGCTTCCTGACGTTACCCGGGTGCCGGATCTCAAACGGATGATCCTTCAAGGCTGGGAGCTTTGCTTCCTGAAACATCCGAGGTATCCGAAGCTGCCCGGGCCTATTGAAATGCGCTACCGAGACCAAGTGGCGAGCGTGACTTATGAGTGTATAGACCGAGCTGTACAGAACCTTGACTGGTTTCGGGAGAACACGGAAGAAGTCGAGCTCCACAAAGGGGCCTGGCTTTACAGGGCCAAACAGAAAGACCTGGTTAGCGGACTTATAGGCTCGTCGGCTGGTGGTTCGACATGAGCTGCGACAAATGCAGCGCCTTACTGGAACGCCTGAGCAAGCTGCGTGACCGGAAAGACTACTAAGTGCGCGAGAACAAAAGACTTCGGGCGCAGGTGCGGAATCAGCGCAAGAAGCTGAGCGAATGGGAGAAGAAGCATGGCAACAACTGAACGAGAAGATGCACTGGACCGCAAGCTGAGCGGCCAGAGTAAAGCCGAGCGATTGATTGATGGCGCTGCCGTACTCATTGCTGGCCAGGCCTATGAGCTGATGCTGTCGCACTCGATTGAGGGCGAGTGGCCAGAATCCGAGGCGCACGTAAAAGCTGAGCACGACATGATGCTGGAAATGGTTGGCGAACTCCGGGGGCTGAAGGGCAACTGTCAAGGAATCCTTGATAGCTCAGGAAGCGAAGTAACTATCACACCGGAAATGATCGATGCCGGAGCGCAGCGCCTGGTGGCCTGGGACGATGGCAGCGAGTGGCCGGATAGCTGTAGCCCGATGGTGGTTGCAGCGGCCCGAAACGATGCGGAGCGGGTGATTCGTTCGGCGCTGAATTACGCCAGGGCAGACCGTTTTCGGGGCGCCAGCATCAGCCCAGTTCGAGAGCATCCATCCAGTGCTGCCGGGCCGGCCCACAAAGAGCTGGTGGAGGGCGGCGCGAAAGGGCTGATAGAAAGAATGCGCAGCCTTGAGCAAGACCACGAGCCCGATGGATGGCCAGCGGTGCAGATGCGGGATATCAGCGCGCTGTGTGATCTGGCGGAAGCTGCAGGTGGTCAGAGTGTTCAGCCGGCGGTCGGACCGGAAGTTACTGATGAGATGATCGAAGCCGGAGCCCAGCGCCTGGTGGCCTGGGAAGACGGCAGCGTTTGGCCGGACAGCTGGGGCCCGATGGTGGTTGCAGCTGCCAGGAACGATGCGGAGCGGGTGATTCGTTCGGCGCTGAATGCCGGGGCAGAACAATGAGAGAGGTGCTTATCCAGGTGGCAGTAATGCTGGGCGCGTGTGCCACTATCGGGCTGATCACATACGGGCTGGCCCTAGCGGGAGAGCCGCAATCGGCCTGGTTCTGGTACGACATTATCGGAGTGTGTTGTGGCGATTGAGCAATACTGCGATGGCGCTGTTGATGCCAGCCCAGCAGCTCAAGAGCGCGGGCCCTGCAACTGCTGCGGTGCCATTACTGAAAACTGGTACCGAAACTACAACGGAGAATCCGGTTTTGAATGCGCCCGCTGTCTGGAGCAGGCCAAAAGTACCGAATGGGGCGATATTCACGCCTGAAGAAAACCGAAAGTAGCAAGGTGACCACTATGGCCAAACTCAAATCACTGGAAAAATGGCGAGAAGAAACCTTTGAAGAACCCGGCCCATCCATGCGGGCTGTTTACAAATGGGCGAATGAAGGCCACATTCCCGGGGCGCGTAAAATTGGCGGGCTCTGGTTTGTGGATCCAGACAAAGCAAATCGAACCACCGGCAACCCGCTGGTAGATAAGGTACTGCAGGCAAGCTAATGGCACCCAGAAGGCGGCTAAAACGGAACAAAGATCTGGCGCAAAACTTATACGCCAGCGTGAAAAACGGCGTCACCTACTACCAGTACCGCCACCCCGGTACCGGCCAGTACCACGCCATGGGCAACAACAAAGCCGAAGCCCAGGCCGCCGCGCGCCAGCTCAACAGCATACTCATCAAAGAAGCCGATCTGGTAGGTGGCGTACTCGGCACCGCCGGCAAAGACATCAACCACCTCATCACCCGGTACCAGGAAGAACTGCTGCCCTCCAAGCGCCTGGCACCTGGCACCCAGAAAATACTCGAGTACCGCCTGAACCGAATCAGCCGGGACATCGGCAACAAACAGATCGATGAAGTAGACGTGCAAGCCATCGCCAAGTACCTGGACGACAGCTTCGAGCGTGACGCCTACATCAAGCACCGCGCCACCCTGATAGACCTCTTCCGCTTCGCCATCATGAAAGGCCTGTACCCGGCCGATATCGGCAACCCGGCAGAGATCACCTACGCCAAATCCGATTACGAAAAAGCCCGCCGCCGTCTTACCCTGGAACAGTTCTGGGAGATCCACGCCAAAGCAGAGCCGTGGATGCAGCTGGCCATGGAAATAGCGCTCATCACCCTGCAGGGCCGCGCCGAAGTCATCAACATGAAATTCGCCGATTACCACAACCAAACCCTTCAGGTAATCCGCCAGAAATCCAGCAAGCACGAGCACTCACACCTGATGATTCACTGCCCCCAGCTGGAAGAAATCATCACCAGGGCCCGGCAATCCAACGTACCCAGCCCCTACATCATCCACCGCCGGCCGGTGCGCAAGGTAGAAGCCGAAGGCCGGGACCACTGGACCAAGCTAACCCCCAACACCTTCACCGCAGAATTCCGCAAAACCCGGGATAAGTGCGAAAGCTTCAAGAAAATGCCCAGAGAAGCGCGCCCCACCTTCCACGAAATCCGCGCCCTGGGCTCCTGGTTGTACAAAAAACAGGGCTACGACACCGAAACGTACATACAGCCGCTTATGGCCCACGCCGATCAGAAGATGACGGAGCATTATCAGCAGGGGCATGAGCGGGAGTGGGTGCGGGTTGAGGCGGGGTTGAGCATTGCCAGAAGCAAGAATTGATTCCCGATATACAGTGCGCAATGCATTGATTTCTAAGGTGTGCAAATTGTGCAAAAAGGGCGGGCAATTTTGGCGGGTAAATTCTTTATATTCAGATGGTTGCAGAGCTAGAAACTTAATTTTGACATGGTAGAGGTCCGCGGTTCGAATCCGCGTGGTCCTACCAATCTTGCCAAGAAAGTCAGTTGCTTACGGAGATCGTGAGAACTGGCTTTTTTTGTTTCTCCGCATGATCTCCCACACAAAGACACACCATAAACGAGCAGGCATCCAGCAGTTCCCCTCTCAGAGCGGCGAAGGCACATCCGACTTCAATGATCTCCATGTTATGGATACTCTGAAGCCGAGAGCCCCGGGGGTTGTCATCGCTGTAGGAATAGCTTACACACACCCGCACAGGATCATAACTGGGAAAAGCCCTGTATTCTGATTATCAACGACGAACTAGAAATACGCCGTTTCCTGCGCACCAGCCCCGACCGAGCTTCAACATCGATTCGTCATGTCGCCACAACTTGGGCGAAACTTGAGACACCGGAGTGGCCGGTAAGGTCGCAAAGCGAACATTCAGGTTTTGGAATAACGCCGCGCTCTACGGCAAATTTGGAGCGCAGTGGAAAATATGTCCGGCAGCAGCGCCTTCTTAGGCGATACAAAGCACTGTAGGCAAATCAAATGGCCACCCCAAAAAGGGCACCGATCCCCGCAGTCAGGGCCATTGCCAGGGCGCCCCAAAAAGTTACCCGAGAAGCAGCCACAAGAACGGGAGCGCCCCCCGTTCTTGCTGCTAGTGAGCCCAGCAACGCAAGGAACAAGAGAGAGCTGCTTGGAACAGCCCACATAAGTATGTGACTCGGCAACAACAAAACGATGAGCAGGGGAAGTGCCGCGCCAACCGAGAATGTACCTGCCGACGCAAACGCGGCCTGAATCGGGCGAGCCGTCGATACCTCTGAAATACCAAGTTCATCGCGTGCGTGAGCCCCAAGCGCATCATGCTTCATGAGCTGAATTGCTACTGTGCTTGCAAGCTCTGGATCCAACCCTCGCCTTACGTAGATCTCAGCCAATTCCGCTTGTTCTTGTTCGGGCTCCCTAACGAGCTCTCCACTCTCTCTGGCAAGATCCGCCCGCTCCGTATCAGATTGAGAGCTGACTGACACATACTCACCCGCTGCCATCGACATAGCGCCTGCAACAAGACCGGCAACACCAGCAACCAAGACAGCCTTCGAGTCCGCCCCTGCCGCCGCAACCCCAAGAACCAGACTAGCGGTAGATACAATTCCATCATTTGCGCCCAGAACCGCAGCACGGAGCCAGCCAATCCGTTCTGTCCTGTGCCTTTCAGCATGCCTCATACCAAGTTCCAATTAAAAAGGAAGAGAAAGTTACTAACGTTTGCAGCATGCGCGCCCATGAAATGGAGCCGAAGGCGCAATGTAAAGGGTGGACTTACCCGGGTCCACTAGAAACTTCTAGCCTATGATTAGAGCATAGCAGAGAGTGCCATGAGCAACCAACGTTATCCCGCGGAATTCAAGAATGACGCGGTCTGGAATAGTGTGCGTGCTAATCAGCACGCGGTGCATCGAAAGATCGACCATAAGCAGACCTGAGAACCTGATGGCGATGCTTGAAAATGAACCGGTAAACCGGTGTCAGTAACAAGGTGAACATGGGCAACCTGCATTGAAATTCGACAGTGTCGGTTAGCCTGCATGCCGTCCCGTATCGATCTATGTTCCGATGATGGCGCCACAACCTATTGCAAAACGAGCTGGATTCTTCCGCGAATCCCACTTGTCGATCGATGCTAGCGAAAAAGAACTTGTGTCGATCGATAGGCACGATACCAAACAGGAGTATCCAGCTTGAAAACAGCACCCTACCAGTAGGCCAATCGGAGATTGCCTTGTTTGACCACTCGGAGGGGGCCGTCTGCGGATGAGAGGACTTAGCTCCCTATTGACCCCTTCCATCGTAAACAGCTCAGAGACAACTTCAGGACTGATTTCAAGATTGCTGGATATTTCAAATATCATTGTAGTCAACCGTGGGAGTTAACATGGCAATCACCCATACGCATCAATCGCATCCGGACATTTCCTCGACGATTCTGTCTGGCCTCTACAGCCAGGTCGGCAGGCCATCGATGAAGTCAAGGCAACAGTTTAATACCTGAAATCACCGATGCTCGCCGGTTTGAATGCCGGGCCTAAGTGACTCTGAGCCTCAGAAACGAAACTTACAGGTGGCCGTATAATATCCAGGCGCCCACCGCAACCAGCGTAAGACCGCCGAATATTTCTGCTCGGTGCCCCATCACAGCTCCGATAGCGCGGCCCAGCATTATGCCAATAGTCACCATCAGGGTTGTTGCCAGTCCGATTAAAGCCGCAGCAATCCAGATATTGACGTTGATAAATGCCAGGCTCACGCCCACCGCCATGGCGTCAATACTGGTACTGAAAGCGGTAATGCAGGTCCGGAGCAAGGACTTTTCCGCCGGCTTTTCTACGCCGTCTTCCTCGGGTTTCATACCCTCATAAATCATATGAAGACCGAGAATCATCAGTAGCGCAAACGCGATCCCCCCCTCTGGCAGGATAGTTGGCACTACTTAATTTTTAACCAGTTGGGCGGTTCAGGTGTTGATAGTGCCTCGTTATTCCGAAGAACGTAAAGCCTCCGTGCTGGCGAAGTTGTCGCCGCCCCATA